>NZ_JBFUKW010000085.1:0-350 GCF_056400665.1 Variovorax sp. P5_A3 | reverse complement strand
GTGATCGATGGCATTGCCTTCCAGACCAACATCCTGGCGCTGAATGCCGCWGTCGAAGCAGCACGCGCCGGCGAGCAAGGCCGTGGATTTGCTGTTGTGGCCTCCGAAGTCCGCAACCTCGCGCAACGCTCCGCAGCGGCAGCCAAGGAAATCAAGACGCTGATCGGCGACTCGGTGGAGAAGGTCGAGGAAGGCAGCAAGCAGGTGGCCGAAGCGGGCAAGACGATGGAAGAGATCGTCGACAGCGTGAAGCGGGTGACCGACATCATGGGCGAGATCACCGCGGCGAGCCAGGAGCAGACCTCGGGCATCGAGCAGATCAACCAGGCGATCACGCAGATGGACCAGGT
>NZ_JBFUKW010000084.1:0-355 GCF_056400665.1 Variovorax sp. P5_A3 | reverse complement strand
GAAGTCGACGGCGGCCTGGAAACCATCTCTCTGTCGCTCCCCGCAGTCATCACCACCGACCTGCGCCTGAACGAGCCGCGCTACGTGACCTTGCCCAACATCATGAAGGCCAAGAAGAAGCAGCTCGACACCGTGAARCCCGAGGACCTCGGCGTGGACGTCAAGCCGCGCCTGAAGACCCTGAAGGTCTCCGAGCCCCCGAAGCGCGGCGCCGGCATCAAGGTGCCCGATGTCGCCACGCTGGTGGACAAGCTGAAGAACGAAGCGAAGGTGATCTGATCATGACCGTACTTGTTATTGCCGAACACGACCACGCCACGCTCAAGCCGGCGACCCTGAACACCGTGACCGCAGG
>NZ_JBFUKW010000083.1:0-363 GCF_056400665.1 Variovorax sp. P5_A3 | reverse complement strand
CGCTGGGCTCTACCACGTTGCCCGTGACGGCGAGCACTTGGCTGGGGTCATGAAGTTCGAGTTGGAGGACACCTTCTTTTGGCCCGAAGTTCTGCCGGGCACCTCGGCGTTCGTTCACAAGCTAGCCGTACGCCGAGCATGGGCGAAGAAGGGAGTTTCGAACGAACTGCTGTCATATGCCAGAGCGCGAGCTGAACGGCTCGGACGTGCTTACCTTCGCCTGGACTGCGTCGCGAACCGACAAGGGCTCCGAAGTCTCTACGAGGACTTTGGTTTTGTCCTGCATAGCGTCGT
Organism: Variovorax sp. P5_A3; assembly: GCF_056400665.1. NCBI lineage: Bacteria > Pseudomonadati > Pseudomonadota > Betaproteobacteria > Burkholderiales > Comamonadaceae > Variovorax > Variovorax sp. P5_A3. Next base: position 69 of record NZ_JBFUKW010000083.1, on the reverse strand, counting down.
TCAAAAGGGCACCACTTCATTTGCGCGGTATGAACTTTCGACGGCAAGATGACGGCCGGCAAGCGGCCA
>NZ_JBFUKW010000082.1:0-399 GCF_056400665.1 Variovorax sp. P5_A3 | reverse complement strand
ATCGAAGTGCAAAGCCGCGACGAGACGGGTCAACTGCTGCAGGCGCTGAAGAACATGAACGACAGCCTGGCGAAGGTGGTCGGCGAGGTGCGTACGGGCACGGACACGATCGCGACCGCGTCGAGCCAGATCGCGACGGGCAACCAGGACCTGTCGTCGCGCACCGAAGAGCAGGCCAGCTCGCTGGAGCAGACGGCGGCCTCGATGGAAGAACTCACCAGCACCGTCAAGCAGAACGCGGACAACGCGCGCCAGGCGAACCAACTGGCCGTCTCGGCCTCCGAAGTCGCGGTCAAGGGCGGCAGCGTGGTCTCGCAAGTGGTCGACACCATGGGCTCGATCAACGCCTCATCGCGCAAGATCGTCGACATCATCGGCGTGATCGATGGCATTGCCTTC
>NZ_JBFUKW010000081.1:0-441 GCF_056400665.1 Variovorax sp. P5_A3 | reverse complement strand
CGGGTATTCGGAGCGCACGTAGACGTAGCCCTGGGTGGCGCCGGTGGCGATGCCGGCGATCGTCATGCCTTCGATCAGCATGAACGGGTCGCCCTCCATCGTCATGCGGTCGGAGAAGGTCCCCGAATCGCCCTCGTCCGCGTTGCAGACGACGTACTTCTGCGCGGCCTCCGTGGCGAGCACGGTCTTCCACTTGATGCCCGCCGGAAAGGCCGCACCGCCGCGACCGCGCAGGCCCGAATCCAGCACCTGCTGCACGACGTCGGCGGGTGCCATGGCGAGTGCCGCACGCAGTCCTGCGAAGCCCTCGTGCGCCTGGTAGTCGGCCAGCGACACCGGGTCGGTGATGCCCATGCGCGCGAAGGTGAGCCGCTCCTGCTTCTTCAGGTAGGGGATCTCCTCCGTCAAGCCATGGCCGAGCGCGTGTGGCCGAGCGCGTGT
>NZ_JBFUKW010000080.1:0-507 GCF_056400665.1 Variovorax sp. P5_A3 | reverse complement strand
GCGTTGCGCGAGGTTGCGGACTTCGGAGGCCACAACAGCAAATCCACGGCCTTGCTCGCCGGCGCGTGCTGCTTCGACAGCGGCATTCAGCGCCAGGATGTTGGTCTGGAAGGCGATGCCGTCGATCACGCCGATGATGTCGACGATCTTGCGGGATGACGCATTGATCGAGCCCATGGTGTCCACCACCTGCGAGACCACGCTGCCGCCCTTGACCGCGACTTCGGAGGCCGAGACGGCCAACTGGTTCGCCTGACGCGCGTTGTCCGCGTTCTGCTTGACGGTGCTGGTGAGTTCTTCCATCGAGGCCGCTGTCTGCTCCAGCGAGCTGGCCTGCTCTTCGGTGCGCGACGACAGATCCTGGTTGCCCGTCGCGATCTGGCTCGACGCGGTCGCGATCGTGTCCGTGCCCGTACGCACCTCGCCGACCACCTTCGCCAGGCTGTCGTTCATGTTCTTCAGCGCCTGCAGCAGTTGACCCGTCTCGTCGCGGCTTTGCACTTCGAT
>NZ_JBFUKW010000079.1:0-512 GCF_056400665.1 Variovorax sp. P5_A3 | reverse complement strand
GCGACCTTGATCGCATCGCTGCTCTGCACGATGGCGATCGCGTTGCCTGCATAGATCGGGCGCTCGAAGGTGTCAGGGCTGTCGACCTTGGTGATGTCGCTGATCTGGGCCACGTCCAGCTTGGCGGCCACGCGAGGTGCGACGTTCTTGCCGTTGGCCGTGGCCGGGAACAGGATGTGGCTGTAGTTCTTCGCGATCGCCAGCACTTGCGCTGCGACGTTCTCCGCGAGGTTCTCGGCCAGGCTCGGGCTGTCGGCCACGATCACCTTGGCGACGCCTGCGACTTGGGCCGCGGCCTTGGCGGCTTCGGCGGCGTTCGCACCAGCCACGAGGACGTGGACATCGCCGCTCGCACAGGCAATGCCTGCGGTCACGGTGTTCAGGGTCGCCGGCTTGAGCGTGGCGTGGTCGTGTTCGGCAATAACAAGTACGGTCATGATCAGATCACCTTCGCTTCGTTCTTCAGCTTGTCCACCAGCGTGGCGACATCGGGCACCTTGATGCCGGCGCCG
>NZ_JBFUKW010000078.1:0-553 GCF_056400665.1 Variovorax sp. P5_A3 | reverse complement strand
CAGCCAGCGCTGATCCGTTGCCGGAACATCTCTCGGTGGCCGAGGCGAAGCACCTGATCGCATTCCTGTCCAACGCGCGCCCTCGCCCCGGGGTCAGTGGCGCACGGCGAGATGCCCATGCGGCGTTCACGTGGCAGGAGCTTCGCAATTGCGTTGCGGTCGCGCTGCACCTGGGCGGCGGACTGACACCCGCAGAGGTCCGCGCGCTGACGCTAGATTCGCCGATCTCGCGCGGCGGCCGCGTGCGGGATCGGCCCTGGAAGATCTCCATCCCCGCCAGTGGGGACTCGCCAGCACGAGAAACGCCGATTGCGGCTTGGGCCGGCGAGCTCCTGCAGCACTGGCTCCTGGTTCGCTCCGAACGAAAGATTCCCGGCGAAACGCTCTTCCCGTCAACGGCAGCCGGCAAGCCCTGGAGCAAGCAATCCCATTACTCGGCAACACGGCAGTTGCTCGCGGACGCGGGTCTCGATGGCAACGAAGGCGGAACCTTCAAGCTTCGACACACCTTCGCGATGCGCCAACTGCGACGCGGAACGGCGCCCGCGGAAGT
>NZ_JBFUKW010000077.1:0-553 GCF_056400665.1 Variovorax sp. P5_A3 | reverse complement strand
ACTTCCGCGGGCGCCGTTCCGCGTCGCAGTTGGCGCATCGCGAAGGTGTGTCGAAGCTTGAAGGTTCCGCCTTCGTTGCCATCGAGACCCGCGTCCGCGAGCAACTGCCGTGTTGCCGAGTAATGGGATTGCTTGCTCCAGGGCTTGCCCGTCGCCGTTGACGGGAAAAGTATCTCGCCCGGAATCTTTCGTTCGGAGCGAACCAGGAGCCAGTGCTGCAGGAGCTCGCCGGCCCAAGGCGCAATCGGCGTTTCTCGTGCTGGCGAGTCCCCACTGGCGGGGATGGAAATCTTCCAGGGCCGATCCCGCACGCGGCCGCCGCGCGAGATTGGCGAATCGAGCGTGAGCGCGCGTACTTCTGCGGGGGTCAGTCCGCCGCCCAGGTGCAGTGCGACCGCAACGCGATTGCGAAGCTCCTGCCACGTGAACGCCGCATGGGCATCTCGCCGTGCGCCACTGACCCCGGGGCGAGGGCGCGCGTTGGACAGGAATGCGATCAGGTGCTTCGCCTCGGCCACCGAGAGATGTTCCGGCAACGGATCAGCGCTGGCTG
>NZ_JBFUKW010000076.1:0-557 GCF_056400665.1 Variovorax sp. P5_A3 | reverse complement strand
ACTGCTTGACGCCGCCGAAGGGCGCGACCTCGTTCGAGATCAGCCCGGTGTTGACGCCCACCATGCCGGTCTCGAGCGACTCGCTGACGCGCCGGATGCGGCGCCTGTCCTCGGTGAAGACATAGGCGGCGAGCCCGAACACCGTGGCAATTGGCCATCGCAATGGCGCCGTCCTCGGTCTCGAAGCGGAACAGCGGCGCCACCGGCCCGAAGGTTTCCTCGCCCGCGACGCGCATCGATTGCGTCATGCCGGTCAGCACCGTGGGCTCGAAGAAGTTTCCGCCGAGCGAATGGCCACTGCCGCCGGTCTGCAATTTCGCGCCCTGGGTCAGCGCATCGTCGATGTGCTGGCGCACCTTGGTGATGGCGCGCCCGTCGATCAATGGGCCCTGCGTGACGCCCGCTGCSCCTGCAGCACCTCGCCGTCGACGCGCTTGCCCTCCTCGCCGAACCATTCGATGAACGACGCGGCATAGGCGATCTCACCGCGCGCCTCGGCCAGCGGCTTGCCCTGCTCGAGGGTCATCAGGCGCGCCAGATCCTCCTGGTGCGCCAGC
>NZ_JBFUKW010000075.1:0-777 GCF_056400665.1 Variovorax sp. P5_A3 | reverse complement strand
GGCATCGCTGCCAGGTCCGAGGTCCTTCTCGTACAACGTGCCGTCGTGGCTGACCATGAAGCTCATGACGCCCGTTTCGCCGTAGCGGATCGGCCATGCCACCAGCGCGAACCCGCTGCGCATGCGGTTGCCGATCACGTAGTCGTAGGCGCCGCCMGGCGCATCCTTGCCCTGCGCCTYGAGGATCTTGAAGTGATAGCCGTGRTAGCCCTCGCCGGCCCTCTGGCCCGCGTACAGCGGSCCGAGCGGGCTCTCGTCCTGCCCGGTGGCGTCGGGCCAGTAAAGCCCGTCGTGCTTGCCGGGTGAACTCACGAACTTCTGCGCGTATTCGAGCACGCCGTTGCCGTCGCGATCCTTCTGCGCGTATTCCTTCTGCGCATCGAAGTACGCCAGCGCGGCCTGCATCGCGGCAAGCTCGTTGCGCCCGATGCGGCGGGTGCGCATGGCGTCGGCGCCSGCACKCGGGTCGAAATGCCAGCCRGCGGCGTTCTTCACGATCGGTATCGGCAGCGTCCAGTCGCCATCGCCCGCCGCGAGCACCGCCTTGGCGGGTCCTTCCTGGACGACCTTGTGCTGCTTGGCCCAGGCGCCGAGGAAGCTGTAGATGTCCTCCTCGTCGAGGCTGCCTTCGGGCACGAAGCGGCGCCAGTCGGGGCCGAGCACGGTTCGCAAGGCGACCACATCGCTGTGCGCAATGGCGTCGACGAAGGCCTGCGCCGCGGCATCGGGTGTCGGATAGGCCTTCTGCGCGAACGAAGATCCCGAGGCCAGCGACAG
>NZ_JBFUKW010000074.1:0-790 GCF_056400665.1 Variovorax sp. P5_A3 | reverse complement strand
CTTCGAAGATCGAGCCGGGCGGCGAAGGTCCGATCGGTCCAAACGATGGGCCGAACGTGACAACGGGGAACGAGCGCGGAGCGCCCGACAGCCCAGCAACTCCTCAGAACCCGAAGTAAGGAGACCTCGAATGCCAGACGACACCACCAACCGCGGTGCGCAGGACCGCGCACGAATCAACGTGAATGAGGACCATGAGGTCCGCTACTGGACTCAGGCCCTTGGGATCTCTGAGGAAAAGCTCCGTGAGGCAGTCGCGGCTGTCGGCGTCAGCGCCGACGCAGTACGCCAGCACCTAGGTAAGCCTCAAAAGTAGACCGTCGGCTGGGGGCGGCCGCCAGGGCCGCTCCCAGCCACGTACTGATCACTGCCTGGCGCTCTCGTCCCCCTCGCCCTCCTCGGTCTGCGCCGCATCAGTCCCGATGTCCGGCGTGCCAGGAAACCCGGTGTTCGCTTCCCGTCCCATCCGGCACGACTCTGCTCGATGTTTTGCCCGGAGGCTGATCCACGACCACCAGGCCTCGCCTCTACGGCGGGCGGGACGGCTGTCGGGCGTTTGATTTAGTCATGGTGCGCGCCTTGTGCAAAACGACAGGGTGGCGCCGAGCGATTTCTCCCAGGATGGATTTCCACCATCTCGAACGTAGGCCGGCATCTGTTTCTCCGCCCTCAGGGGCTAAGCGGAGAGCGCCGCAGGTGGGATTTGTGGCTTCATCACCCACTCTGAGAGATGCCAGCTGATGACTGACCACCTGGGGGTGCGGCAGAAATCTTGGACTACCTCTGGAGG
>NZ_JBFUKW010000073.1:0-811 GCF_056400665.1 Variovorax sp. P5_A3 | reverse complement strand
GCCTTGTCGTGCTTGAGGGCCGGGCCGATCTGAGAACCGGTGGCCGCATCCCACAGCCGCGCCGTTGCGTCCGAGCTCCAGGTCAGGATGCGGTGCTGGTCGGCCGAGAACACGGCGCCATAGACCGCCTTGTCGTGCTTGAGGGCCGGGCCGATCTGGGCACCGGTGGCCGCATCCCACAGCCGCGCTGTTGCGTCCTCGCTCCAAGTCAGGATGCGGTGCTGGTCGGCCGAGAAGACGGCGCCATAGACCGTCTGGTCGTGCTTGAGGGCCGGGCCAATCTGGGCACCGGCGGCCGCATCCCACAGCCGCGCCGTTGCGTCGGCGCTCGAGGTCAGGATGCGGTGCTGGTCGGCCGAGAAGACGGCGCCATTGACGGGCTGGTCGTGCTTGAGGGCCGGGCCAATCTGGGCACCGGTGGCCGCATCCCACAGCCGCGCCGTGGCGTCGGCGCTCCAGGTCAGGATGCGGTGCTGGTCGGCCGAGAACACGGCGCCACGGACCAGCCGGTCGTGTTTGAGGGCCGGGCCGACTTGGGCACCGGTGGCCGCATCCCACAGCCGCGCCGTGGCGTCGGCGCTCCAGGTCAGGATGCGGTGCTGGTCGGCCGAGAACACGGCGCCATCGACTATCGAGTCGTGCTTGAGGGCCGGGCCAATCTGGGCACCGGTGGCCGCATCCCACAGCCGCGCCGTTGCGTCCGAGCTCCAGGTCAGGATGCGGTGCTGGTCGGCCGAGAACACGGCGCCATTGACCCAGTGGTCGTGCTTGAGGGCCGGGCCGATCTGGGCACCGGTGGCCGCATCCCACA
>NZ_JBFUKW010000072.1:0-816 GCF_056400665.1 Variovorax sp. P5_A3 | reverse complement strand
CGAGTGCCGCACGCAGTCCTGCGAAGCCCTCGTGCGCCTGGTAGTCGGCCAGCGACACCGGGTCGGTGATGCCCATGCGCGCGAAGGTGAGCCGCTCCTGCTTCTTCAGGTAGGGGATCTCSTCCGTCAAGCCATGGCCGAGCGCGTGTACCGCGCCTTCGAGGAATCCGGCATCGAACAGGCCGGCGACGTCGTCGACGCTCACCGGGCCGTAGGCGACGCGCCCYGCMGGSGTYGCCACTTCCACCAGCACTTCGAGCCAGAACATGCCGCGCGAGCCGTTGCGCACGATGCGGATGTCCAGCCCGCGCGCGGCGGCTTCTTCGGCGATGCGGCGCGCCACCCGATCGGCGCCGACCGCCAGCGCGGCAGAGTCGCGGGGAACGTAGACGGTGGTCGCGGTCATCGCGCGCTCCCGGCCTCTGCGAGCAAGGCATCGAAGGCTCGCGGYGTCATGCGCGCGTGCGGCTGGTCGTCCAGCATCATCGCGGGCGAGGAGGCACACAGTCCGAGGCAGAACACCGGTTCGAGCGTGAAYGCGCCGTCCCTGGAGGTGCCATGCATCGCACAGCCCAGGTGCTGCTGCGCGTGCGCGACCAGCGCATCAGCCCCCATGGACTGGCAGGCCTCGGCACGACAGATCTGCACCACATGGCGTGCCGCGGGTTCGGCGCGGAAGTGGTGGTAGTACGTGACCACGCCGTRCACTTCGGCGCGCGAGAGATTCAACGCYTCGGCGATCGTCGCCACCGACTGCGCGGGCACATGACCCAGCGCGTCCTGCACGTCATGCAGGATCGGCAGCAGCGCACCGGG
>NZ_JBFUKW010000071.1:0-833 GCF_056400665.1 Variovorax sp. P5_A3 | reverse complement strand
ACCCTCGACGGGGTGACGACCAGCCGCGGCTACGGCATCGAGGGGGCGAGCAACAAGCTCACCGGCTTCACGCAGACCAGCGGGAGTGCGACGACCAGCGTGGTCTACGGCTACAACGCCAATGGCTATCTGGTCAGCGATGGGTTGAGCTACACCTACAACGCGGAAGGGCGGCTCAGCGCTGCGACGACGGGAGCCACGGACACCAGCCCGACGACGCGGTATGCGCACAACGCGCTRGGGCAGCGGGTGTTCAAGACCGAGCCGCTGTATCCGCCGAGCGAGGGGGATGAGGGCGATCCGGGGTTCCTGCAGAGTCTGATCGACTTCTTCACGAAGTTCTGGGCGCCGAGCGTGACGGAGGCTGAGCAGTTGGGCTTTGCCTTCACCTATGACGAGGACGGCAGCCTGATCGCGGAGACGGGCACGGGTGGGGCGAACAGCACGGGTAGCACGCAGTACGTCTACCTGCCAACGGCCAACGGCGTCATGCCGATCGCGGTTGTCGTCAACGGCAGCAAGTACGCGGTGCACAGCGATCACCTGAATACGCCGAGGCGGCTCACGAATGACAGCGGGCAACCGGTTTGGCAGTGGTCTTACAGCGCCTTCGGGGAGGAGCAGCCCACCACCGCGGCCAACCGGTTCGCCGCGCCCGGCACCGGCACGGTCTTCGGCACGCCGGTGACCTTCAACCTTCGATACCCGGGCCAGTACTTTGATCAAGAGTCCGGGCTGAACTACAACGGTCGCCGTTCGTATTCACCGGGCGGCGGGTTCTACACGCAGAACGATCCGATCGGACTTGCAGGGGGTTGGAACAGGCGCACGTA
>NZ_JBFUKW010000070.1:0-935 GCF_056400665.1 Variovorax sp. P5_A3 | reverse complement strand
GAAGTGGTGGTAGTACGTGACCACGCCGTACACTTCGGCGCGCGAGAGATTCAACGCTTCGGCGATCGTCGCCACCGACTGCGCGGGCACATGACCCAGCGCGTCCTGCACGTCATGCAGGATCGGCAGCAGCGCACCGGGCTCGCCTGCGTGCTGCGCCAGGACATTGCGAACGACGCCCAGCGCATCGGGCGGAGAGGAAGTCGAAGAAGAAGTCGGAGAAGAGTTGCCTTCAGTCATCGTGGATCTTGTGAGATGCGGACCGCGCCGAGTATGAAGTGATGATCGTTGGCGCAAGTTGACCCGGGTCAAGTTTCTCAAGTTCGACAGTCGGCGTCGCAAGCACGAGAACCGAAGGCCATGCACGAAGGCAACATTCGCCTTTGGTCCGGCACGCGTCGAATCGCGCGTCCGCATTGCTTCGGCAACTTAGGGAGAACGAGCATGACCTCTTTCTCGGAACTTGATTCGAGTCAAGAGTTTTTTGGGTCGCTGCTTTGACAGTCGCTCTTCATCGAATCGTCAGACGTGTAGTGTCAAACCGATTCGAGCGGCTGTTTAGTCAACCCCACACTCAGAGACAAGGAGGTTCGAGATGGACCGTCAATCGATTGCAGTTGCGCTGCCGCATGCGAAGCCCGCGGAGAAGGTGGCTCACGGTGCGGCGTACCGCTGGATGCAACTGGGAATGGGCATCCTGTGCATGGCGCTGATCGCCAACCTGCAGTACGGATGGACGCTGTTCGTGAACCCGATGGAGGCGAAGAACCACTGGGGCCTGACGGCGATCCAGCTGTCGTTCTCGATCTTCGTGGTGGTGGAGACCTGGCTGGTGCCGGTGGAAGGCTGGCTGGTGGACAAGTTCGGCCCGCGCCCGGTGATCGGGGGCGGGGCGGTGCTCGCGGGGCTGGGCTGGGTGGTGAACGCGTGAACGC
>NZ_JBFUKW010000069.1:0-983 GCF_056400665.1 Variovorax sp. P5_A3 | reverse complement strand
GCCGTGAACAGGTCCGCCACGAGGCCGTAGTCGGCCACGCTGAAGATCGGCGCTTCTTCGTCCTTGTTGATCGCGACGATCACCTTGGAGTCCTTCATGCCGGCCAGATGCTGGATCGCGCCCGAGATGCCCGCTGCGATGTACAACTGCGGCGCGACGATCTTGCCCGTCTGGCCGACTTGCCAGTCGTTGGGGGCATAGCCTGCGTCGACGGCTGCGCGGCTGGCGCCCAGGCCTGCGTTGAGCTTGTCCGCGAGGGGCGCCATCACTTCGGTGAACTTCTCGGCGCTGCCCAGSGCCCGGCCGCCCGAGACGATGATCTTGGCGGCCGTCAGTTCAGGGCGTTCGCTCTTGGTGACTTCACGGCCCACGAAGCTCGACTTGCCGCTGTCGGCCACGCCGTCCACGGTTTCCACCGCTGCGCTGCCGCCGGTGGCTGCTGCTGCATCGAAACCCGTGGTGCGCACGGTTGCGACCTTGATCGCATCGCTGCTCTGCACGATGGCGATCGCGTTGCCTGCATAGATCGGGCGCTCGAAGGTGTCAGGGCTGTCGACCTTGGTGATGTCGCTGATCTGGGCCACGTCCAGCTTGGCGGCCACGCGCGGAGCGACGTTCTTGCCGTTGGCCGTGGCCGGGAACAGGATGTGGCTGTAGTTCTTCGCGATCGCCAGCATCTGGGCGGCGACGTTCTCGGCGAGGTTCTCGGCCAGGCTCGGGCTGTCGGCCACGATCACCTTGGCGACGCCTGCGACTTGGGCCGCCGCCTTGGCGGCTTCGGCGGCGTTCGCACCAGCCACGAGGACGTGGACATCACCGCTCGCACAGGCAATCCCTGCGGTCACGGTGTTCAGGGTCGCCGGCTTGAGCGTGGCGTGGTCGTGTTCGGCAATAACAAGTACGGTCATGATCAGATCACCTTCGCTTCGTTCTTCAGCTTGTCCACCAGCGTGGCGACATCGGGCACCTTGATGCCGGCGCCG
>NZ_JBFUKW010000068.1:0-1215 GCF_056400665.1 Variovorax sp. P5_A3 | reverse complement strand
TTGCCCGTCGCGATCTGGCTCGACGCGGTCGCGATCGTGTCCGTGCCCGTACGCACCTCGCCGACCACCTTCGCCAGGCTGTCGTTCATGTTCTTCAGCGCCTGCAGCAGTTGACCCGTCTCGTCGCGGCTTTGCACTTCGATGCGGCTTCCCAGGTCGCCGCCGGCCACGGCCTCCGCGACTTCGACGGCCCGACCCAGCGGGCGAACGATGCCGACCGTGAGGCGCCATGCGGCAAGGGCGCCGACCACCAGTGCGATGGCCGACAGAACGATCAGCGACAGGCGGCCTGCGTCGTGATCCTTGGCAATGCCCTTCGCGGTCATGTCGATCTGCTCGCGCTCGTACGCCGCGAGAACGTCGACGGATTTCTGGTAGTTGCCCAGCGATGCGAGAAACTGGCTGTCGGCCAGCTTGTTGGCTGCCTCCGCATCGCCGGTCCCCTTGAGCTTGTTGAGCGTGCCCAGGATTTCGAGCACGGCCCGGCGCGCCTCGGCGACATCACCGTAGAGCTTCTTTTCCTCCGGCGATGTCAGCAATTCCTCGAGCTTCTTCTGCAGCGGGTTGATCAGGGCCTGGCCGGCGCCGAGCTCCCTCTTGAAATAGGCTTCCGTCTCGCCGTCGGTGGCCTTGATCATGGCGAAGGTGCGCACGGTGTTCGCGCCCAGCAGCTTGGACCACTCGCCGACCATCCGCTCCTTGACCAGCGGATCCGAAACCATCCGGTCCGTGGCATCTCCGACGTTGCTCAACCGGTTCATGCCGGTTGCCGAAATGAGGCCCATGAGCACCATCATGGCGGCGAAGCCGATGCCCAGGCGCGTGCCGATCTTCAGATCCTTGAAACGCATCACACTCTTTCTTCAGTTGGGGTGAGGGCCGGAGCGCAGTGCTGGCTTCGGTCGCTCCTCTATATCGGCAGCGGCGGGCAAATATTGAGACCGGATGTCCCTGCGAGTCCTAGAGACGGAACACGCTCACGACCTGCGAAAGGCCGCCCGCCTGCTCCTGCAGCGATTGCGCTGCAGCAGAGGCTTCCTCGACCAGTGCCGCGTTCTGCTGCGTCACCTGGTCCATCTGCGTGATCGCCTGGTTGATCTGCTCGATGCCCGAGGTCTGCTCCTGGCTCGCCGCGGTGATCTCGCCCATGATGTCGGTCACCCGCTTCACGCTGTCGACGATCTCTTCCATCGTCTTGCCCGCTTCGGCCACCTG
>NZ_JBFUKW010000067.1:0-1362 GCF_056400665.1 Variovorax sp. P5_A3 | reverse complement strand
CGATGCCGGTGACGAGCGGTGCGCCGTTCCAGTTGAGCTGGTTCAGGCGGCCGGTGGCGTCGCACAGGTACGTCAGCACGCTGCCGCTGGGGTAGCTCAGGGTGGTGAGCAGGCCGTTGGCGGCGTAGCCGTAGCCCACYTGCTGCACCAGGCCGCTGGCGAGGGTCTGGCGCTTCGAGGTGACGCGGCCGAAGCTGTCCCGGGTGWATTCGGTGACCCCGCTGCGGTCGACGATCTCGGAGAGGTAGCCCATGCTCGACGGGCTGAGGTCGTAGCGCAGCGTGGTGGTCTTGCCGTCGGCGAAAGTGAGGCTCGTCGGGCGGCCGAGCGCGTCGCGCTCGATCTGCGTGGCCTGGCCGAGCGCGTCCACGATGCGGCTGGGCAGGCCCAGCCTGTCGTACCGGCTGCCCTTTGCCATTCGTACATGAAGGCCACCAACGCCGTCATATTCGTCAACGGCAAAGGTCGGCTGCAGCCGCCTGTAGGTTTTCAATGAACTCAGCGAGCGGAATACGCGCACCTTGTTTGCCCTCTTTTGTAGGAAAAGAAACGCACACGCAATCACGGCCTTGCTCACGATCCAACAGCACCAAGAACTGACCATCGAAACTCATCTCTGCGACGAGATTCTCATAGTCGACGTCGCTCAAGATAGTTGTTTCCCACTTGCCGTTTTGCATATCTGGTCCTTTAAGGTTCAAGAAAACCGGTGAATTTTCCGCCGGGGCCAAATCGCGCGCCGCGCCCGCCTGGACTTTCACGAACGTCAACTCCACCATGACGGTTGGGTTTGTCAATGCGACTTGGCGAATTCACGATGTCATCCAGGGTCTTTTGACCCTGAGCATTCTTGTCCGCGGGCGTACCTCTTGCTGGATCAAATGCGCTGCCAGAGCGATCGCCATGTTTCTGCTGAGCACGCCCGGCTTTGGTCAAGTCACCGCGATCAGGGTCGCTCCCGGAGGCTGGGTCTGGCGCACTACTTTCATTTGAGAACATCCAATCAGCCAGCGCACCGCACGCTCCCGCGATAACTCCTGGCAATGTGAAAGGAGGAAGCTGTAGTCCCGGAATCGGTGGCGTACCGCCTCTACCGTAGGGCCTGTCGAGATCGATCGGCGGTGGCGGTGAAGTGTCCACACATCCGCCCGGCACAAAACAGATTCTCAGCAACCCTGACGGGTCTGCAAAATTCAGCGCGTTTGCATCGACCTACGTGCGCCTGTTCCAACCCCCTGCAAGTCCGATCGGATCGTTCTGCGTGTAGAACCCGCCGCCCGGTGAATACGAACGGCGACCGTTGTAGTTCAGCCCGGACTCTTGATCAAAGTACTGGCCCGGGTATCGAAGGTTGAAGGTCAC
>NZ_JBFUKW010000066.1:0-1389 GCF_056400665.1 Variovorax sp. P5_A3 | reverse complement strand
TTGTCCGCGTTCTGCTTGACGGTGCTGGTGAGTTCCTCCATCGAGGCCGCCGTCTGTTCCAGCGAACTCGCCTGCTCTTCGGTGCGCGACGACAGGTCCTGGTTGCCCGTGGCAATCTGGCTCGACGCGGTCGCGATCGTGTCCGTGCCCGTACGCACCTCACCCACGATCTTCACCAGGCTGTCGTTCATCTCCTTGAGCGCATGCATCAACTGCCCGGTCTCGTCCTTCGAGCGAACCTCGATACGCGATGAAATGTCACCCGCGGCCACGGTCTCGGCGACCTTCACCGCTTCTGCGATCGGACGGGTGATGGAGCGGGTGGTGAGCCACGCGATGGCCGCGCCCATGACGAGTGCGAAGGCGCCGAGCCCGATCATGAGGGCGCGCGCACGGGTGTATTCGACGGTCGCCTGCTCGTTGGCCTTTTCGGACAGCCGTGTCTCGTAACGCACCATGTCGTCCAGCGCTGCCAGGCAGGCCCGCACGGCAGGGGTGAACTTCTTCATCAGGAGCTCGGTCGCTTCCTCGTTCTTGTTCGCCAGCCCGAGTTCGAGCAACTGGGCGTTGAGGGGCGCTGCCACGGCCAGCGTGTCCTCGACCTTCGCGAGGAGCGACTTGCCCTCGGGCATCACGACCAGCTTGCCCAGCACGGTCTTGGCCTCGGTGTATCTCTCGCGCGCTGCCGCGATTTTCTTCATCTCCTCGCGCATCGCTTTCTCGTCGCTCAGCAGCACCACGTTGGTCGCGAGGTTGGCCATGTCCCGGATGGAGTCCAGCATCTTGTTGACCGTGGCGACCTTGACGTTGTTGTTCGTCACGATGCCATTGAGGTGCGCCTCGATGTTGGACATGGAACTCAGTCCCAGGCCCATCACGATGGCCAGGAACAGAAGCACTGCGGCGAAGCCCAGTCCCAGCCGGGTGCCGATCTTGAAGTTGGAGAGGGAAGTCATGGTGTTTGCGGCGATATCTTCATAATTGCGATTCGGAACTCGGAACTCAAAACTCGGTCCAGTCGCCGCTTCCGGCGCTGGCCGCTGCCAGCTTGGGGGCGACCGTTTCCTTCGGTCGGGGCGACACGGCAGGCGTCTTCGCGCCTGCCTTCGGTGCGGGGATGGCGACGAGGGCGGACCGTGCGACAACACGCACAGGTTCGGCTTCGACGTCATCGTCATCGAGCTTGAAAGTGCTGACGATCTGCGACAGGCCACCGGCCTGCTCCTGCAGCGATGCGGCAGCAGCAGCGGCCTCTTCCACCAGGGCCGCGTTCTGCTGCGTCACCTGGTCCATCTGCGTGATCGCCTGATTGATCTGCTCGATGCCCGAGGTCTGCTCCTGGCTCGCCGCCGTGATCTCGCCCATGATGTCGGTCACCCGCTTCACGCT
>NZ_JBFUKW010000065.1:0-1440 GCF_056400665.1 Variovorax sp. P5_A3 | reverse complement strand
CAGGTGGCCGAAGCGGGCAAGACGATGGAAGAGATCGTCGACAGCGTGAAGCGGGTGACCRACATCATGGGCGAGATCACCGCGGCGAGCCAGGAGCAGACCTCGGGCATCGAGCAGATCAACCAGGCGATCACGCAGATGGACCAGGTAACGCAGCAGAACGCCGCACTGGTCGAGGAAGCCGCCGCAGCCGCCGCATCGCTGCAGGAGCAGGCAGGCAGCCTCTCGCAGGTCGTGAGCGTGTTCAAGCTGGGTCAAGGCGATCAGACCGCCCCCGCTCTCGCACGCAGCGCACCGGTCGCCATCGCAACCGCCAGGCTGGCACCGCAGGCCCGCGCCAAGGCGCCCGCGGCTGTGCGCGAAAAGACAGCCCGCACGGAACCCCAACTGGCCGTCGCCGGTGCCGGCACGGCCTCGGGCGACTGGACCGAATTCTGAGCCCGGGCTCACAGGACACAAGGCCACAGGACCCAAGGGAGAAATGATGAAAGCGTTCTACAACCTCAGGATCGCCGCCAAGCTGCTGATTTCCTTCATTGCGGTCCTGGCGTTGACCGTGTTGGTCGGCGTCTTCTCGGTGGTGCAGCTCGGGAAGGTCAACCAGGTGTCGACGGACATCACCACGAACTGGATGCCCGCCACGCGCGCGCTGCTCGCCATGAAGGGCGCCATGTCGCGCTTTCGTTCGCAGGAACTCCAGCACATCCTCGCCACCACCGAGGCGGACATGGCGCGTTATGAAAAGCTGATGGACGAGGCGTGGACCGATCTGCAGAAAAACCGCTCCGAGTACGAGGCGCTTATTTCGGAGCCTGAGGAAAAACGGCTCTTTCCGGAGTTCGACAAGGCCTTGAACCAGTACACGGCGGAGCACGAGAGGGTGCTCGCCTTCTCGCGCGCGCAGAAGAAGGACGCGGCGGTCGCCCTGATTCGCGGCGAATCCTCGCACGCGAACCAGCGCGTGACCGAGACGCTGTCGCAACTCGCGGATGTGAACACGGACGGTGCGAAGAAGGCGGACGAATTGGCCGACCGGGTCTACGCGGATGCCAGGTTCTGGATCATCGGCATCCTGCTCGGCAGCGTGGCGCTCGGCCTTGCACTCGCCTTCTGGATCGCACGCATCGTGGCGCTTCCGCTGTCGAAGGCGGTGAAGGTTGCGCAGTCGGTGGCATCCGGCGACCTGACCAGCCGTATCGAGGCGCAGTCGAAGGACGAGACCGGACTGCTGTTGATCGCCTTGAAGGAGATGAACGACAGCCTGGTGAAGATCGTGGGTGAGGTGCGCACAGGCACGGACACGATCGCGACCGCGTCGAGCCAGATTGCCACGGGCAACCAGGACCTGTCGTCGCGCACCGAAGAGCAGGCGAGTTCGCTGGAACAGACGGCGGCCTCGATGGAGGAACTCACCAGCACCGTCAAGCAGAACGCGGACAA
>NZ_JBFUKW010000064.1:0-1466 GCF_056400665.1 Variovorax sp. P5_A3 | reverse complement strand
GTCGACGTCCTGCGCCAGATGGTGCATGTATGGACCCGACGCCTTTTGCAAGCTTTCGCCAACGATGAGAACGGTCTGCACGCATGTATCCGGCTTGCTTGTGGGCGAAGTCGGCAACGCGCCCGCAGCCTCGATGAGATTCGCGCACTCTGTCCTTAGCAGTTCAACGGCTTGGAGAATTGCTCCAGCCTTCACCATTTGCAGGTCTCAGAGCGCTGGTCTAACCGGTTTCGTCATCACTTTCGAAGAGCTTCGCAAACCAGGTGTGGGTGTCCCTTCCTTTATCAAGTTGGTGTCGTCGTCGAGGCTCCGCAGCCGCGGCCGCGGCCGCAGCCGCTCAGTTCAGCTCAGTTCATGTCAAGGTCAGGCGCCGGCGGGTCGGTAGTCCCGCTCGCTGCTGAGCAAAACCTGGATGATGCGAGCGTTCTTGTTCGCCAAAGCTACTGCCGCGCAGTTGTAGCCGCGGCGCGCGATCAGTTCCTGGAGCCATCGGCTGCGTGCGTCGGTCTTGCCTCCGATGTACTTCAATGCGGAGCGTGCGCCATGGATCAGCAGCGTGCGAAGGTATCCATCGCCGCGCTTGCTGATCCCCTTCAGACAGGACTTCCCTCCAGACGAATACTGGCGCGGCACCAGCCCCAGCCATGCAGCCAGGTGCCTCCCATTCTTGAACTCCTTGGCATCACCGACAGCTGCGACGATTGCAGTAGCTGTGATCGGCCCGACGCCGCCGATAGCGATGATCCTCTGGCATAAAGCTGATTGTTTCGTGAACGACTTGATCCAGGCCTCGGACTGTGCGATCCGCTGCTCAAGGACATGGACCGCCTGCAGCAGGTCCGTTATTAACGTACGGCAGAAGGTCGTGAGTTCGCCGTCAACCTGTGCAAGGATTGCGGGCATTGCTCGCTTGAATGCCTCAGGCGATTGCGCAATCGTGATGCCGCGCTCGCCGAGCAGCCCCCTCACCTGATTGATAAGTGCGGTGCGTTGGCGGACAAGCAGCTGGCGCGCCCTGTGAGCGGCCTGCATGTCCTGCTGGTCCACAGATTTGACCGGCACGAAGCGCATTGCCGGACGGCATGCGGCCTCCACAATCGCTTCGGCATCATTGCGGTCGTTCTTGTTCGTCTTCACGAAGGGAGAAACGTACTGCGGGCTGATCAGGCGAACCTCCAAGCCCATTTGTTGAAAACACCTCCCCCAGTAGTGGGCAGAGCTGCACGCTTCCATAGCGACTACCCGCGGGCGCAGTTCGCGCACCGCGCCAAGCAATGCAGCGCGCGAGACCTTCGACCGATGTTGCACGCGGCCGTGACGGTCGGCCGCATGAAGCTGGAACACACGCTTGGCCAAGTCGATGCCGAGAATATCGATTTCCATGTTGAGCCTCCTATGTCAGCGGTTGATAGTGCCGCTCAGTCTTCCAGAGAGGTGGCGTCGGGTCCATCTCAGTAGTTCATGGC
>NZ_JBFUKW010000063.1:0-1649 GCF_056400665.1 Variovorax sp. P5_A3 | reverse complement strand
AGCGTGAAGCGGGTGACCGACATCATGGGCGAGATCACGGCGGCGAGCCAGGAGCAGACCTCGGGCATCGAGCAGATCAATCAGGCGATCACGCAGATGGACCAGGTGACGCAGCAGAACGCGGCCCTGGTGGAAGAGGCCGCTGCTGCCGCCGCATCGCTGCAGGAGCAGGCAGGCAGCCTCGTCGATGCGGTGCGCATTTTCAAGTCTTAAGTCACGGAGATAGCAGCATGACCTCAGTTCAATCGAAACACGCCGCGGAAGGCTCGGCGCGCGCGGACAAGCCGCTGGAATTTCTTTCCTTCACCCTCGGCCACGAGGAATACGGCATCGACATCCAGAAGGTGCAGGAGCTACGCGGCTACGACGCGGTGACGCGGATCGCGAACGCGCCGGAGTACATCAAGGGAGTGGTGAACCTGCGCGGAATCATCGTGCCGATCATCGACATGCGCATCAAGTTCGCGCTGGGCAGTCCGAGCTACGACCAGTTCACGGTGGTGATCGTGCTGAACATCGGAGGCCGCGTGGTGGGGATGGTGGTGGACAGCGTGTCGGACGTGATCACGCTGACGGCCGAGCAGATCAAGCCTGCGCCGGAGATGGGCTCGGTGCTGGACACGGACTACCTGATCGGGCTGGGCACGCTGGACAAGCGGATGCTGATCCTGGTGGACATCGACCGGCTCATGTCCAGCGAGGAAATGGGCCTCGTCGAAGCCGCGGCCACCGCCTGAACCCCCGAGGCCCTCGACCTTCCGGCGCCTCACGCGATACCTCCAACCTCCTTCCATCATGACCTTTCTCTCCAACGTCCGCATCGGCATGCGCCTGGCCATCGGCTTCGGCATCGTCCTGGGCCTGACGATCATCTCGACCGCCTTCGCGCTGAACAGCGCAAGGAACAACGCCGAAGCCACGCGGCACATGATGGAGAGCCCGCTCGCGAAGGAGCGGCTCATCTCGGACTGGTACGTGCTGACCTACTCGGCCATCGCCCGTACGTCGATGATCGCGAAGACCACGGACGACACGCTGCCCGTGACCTTTGCCGACGTCATTTCCGACAGCGTCAAGAAGGGCTCCGAGACCATGGCGAAGGTCGAGGCCCTGCTGGTGACCGACGAAGAGAAGGCGATGTTCAAGTCCATCGTCGAGCTGCGGGTCAAGTACCAGGCCGGCAAGGACATCGTGGGCAAGGCCAAGGCGAGCGGCAATGCGGCGGAAGCCGAGCGCGCCTTCAAGGAGATCTTCCAGCCTGCGGCGAGGGCCTATGAATCGCGTGTGCTCGACCTGCTGTCGATGGAACGCAAGGCGATCGACGACATGAGCCGGGCAATCGATGCGGCGAACTCGCGCGGCTTCAACCTGCGCGCCTTCCTCACGGTCATGACGGTATTGCTCGGCGGCACGGCGGCGTTCCTGATTTCACGCAGCATCGTCAGGCCGCTCCGTGAAGCGGTGAAGATTGCGGAGACGGTGGCCGCCGGCGACCTGAGCAGCCGCATCGAAGTGCAAAGCCGCGACGAGACGGGTCAACTGCTGCAGGCGCTGAAGAACATGAACGACAGCCTGGCGAAGGTGGTCGGCGAGGTGCGTACGGGCACGGACACGATCGCGACCGCGTCGAGCCAGATCGCGACGGGCAA
>NZ_JBFUKW010000062.1:0-1688 GCF_056400665.1 Variovorax sp. P5_A3 | reverse complement strand
GCCGTCGGCGAAGGCCAGGCTCGTCGGGCGGCCGAGCGCGTCGCGCTCGATCTGCGTGGCCTGGCCGAGCGCGTCCACGATGCGGCTGGGCAGGCCCAGGCTGTCGTACTGGGTGCTGCGCGGGCCGGTGTCGGCGCTGGCCTCGCTGGTGGCGTTGCCTTGGCTGTCACGGGCGAAGCTGGTGGCCACGCCCTTGAAGTCCTTGGCCTGGGTTACGTCGTCCAGGGCGTTCCAGGCCAGCGTGGCGGTGGCGTTCGCCGCGTTGGTGATGGCGGTCACGCGGCGCAGGCCGTCCAGCCCGTAGCGGGTGCTCTGGTTCAGGCCGTTGGTCTCGGTGATGAGTTCGCCGTTGGCGTCGTAACCGAAGCCGCTGGTCTGGTTGGGGCCGTCGGTCCTGGCGTAGACGCGGTTGATGTTGTTGATGCTGCGCACAGCCGTCCAGGCGATGGCGCCAGAGGCGTCCTTGGCCTGTTCGGCGGTGCGGTTGCCCATGCGCCTCAGTTGTTAACTTCTATGCCGGACGCCGTTGCAGTTTCTCGAGCAAAAACTCTGGTTGAAAAGCGTTGGCGGATAGCGGCACAAGAATCGACACTGATCCGGGCGCCGTCCCAGTTGCCACGACGACTTCTCTGTCGGTTCGGTCCTTCAACAGAAGGCCACACTCTGTATAGACGTCCCCATCCTCATAGATCAAGCGATCAACAGAAGCAACTTGAAAATCTGCTAACGCCGTCATCATCCATTTGACAGGATCTCTCTCTGGCTGCCCTCGCGCGAATGCAAGATTGAGGCTACCGATTTCTTGCCAACCTCCAACTCCAGTGCAAGCTGAAGAGAAGTCAACAATCCACCCACTGTCCAATACTAAGCGGAACAGCCAAGCTGTCTGGAAGTCATGAGATTCCGGCAGCCCGTAAGCCAGAACGCACGCGCCCTCAAATAATTTTCCGAAGTCCTCTGTGGGCAATCCCTCGACTTGAAAAGGCAGTACAAATTTGCCGTTCTTGAAGGCATCAGTAATGAAGGGTTTCATGCGGTTTGCTTCCGTTTGCTGGGATGTCAATGCTTGACCCGCCAGAACTGTTGCTGGGGCGTCCAAAAATTCCGTTAGGGCCGACAAGACTCCCCGGAGGAGCCTTGTCGCCAGCTTGCCAAGGGCGCGTGCCTCCCGTCAACGCATCCAAGTCTGCTCCAAAGTCCCCAGTTCCGCCGTTAGCCGGGGTCAACGGGCCGCTTGTGTGCCTTCCTCCGCCCTTGCTCCGACCTGATCGAGGGTCGCTTTGATCGCCAACCAGATCCGTCGGAAGTTGCGGAGTAGAACGCATCCAATCCGTAAGTGCACCGCATGCTCCCGCGATTGCTCCTGGCAACGTGAATGGAGGAAGCCGCAGTCCCGGAATCGGTGGCGTACCGCCCCCTGCGTAGGGTTTGTCGAGATCAATCGGCGGTGGCGGTGAAGTGTCCACGCATCCGCCCGGCACAAAACAGATTCTCAGCAACCCTGACGGGTCTGCAAAATTCAGCGCGTTTGCATCGACGTACGTGCGCCTGTTCCAACCCCCTGCAAGTCCGATCGGATCGTTCTGCGTGTAGAACCCGCCGCCCGGTGAATACGAACGGCGACCGTTGTAGTTCAGCCCGGACTCTTGATCAAAGTACTGGCCCGGGTATCGAAGGTTGAAGGTCAC
>NZ_JBFUKW010000061.1:0-1832 GCF_056400665.1 Variovorax sp. P5_A3 | reverse complement strand
ATCAGCGCGCCGGCATGGCCCATGCGCTTGCCGGGGGGCGCCGTCACACCGGCGATGAAGCCGACGATCGGCTTCTTCATGTTGTCCTTGCACCAGCGCGCCGCATCGGCTTCGTCGGGGCCGCCGATCTCGCCGATCATGATGACCGCATCGGTATCGGGATCGTCGTTGAAGGCCTTCATCACGTCGATGTGCTTCAGGCCATTGATCGGGTCACCGCCGATGCCGACTGCCGACGATTGGCCGAGGCCGATCTCGGTCAGTTGCGCCACCGCTTCATAGGTCAGCGTGCCGGAACGGCTGACCACGCCGATGCGGCCCTTGCGGTGGATGTGGCCGGGCATGATGCCGATCTTGATTTCGTCGGGCGTGATCAGGCCGGGGCAGTTCGGGCCGAGCAGCAGCGTCTTCTTGCCGCCGGCGGCCTCCTTGGCCTTCATCCTGTTGCGCACTTCGAGCATGTCGCGAACGGGGATGCCCTCGGTGATGCAGATCGCCATGTCCAGGTCGGCCTCGACAGCCTCCCAGATCGCGGCGGCAGCACCTGCCGGCGGCACATAGATCACCGACACGGTCGCGCCGGTCTGCGTGGCGGCTTCCTTGACCGAACCGAAGATCGGGATGTTGAAGATCGACTCACCGGCCTTCTTCGGATTCACGCCGGCCACGAAGCAGTTCTTGCCGTTCGCGTATTCCTGGCACTTCTCGGTGTGGAACTGGCCGGTCTTGCCGGTGATGCCTTGGGTGATGACTTTGGTGTCTTTGTTGATGTAGATCGACATGACGTTTCCTTAGGCTTTCTTGACTGCTGCCACGACCTTCTGGGCCGCTTCCGCCATGGTGTCGGCGCTGATGATCGGCAGGCCCGAATCGGCCAGCAGCTTCTTGCCTTCGACTTCGTTGGTGCCCTTCATGCGCACGACCAGCGGCACTTGCAGGTTCACGGCCTTGCAGGCTGCGATCACGCCGGTGGCGATGGTGTCGCACTTCATGATGCCGCCGAAGATGTTGACGAGGATGGCCTCGACATTCTTGTTCTTCAGCATGATCTTGAAGGCTTCGGTGACCTTCTCGGGGGTGGCGCCGCCGCCCACATCGAGGAAGTTGGCGGGCTCGCCGCCGAARAGCTTGATGGTGTCCATGGTCGCCATCGCGAGGCCGGCGCCGTTCACCAGGCAGCCGATGTTGCCGTCGAGGCTGATGTAGGCGAGGTCGAACTTGCTGGCTTCGACTTCGGCCGCGTCTTCCTCATCGAGGTCGCGCAGCGCCACGATCTCGGGGTGGCGGAACAGCGCATTGCTGTCGAAGTTGAATTTGGCGTCCAGGGCGACGATGTTGCCCTTGCTGTCACGGTTGAGCGGGTTGATCTCGACCAGCGAGGCATCCGTCTCCATGTAGCAGGTGTAGAGCTTCTTGAAGATGTCCACGGCCTGGGCGGTGGAACCGGCCGGGATGCCGATGCCGTCGGCGATCTGCTTGGCCTGTGCATCCGTCAGGCCGTCCTTCGGGTCGGCATAGACGGTGATGATCTTCTCGGGCGTGGAGTGCGCCACTTCCTCGATGTCCATGCCGCCTTCGCTCGAAGCGATGAAGGCCACCTTCTGGGTGGCACGGTCGGTCACGGCCGAGACGTAGTACTCCTTCTGGATGTCGGCCCCGTCCTCGATGTAGAGGCGGCGAACCTTCTGGCCTTCAGGACCGGTCTGGTGCGTCTTGAGCTGCATGCCGAGGATTTCGCCGGCGAGCTTCTTGACGTCTTCGATCGACTTGGCGACCTTGACGCCACCGCCCTTGCCGCGGCCACCCGCGTGGATCTGGGCCTTGACAACCCA
>NZ_JBFUKW010000060.1:0-2021 GCF_056400665.1 Variovorax sp. P5_A3 | reverse complement strand
ACCCTCGACGGGGTGACGACCAGCCGCGGCTACGGCATCGAGGGGGCGAGCAACAAGCTCACCGGCTTCACGCAGACCAGCGGGAGTGCGACGACCAGCGTGGTCTACGGCTACAACGCCAATGGCTATCTGGTCAGCGATGGGTTGAGGAGCTACACCTACAACGCGGAAGGGCGGCTCAGCGCTGCGACGACGGGAGCCACGGACACCAGCCCGACGACGCGGTATGCGCACAACGCGCTRGGGCAGCGGGTGTTCAAGACCGAGCCGCTGTATCCGCCGAGCGAGGGGGATGAGGGCGATCCGGGGTTCYTGCAGAGTCTGATCGACTTCTTCACGAAGTTCTGGGCGCCGAGCGTGACGGAGGCTGAGCAGTTGGGGTTTGCCTTCACCTATGACGAGGATGGCAGCCTGATCGCGGAGACGGGAACGGGTGGGGCGAACAGCACGGGCAGCACGCAATACGTCTACCTGCCAACGGCCAACGGCGTCATGCCGATCGCGGTTGTCGTCAACGGCAGCAAGTACGCGGTGCACAGCGACCACCTGAACACGCCGCGGCGGCTCACGAATGAGAGCGGGCAACCGGTGTGGCAGTGGGGCTACAGCGCCTTCGGCGACGAACAACCCACCACTGCGGCCACGAGGTTGCGGCAGCGGGTGCAGGCACGACCACGGCAACGCCGATCACCTTTAACCTTCGATATCCGGGGCAGTACGCCGACGCGGAGTCGGGGCTGTATTACAACTACTTCAGAAGCTACAGCCCGACGACCGGGCGCTACAGCCAGTCCGATCCCATCGGCCTTGACGGTGGATGGAACAGATTCGGATATGTGAGTGGGAACCCCCTCAAGTACACCGATCCATATGGCCTCGCCGAATACCTGGGTTTGTCGACTATTGAAGGCCATCTACGCTGGCTTGCAGGCATTCAAGGTGCAGATTTCGACAAAGATCCATTTGACGCGCCGAACCGAGAAATGCTGTCGCGGCTGAGGCGAGGTGAAGAAAGTCCATGGGATGTTGCCTTCTATCGTCACGAGATGGCTGAGGCCCAGCTATGCAAACCGGCCCGTGGACTCCCCATTGAAGAGGCACTGAGGGTGCAGAAGCAGAGTCACGAGAGCGTCATGCACAATCAGCAGAACAGAGAAAAGGATCTGTACCACCCGAACGTCGTGTTTCGGAATCGAAGCGTCTTCGGGAAAGATTGGTAGGTTACGTAAATGGCCTTTACTACTCACATGCTCTTAAGAAGAGAAGCCGATAGCGATGTTGCTGCAACCTATCTGGTGGTGTCGCTCGACTTCAATCCTGAGGGCGAATGGCAGCCCATTGGCAAGCTCACGATTCAAAAGTCGCAGAAGACATTTGCGTTTGAACCACTCAACGAGTGGGCCGCAAAAGGAATCACCGTCTCGCCAAATGACCCTACCACCGCAGAAGAACTCAGCGCCAGTGACGAGTACTGGATGGCATGGCGAGGCCGGATCCGTGCATGGGCCGTCCGCATGATCGAGCAGGGGCGCTTCCCGGATACCTATCCAGGTTGACCTACGGCTACGCCGCCAACGGCCTGCTCACCACCCTGAGCTACCCCAGCGGCAGCGTGCTGACGTACCTGTGCGACGCCACCGGCCGCCTGAACCAGCTCAACTGGAACGGCGCACCGCTCGTCACCGGCATCGCCTGGAACCCGCTGGGCCAGCCMACCGGCTGGAACTGGGCCTTCGTGTCCCCGAGCCTCCAGGCCAGCCGCGCCTACGACACCGCAGGGCGCCTGACCGCCACSGAGTTCAGCAGCTACGTCTACGACGCCGCRGGCCGCATCACCAGCCTGACGCAGCAACTGCTGCAGCCCGCGGACACCGACCCCACGCACACCACCATCACCAGCGTCAACACGACGTGGAGCGTCGGCTACGACGCCGTGGGCCGCATCACCGCCTTCAACGCCACGGGCAACACGGCCGGGTTCGGCTACGACGCCAACGGCAACCGGGCCAGCAGCACGCGCA
>NZ_JBFUKW010000059.1:0-2394 GCF_056400665.1 Variovorax sp. P5_A3 | reverse complement strand
AACGGCAACCGGGCCAGCAGCACGCGCACCCTCGACGGGGTGACGACCAGCCGCGGCTACGGCATCGAGGGGGCGAGCAACAAGCTCACCGGCTTCACGCAGACCAGCGGGAGTGCGACSACCAGCGTGGTSTAYGGSTACAACGCCAAYGGYGATCTGGTCAGCGATGGGCTGAGGAGCTACACCTACAACGCGGAAGGGCGGCTCAGCGCTGCGACCACGGGGGCCACGGATACCAGCCCGACGACGCGGTATGCGCACAACGCGCTGGGGCAGCGGGTGTTCAAGACCGAACCGCTGTATCCGCCGAGCGAGGGGGATGAGGGCGATCCGGGGTTCCTGCAGAGTCTGATCGACTTCTTCACGAAGTTCTGGGCGCCGAGCGTGACGGAGGCCGAGCAACTGGGCTTCGCCTTCACCTATGACGAGGACGGCAGCCTGATGGCGGAGACGGGGACGGGTGGGGCGAACAGCACGGGAAGTACGCAGCACATCTACCTGCCGACGGTCAACGGCGTCATGCCGGTTGCGGTTGTCGTCAACGGCACCAGCAAGTACGCGGTGCACAGCGATCACCTGAACACGCCGCGGCGGCTCACGAATGAGAGCGGGCAACCCGTGTGGCAGTGGGGCTACAGCGCCTTCGGCGACGAACAACCCACCACTGCGGCCACGAGGTTTGCGGCAGCGGGTGCAGGCACGACCACGGCAACGCCGATCACCTTCAATCTCCGATATCCGGGCCAGTACGCCGATGCTGAGACCGGACTTTTCTACAACTACTTCCGGAGCTACAGTCCGACGAGTGGGCGATACACGCAGGCAGACCCCATCGGGCTCAATGGCGGTTGGAATCAGTTCAGCTACGTGGATGCTGACCCGCTCGGCTATATGGATCCGCTGGGCCTGGATCGCTGGGGAAGCTATGGCTACGGGCGGTACATCCCTTCTACCAATCCCTCGCCGTCGTTCTGGGAAAGGCTCAACTTCCCTGAGTCACCGGAACAAAGGGCGTTGGGTGAAAACATCGCACTGGGCTTCTGCGGAAGCACATTTGGAAGCGGCGCCACGAAGGCGTTCAGCAAGGGCAAGCAGGCGCTTGTCGATATGGCCAAGGCAGACAAGAAGGCCGGCGTTACTCGCGCCGACATGAGGGCGTACGAAGAGTTGAACCGAATATTGCCGGATCCATTTCCAGCGAACAAGGTGCGTCTAGACGAAGGTCATGTGGGTGGGGCGCCTCACTCGCAAGTACCGCACGGACACGTTGGGCCCGTGGACCATATCCCAATCAGGAATCCTTGATCTATGAATGTCATGCAAGAACGACTGTCCCGCGCAGCTGGAGAACTCGGCCTGCGAGTTTCGATTGCCTATGTTGCCCGTCTTCCAGATGGGCGTTCAGCATCAGCTCAAGCATTGTTTCCAGACCTTGGCGGAGCGCTCGGCACGCTTATTTTCTCGTCTGAGAATGAGCTAGATAGCACCCTACGAGAAGGTTTGAGAGCGCAAGGATTCTCCATCTCGACATTTTCTGAACCTCTCCCGAACGAAGAGTTTGATATTGAGAGCTATGCAGAAATGTTCTGCGATTGGGGATGGGCAAAAGAGGGTGAATTGAAACCTCGCTGGATGCGAGAGTAATCTATTGATCTATGCCTTCGGAGTTGATGCAGTCATGGGGTCTTAGAGCTGTGGCTGTTCGCCCGCAGCTCTGCCAACCCCTCGGCCATGAACTCGCGCACGTCTGGCGACAGATCCTTGGCCTTCAGGCGCGCGTCAATTGAGCGGGGGGCCTCGCGGTCCATGATCCGCAACTGCTTGGCGAACTCCTGCTTGATCTCCTCGCGGGACAGCGACCAAGGCAACGCCACCAGCGAGACGAGCGCCAACACCGGCCCGCGCAGCACCCAGTACGCTCACCACCCTGAGCTACCCCAGCGGCAGCGTGCTCACCTACCTGTACGACGCCACCGGCCGCCTGAGCCAGCTCAACTGGAACAGCGCACCGCTCGTCACCGGCATCGCCTGGAACCCGCTGGGCCAGCCCACCGGCTGGAACTGGGCCTTCGTGTCYCCGAGCCTCCAGGCCAGCCGCGCCTACGACACCGCAGGGCGCCTGACCGCCACCGAGTTCAGCAGCTACGTCTACGACGCCGCAGGCCGCATCACCAGCCTGACCCAGCAACTGCTGCAGCCCGCGGACGCCGACCCCACGCACAGCACCATCACCAGCGTCAACACGACGTGGAGCGTCGGCTACGACGCCGTGGGCCGCATCACCGCCTTCAACGCCACGGGCAACACGGCCGGGTTCGGCTACGACGCCAACGGCAACCGGGCCAGCAGCACGCGCACCCTCGACGGGGTGACGACCAGCCGCGGCTACGGCAT
>NZ_JBFUKW010000058.1:0-4075 GCF_056400665.1 Variovorax sp. P5_A3 | reverse complement strand
ACACGCGCTCGGCCATGGCTTGACGGACGAGATCCCCTACCTGAAGAAGCAGGAGCGGCTCACCTTCGCGCGCATGGGCATCACCGACCCGGTGTCGCTGGCCGACTACCAGGCGCACGAGGGCTTCGCAGGACTGCGTGCGGCACTCGACATGTCGAGCGCGGACATCGTGCAGCAGGTGCTGGATTCGGGCCTGCGCGGGCGCGGCGGTGCGGCCTTTCCGGCGGGCATCAAGTGGAAGACCGTGCACGCCACGGAGGCCGCGCAGAAGTACGTCGTCTGCAACGCGGACGAGGGCGATTCGGGAACCTTCTCCGACCGCATGACGATGGAGGGCGACCCGTTCATGCTGATCGAAGGCATGACGATCGCCGGCATCGCCACCGGCGCCACCCAGGGCTACGTCTACGTGCGCTCCGAATACCCGCACGCGATCGCGACGATGAACGAGGCGATCCGCCKGGCCGAGGCGGCGGGCTTCCTGGGCRCGGACRTCCTCGGCTCCGGCAAGCGCTTTGCGCTCGAAGTGCGCAAGGGTGCCGGCTCCTACGTCTGCGGCGAGGARACCGCGCTGCTCGAGAGCATCGAAGGCAAGCGCGGCATCGTGCGCGCCAAGCCGCCGCTGCCGGCCATCACGGGCCTGTTCGGCCAGCCGACCTTGATCAACAACGTGATCACGCTGGCCAGCGTGCCGGCGATCCTGGCGCGCGGCGCAGCCTACTACCGTGACTTCGGCGTCGGCCGCTCGCGCGGCACGCTGCCGATGCARCTGGCCGGCAACATCAGGCAYGGCGGCCTGGTGGAGAAGGCCTTCGGCGTCACGATGCGCGAACTGCTCTAYGACTACGGCGGYGGCTCGGCCTCGGGCCGCCCGATCAAGGCGGTGCAGGTGGGCGGACCGCTGGGTGCCTACCTGCCGGAATCGAAGTGGGACGTGCCGCTCGACTACGAGGCCTATGCGGCCATCGGCGGCACGGTGGGCCACGGCGGCATCGTGGTCCACGACGACACGGCCGACCTGTCGAAGCTCGCGCGCTATGCGATGGAGTTCTGCGCGATCGAGTCCTGCGGCAAGTGCACGCCCTGCCGCATCGGCTCGACGCGCGGCGTGGARGTGATCGACAAGATCCGGGCCGACCAGAACCGGGCGCAGCAGRTCATCCTGCTGCGCGACCTCTGCAACACCATGGTGCACGGCTCGCTGTGCGCGATGGGGGGCATGACGCCGTTCCCGGTGCTCTCGGCACTGGATCATTTTCCGCAGGATTTCGGCCTGGTCGTCCCCGACCGCGAAGCCGCGTGAACCCTTCGACCGAACAGAGCAGGAGCGCTACATGCTGAACCATCTCAAGGAAACCGACTGGGGCACGCCCAAGCGTGAATCCTCGCACGAAGTCACGCTGGAGATCGATGGCAACCAGGTGACCGTGCCGGCCGGCACCTCATTGATGCGCGCCGCCGTCGACGCGGGCATCCAGGTGCCCAAGCTGTGCGCGACCGACAGCCTGGAGCCTTTCGGCTCCTGCCGGCTGTGCCTGGTCGAGATCGAAGGGCGCAAGGGCTTCCCGGCCTCGTGCACCACGCCGGCCGAAGCCGGCATGAAGGTGTCCACCCAGACACCGAAGCTGCAGGAACTGCGCAAGGGCGTGATGGAGCTGTACATCTCCGACCACCCGCTCGACTGCCTCACCTGCTCGGCCAACGGCAACTGCGAGCTTCAGGACATGGCGGGCGTCACGGGGCTGCGCAACGTGCGCTACGGCTTCGACGGCGCCAATCACCTGAAGGAGCAGAAGGACGAGTCGAACCCCTACTTCACCTACGACCCGTCCAAGTGCATCGTCTGCAATCGCTGCGTGCGCGCCTGCGAGGAAACGCAGGGCACCTTCGCGTTGACGATCAGCGGGCGTGGGTTCGAATCCCGCGTGTCGCCGGGCCAGGACGAGCCCTTCATGGAATCCGAGTGCGTGAGCTGCGGCGCCTGCGTCGAAGCGTGCCCCACAGCCACGCTGCAGGAGAAATCCGTGATCTGGCTCGGCCAGCCCGAGCACAGCGTGATCACGACATGCGCCTACTGCGGGGTCGGCTGCGGCTTCAAGGCCGAGATGAAGGGCAACGAAGTGGTCCGCATGGTGCCGTGGAAGGACGGCAAGGCGAACGAAGGCCACTCCTGCGTCAAGGGCCGCTTCGCGTGGGGCTATGCGACGCACCTGGACCGCATGCTCAAGCCGATGATCCGCGAGAAGATCACGGACCCCTGGCGCGAAGTCAGCTGGGAGGTGGCACTCAACCATGCGGCGAGCGAGTTCAAGCGGCTGCAAGGCAAGTACGGCAAGGATTCCATCGGCGGCATCACCTCGTCGCGCTGCACCAACGAAGAGACCTACCTGGTGCAGAAGCTGGTGCGCACGGCCTTCGGCAACAACAACGTCGACACCTGCGCGCGCGTGTGCCACTCGCCGACCGGCTACGGGCTCGGCCAGACGCTCGGCACCTCGGCCGGTACGCAGACCTTCGCCTCGGTCGACAAGGCCGACGTGATCATGGTGATCGGCGCCAACCCGACCGACGGCCATCCGGTGTTCGCCTCGCGCATGAAGAAGCGGCTGCGCCAGGGCGCCAAGCTGATCGTGGTCGATCCGCGCCGCATCGACATCGTGAGGTCGCCGCATGTGCGCGCCGAGCACCACTTGCAATTGAAGCCGGGCACCAACGTGGCGGTGATCACGGCCATGGCGCATGTCATCGTCACCGAAGGCCTGGTCGCCGAGGACTTCGTGGCCGAGCGCTGCGATCCGAAGTCCTTCGGCGAATGGCGCGAGTTCGTCACCCGGCCAGAGAACTCGCCGGAGGCCATGGAGGCTTCGACAGGCGTCCCCGCCGCCGAGCTTCGGGCCGCCGCACGCCTCTATGCCAACGCGGACAACGGCGCCATCTACTACGGGCTCGGTGTGACCGAGCACAGCCAGGGCTCGACGATGGTGATGGGCATCGCCAATCTCGCGATGGCGACCGGCAATGTCGGGCGCGAAGGCGTCGGGGTCAACCCGCTTCGGGGCCAGAACAACGTCCAGGGCTCGTGCGACATGGGCTCCTTCCCGCACGAGCTGCCGGGCTATCGGCATGTGTCGGACAGCACCACGCGCGCTTCCTTCGAGGCCGCCTGGGGCGTGGAGATCAGCCCGGAGCCGGGTCTGCGCATCCCGAACATGTTCGACGCCGCGCTGACCGGCAGCTTCAAGGGCCTGTACTGCGAGGGCGAGGACATCGTGCAGTCGGACCCGAACACGCAGCACGTGGCCGCGGCGATGATGGCGATGGAGTGCGTCGTGGTGCAGGACCTGTTCCTCAACGAGACCGCGAAGTACGCGCATGTGTTCCTGCCCGGCTCTTCCTTCCTCGAGAAGGACGGCACCTTCACCAACGCCGAGCGGCGCATCTCGCGCGTTCGCAAGGTGATGCCGCCGAAGGCCGGCTACGCCGACTGGGAGGTGACGGTGAAGCTCGCGCAGGCGCTSGGCTATCCGATGGACTATGCGAGYCCCGAGGCGATCATGGACGAGATCGCCGMACTGACSCCS
Source organism: Variovorax sp. P5_A3 (assembly GCF_056400665.1). Lineage (NCBI taxonomy): Bacteria > Pseudomonadati > Pseudomonadota > Betaproteobacteria > Burkholderiales > Comamonadaceae > Variovorax > Variovorax sp. P5_A3. Next base: position 494 of record NZ_JBFUKW010000058.1, on the reverse strand, counting down.
ACCTTCAGCGGYGTSAGCTACAAGCGGCTCGATGAGTTGGGCAGCCTCCAGTGGCCGTGCAACGACGCGGCGCCCGACGGTACGCCGACCATGCACATCGGCAAGTTCGTGCGCGGCAAGGGCAGGTTCATCATCACCCAGTACGTCGCCACCGACGAGAAGGTGACGCGCAAGTTCCCGCTGCTGTTGACCACSGGMCGGATCCTGTCGCAGTACAACGTCGGGGCGCAGACGCGCCGTACGCCCAACAACCAGTGGCACAGCGAGGACCGGCTGGAGATCCATCCGCACGACGCCGAGGAGCGCGGCATCAAGGAAGACGACTGGGTCGGCATCCAGAGCCGTGCCGGCGAGACCGTGCTGCGCGCCACCGTCTCGGAGCGCATGCAGCCCGGCGTGGTCTACACCACCTTCCACTTCCCGGAGTCGGGCGCCAACGTGATCACCACCGACAACTCCGACTGGGCGACCAATTGCCCCGAGTACAAGGTGAC
>NZ_JBFUKW010000057.1:0-5831 GCF_056400665.1 Variovorax sp. P5_A3 | reverse complement strand
AAAAGTTTGCCAGGGTTGATGAAGGCGCCAAAAACGCGTCATAATCCAAGGCTCAGCTGAAAACGACTCGTCGTGCTGCTTCCCTGGTGGGGTGGTGAGGGGGGGTCGGAGGAGGCGGAGAAAAAGGTCTTCGGACTTGGCGGGATTGAAAAAATCGTGTCATAATCGAAGGCTCCGCTCAAAACGAAGCGCGCTGCGATTCCGATTGGAATTCAGGTGCAAATCGAAGCGAGCGGATGAAAAAAAGTTTGCATGTTCTTTTAAAAACGTGTCATAATCGAAGGCTTCGCTGATCGCAGCAAGCAAGGCGCAAGACAGAAGATGTTGAGCGTGGTTCGTTAAAAATATACAGCCGATAAGCGTGGGCGTTTGAAGGCGATTGCCAAGTTCTTCGGAACAAAGTCGAAAAGACTTTAAACGCTCATGAGAATAGAAGTGAAGTTCACTTCAATTCCGTTTTTATGAGTTGCTCGAGAGAGCGAAAAATTCAAGATCGAACTATAGAGTTTGATCCTGGCTCAGATTGAACGCTGGCGGCATGCCTTACACATGCAAGTCGAACGGCAGCGCGGGAGCAATCCTGGCGGCGAGTGGCGAACGGGTGAGTAATACATCGGAACGTGCCCAATCGTGGGGGATAACGCAGCGAAAGCTGTGCTAATACCGCATACGATCTACGGATGAAAGCAGGGGATCGCAAGACCTTGCGCGAATGGAGCGGCCGATGGCAGATTAGGTAGTTGGTGGGGTAAAGGCTCACCAAGCCTTCGATCTGTAGCTGGTCTGAGAGGACGACCAGCCACACTGGGACTGAGACACGGCCCAGACTCCTACGGGAGGCAGCAGTGGGGAATTTTGGACAATGGGCGCAAGCCTGATCCAGCCATGCCGCGTGCAGGATGAAGGCCTTCGGGTTGTAAACTGCTTTTGTACGGAACGAAACGGCTCTTTCTAATAAAGGGGGCTAATGACGGTACCGTAAGAATAAGCACCGGCTAACTACGTGCCAGCAGCCGCGGTAATACGTAGGGTGCGAGCGTTAATCGGAATTACTGGGCGTAAAGCGTGCGCAGGCGGTGATGTAAGACAGTTGTGAAATCCCCGGGCTCAACCTGGGAACTGCATCTGTGACTGCATCGCTGGAGTGCGGCAGAGGGGGATGGAATTCCGCGTGTAGCAGTGAAATGCGTAGATATGCGGAGGAACACCGATGGCGAAGGCAATCCCCTGGGCCTGCACTGACGCTCATGCACGAAAGCGTGGGGAGCAAACAGGATTAGATACCCTGGTAGTCCACGCCCTAAACGATGTCAACTGGTTGTTGGGTCTTCACTGACTCAGTAACGAAGCTAACGCGTGAAGTTGACCGCCTGGGGAGTACGGCCGCAAGGTTGAAACTCAAAGGAATTGACGGGGACCCGCACAAGCGGTGGATGATGTGGTTTAATTCGATGCAACGCGAAAAACCTTACCCACCTTTGACATGTACGGAATTTGCCAGAGATGGCTTAGTGCTCGAAAGAGAACCGTAACACAGGTGCTGCATGGCTGTCGTCAGCTCGTGTCGTGAGATGTTGGGTTAAGTCCCGCAACGAGCGCAACCCTTGTCATTAGTTGCTACATTTAGTTGGGCACTCTAGTGAGACTGCCGGTGACAAACCGGAGGAAGGTGGGGATGACGTCAAGTCCTCATGGCCCTTATAGGTGGGGCTACACACGTCATACAATGGCTGGTACAAAGGGTTGCCAACCCGCGAGGGGGAGCTAATCCCATAAAACCAGTCGTAGTCCGGATCGCAGTCTGCAACTCGACTGCGTGAAGTCGGAATCGCTAGTAATCGTGGATCAGAATGTCACGGTGAATACGTTCCCGGGTCTTGTACACACCGCCCGTCACACCATGGGAGCGGGTTCTGCCAGAAGTAGTTAGCCTAACCGCAAGGAGGGCGATTACCACGGCAGGGTTCGTGACTGGGGTGAAGTCGTAACAAGGTAGCCGTATCGGAAGGTGCGGCTGGATCACCTCCTTTCTGGAAACAGCAGTTCAATTTGAACGCCCACACTTATCGGTTGTTGGATGAAGTCGATTCCATCGACATGGGTCTGTAGCTCAGCTGGTTAGAGCACCGTCTTGATAAGGCGGGGGTCGTTGGTTCGAGCCCAACTAGACCCACCAAATTCTTCCAATGGTCATGGCGCTGCAATGCGTCAGATGTGAGGACCCGGGGGATTAGCTCAGCTGGGAGAGCACCTGCTTTGCAAGCAGGGGGTCGTCGGTTCGATCCCGTCATCCTCCACCACTTCCAACGCAAACAAAACGTCAACACCAAAGCTGCTTCGTAAGAGGCATCTTTGTTGTTGATCAAGATCTCTTGATCAATCGGCTGTTCTTTAAAAATTCATAGAGTCGAATCAGCGTCGCTGATGGAAACCGCACATTCGTAAAGGTTTGGTGCGGCCCGTGCCATCAGCGACATGAATTTTTGATTGCGTCAAATGAACTTCAATTTCGAGTTAAATCGATTTATGAAGACGGCATAACGCGTCAGGTGAAAGACCTGGCAATTCCTTGATTGATTTTGGTTTCTGTGAAGAAACGTCAAAGTTATAGGGTCAAGTGAATAAGAGCACGTGGTGGATGCCTTGGCGATGATAGGCGACGAAGGACGTGATAGCCTGCGATAAGCTTCGGGGAGCTGGCAAATTAGCTTTGATCCGGAGATTTCCGAATGGGGAAACCCACCGAAAGGTATCGCATACTGAATACATAGGTATGCGAGGCGAACCGGGTGAACTGAAACATCTCAGTAGCTCGAGGAAAAGACATCAACCGAGATTCCGAAAGTAGTGGCGAGCGAAATCGGAAGAGCCTGTTAGTGATAGCACAAGACTTAACGGAACAGCTTGGAAAGGCTGGCCATAGCGGGTGATAGCCCCGTACGTGAAAAGACCTGTGTGGTACTGAGCTAACGAAAAGTAGGGCGGGACACGAGAAATCCTGTCTGAATATGGGGGGACCATCCTCCAAGGCTAAATACTCATCATCGACCGATAGTGAACTAGTACCGTGAGGGAAAGGCGAAAAGAACCCCGGGAGGGGAGTGAAATAGATCCTGAAACCGCGTGCTTACAAAAAGTAGGAGCCCGCAAGGGTGACTGCGTACCTTTTGTATAATGGGTCAGCGACTTACATTCAGTGGCAAGGTTAACCGAATAGGGAAGCCGTAGAGAAATCGAGTCCGAATAGGGCGACAGTCGCTGGGTGTAGACCCGAAACCAAGTGATCTATCCATGGCCAGGATGAAGGTGCCGTAACAGGTACTGGAGGTCCGAACCGACTAGTGTTGCAAAACTAGCGGATGAGCTGTGGATAGGGGTGAAAGGCTAAACAAACTTGGAAATAGCTGGTTCTCTCCGAAAACTATTTAGGTAGTGCCTCAAGTATTACCGTCGGGGGTAGAGCACTGTTTTGGCTAGGGGGTCATGGCGACTTACCAAACCAAGGCAAACTCCGAATACCGACGAGTACAGCTTGGGAGACAGAGCACCGGGTGCTAACGTCCGGACTCAAGAGGGAAACAACCCAGACCGCCAGCTAAGGTCCCTAAAATTGGCTAAGTGGGAAACGAAGTGGGAAGGCTAAAACAGTCAGGATGTTGGCTTAGAAGCAGCCATCATTTAAAGAAAGCGTAATAGCTCACTGATCGAGTCGTCCTGCGCGGAAGATGTAACGGGGCTAAGCCAGTTACCGAAGCTGCGGATTTGCAATTTATTGCAAGTGGTAGGAGAGCGTTCTGTAAGCCTGTGAAGGTGCGTTGTAAAGCGTGCTGGAGGTATCAGAAGTGCGAATGCTGACATGAGTAGCGTTAAAGGGGGTGAAAAGCCCCCTCGCCGTAAGCGCAAGGTTTTCTACGCAACGTTCATCGGCGTAGAGTGAGTCGGCCCCTAAGGCGAGGCAGAGATGCGTAGCTGATGGGAAACAGGTCAATATTCCTGTACCGATGTGTAGTGCGATGTGGGGACGGATCTTAATAGGTCATCCGGGTGTTGGATATCCCGGTCTAGTTGGAAGTAGGCGTGCATTAGGCAAATCCGGTGCACATATACCGAGGCCAACGATCGAGCCAGCTTGCTGGTGAAGTGACTGAACGAGGTTCCAGGAAAAGCCACTAAGCTTCAGCTACACACGACCGTACCGCAAACCGACACTGGTGCGCGAGATGAGTATTCTAAGGCGCTTGAGAGAACTCAGGAGAAGGAACTCGGCAAATTGACACCGTAACTTCGGAAGAAGGTGTGCCCTATTAGTGTGAAGTGAACAACGGAGCATGAATGGGTTGCAAAAAATCGGTGGCTGCGACTGTTTATTAAAAACACAGCACTCTGCAAACACGAAAGTGGACGTATAGGGTGTGACGCCTGCCCGGTGCTGGAAGATTAAATGATGGGGTGCAAGCTCTTGATTGAAGTCCCAGTAAACGGCGGCCGTAACTATAACGGTCCTAAGGTAGCGAAATTCCTTGTCGGGTAAGTTCCGACCTGCACGAATGGCGTAACGATGGCCACACTGTCTCCTCCTGAGACTCAGCGAAGTTGAAATGTTTGTGATGATGCAATCTCCCCGCGGAAAGACGGAAAGACCCCATGAACCTTTACTGTAGCTTTGTATTGGACTTTGAACAGATCTGTGTAGGATAGGTGGGAGGCTTTGAAGCAGGGTCGCTAGATCTTGTGGAGCCAACGTTGAAATACCACCCTGGTGTGTTTGAGGTTCTAACCTAGGTCCATTATCTGGATCGGGGACAGTGCATGGTAGGCAGTTTGACTGGGGCGGTCTCCTCCCAAAGCGTAACGGAGGAGTTCGAAGGTACGCTAGTTACGGTCGGACATCGTGACGATAGTGCAATGGCATAAGCGTGCTTAACTGCGAGACTGACAAGTCGAGCAGATGCGAAAGCAGGACATAGTGATCCGGTGGTTCTGTATGGAAGGGCCATCGCTCAACGGATAAAAGGTACTCTGGGGATAACAGGCTGATACCGCCCAAGAGTTCATATCGACGGCGGTGTTTGGCACCTCGATGTCGGCTCATCTCATCCTGGGGCTGTAGCCGGTCCCAAGGGTATGGCTGTTCGCCATTTAAAGAGGTACGTGAGCTGGGTTTAAAACGTCGTGAGACAGTTTGGTCCCTATCTTCCGTGGGCGCTGCAGATTTGAGGAAGCCTGCTCCTAGTACGAGAGGACCGGAGTGGACACACCTCTGGTGTATCGGTTGTCACGCCAGTGGCATTGCCGAGTAGCTAAGTGTGGAAGAGATAACCGCTGAAAGCATCTAAGCGGGAAACTCGTTTCAAGATGAGATCTGCCGGGGCCTTGAGCCCCCTAAAGAGTCGTTCAAGACCAGGACGTTGATAGGTCAGGTGTGGAAGCGCAGTAATGCGTTAAGCTAACTGATACTAATTGCTCGTGCGGCTTGACCCTATAACTTTGATCCGGCTCCCGCAAGGAGCCACGAATACAGATCAAGTTGTTATGCCAAGTTGACGCATTCAAAATATACCAAGCTGATTCCAAACTCTATGAATTCGTCGGGCTGACACCGTCAGCTCGGCAACCCTTTATGCCTGATGACCATAGCGAGGTGGTCCCACTCCTTCCCATCCCGAACAGGACAGTGAAACGCCTCAGCGCCGATGATAGTGCGGGTTCCCGTGTGAAAGTAGGTCATCGTCAGGCTCTTACAGCCCCCTCAAAGCCCAGCCCCACAAGGCTGGGCTTTTTGGCTTTTTACGGCTTCTACCGCAAGAAAAAGACGCAAATCTGAGCCGCGC
>NZ_JBFUKW010000056.1:0-7882 GCF_056400665.1 Variovorax sp. P5_A3 | reverse complement strand
GCTCAGGGCCCGAGGGCCCTGAGCAGCGCGGCCGCTACCGTTGCCGGTTCCAACCCGGACGCGGAGGGCAACTTGATCGGCCTACAACAATGGCGTGCTATTCACCAGCGACGCGCTGCTGGCCAGTACATCTCGCAAATCGCGCGCGAGTTGGATCTGGATCGCAAGACGGTTCGCAGTTGTCTTGCGCAGCAGGCCTGGGTGCCGTACACCCGCAATGCGACAGGTCCCACGTTGTTGGATGCCGAGCGCGACTGGCTGGTCGAACGGGCCGCACAAGTGCACTACTCGGCGCGCATCCTGTACCAGGAGCTTCGCCAACGCGGCTATAGCGGCAGCTACGAGACCGTCAAGCTGGCCGTTCGCCCGCTGCGCGCGGATGCCAGCGTTGCAGCCTTGACGCAGCGACGCTTCGAGACGGCGCCCGGCGAGCAGGCACAGGTTGACTGGGGTCAGCTGACCGTTCGCCTGGGCGGCGTGCCAACCAAGGTGCACGTGCTGGTGATGACGCTGGGCTACAGCAGGCGCGCATACGCCGAAGGCTTCTTGCGCGAGCGCATGCCCGATCTGCTGGCCGCGCACGAGAACGCCTTCGCCCATTTCGGCGGGCGCTGCGAGACGCTGCTGTACGACCGCATGCGCACCGTCGTGCTGGGCACGATGCGTGACGCCGATGGCCGCAAGTTGCCCAAGTTCAATGAGACCTTCCATGCCTTTGCGCGCCACTGGGGCTTCACACCGCGGCTGTGCCAGCCGTATCGGGCGCAAACAAAGGGCAAGGTCGAGTCGGGCGTGAAGTACCTCAAGCGCAACTTCGCGCCTGGGCGCACGTTCACCGACTTGGAGGACTTCAACGCTCAACTCGTCGCGTGGCAAGCCGAGATCGCCGACCCGCGCATCCACGGCACGACTCACGAGCGGCCCATCGATCGCTTCGCTGAAGAAGCTGCGGCCCTGGTGCCCACTGCCAGCCAGCCCAGCTTCCTGCAAGCGATGGTGCGCGATCGTGTGGTGGCCGATGACTGGCTTATCTCAATCGAGGGCAACCGTTACTCCGTCCCGTTCGCGCTCATCGGCAAGACGGTGCAGGTGGTGCGCGAAGGCGGCACCTGGGTGGTTCGCTACCGCGGCCAGGTTGTCGCCGAACACGTCGTGCTGGCCGGCCGCGCCCAGTTGAGCGTGCGCCCGCAACACGGGCCCGGCGCCGCTGCGCGCAATGCCCGGCAGCGCTATGCCGAGCCGCCGCTGCACAAGGTGATTTGCATCCCCGATAACAGCCGCGATGTCGAAGTGCGCGATCCGGCGATCTACGAGCAGCTTCTCGACAACGACCTGAGGGAGGCTGCGTGATGGCCAAGACCGCAACCCCGACCGCGGCGGCGCCTTCGGCGATGACGACACCCGCGCAGCTCGAACGACTGGGTGAGCATTTGCGCAAGCTGCGCCTGCTCAAGAGCGGCGAGCGCCTCGAGGCGATGCTGCAGCATGCCGCGGCCCAGGAGCTGCCCTACGCCGAATTCCTCGACCAGGTGCTCGGCGAAGAGGTGGCTGCCAAGACGAGCAAGAACATCGCCATGCGAACGGCGATGGCACGCTTCCCCTTCGTCAAGCCGCTGGAGACCTTCGACTTCGCCTACCAGCCCTCGATCGACAAGAAGCAACTGCAGGCGCTGGCGAGTTGCCACTTCATCGAGCACGGCGACAACGTGATCGTGCTCGGACCGCCTGGCGTGGGCAAGACGCACATCAGCGTGTCGCTGGGGATCAAGGCCATCGAGGCCGGCTACCGGGTGCTGTTCACGACGGCCGCGCATCTGATTGCGACACTGACCAAGGCCCATGCCGAAGGCAAGCTCGACGAGAAGATCAAGGTCTACACCACGCCTCGCCTGCTGATCATCGACGAGATAGGCTACCTGCCCATTGATCGCGTGGGCGCCAACTTGTTCTTCCAGCTCATCAGCCGGCGCTACGAGCGCGGACCGATGATCCTGACCAGCAACCAGAGCTTCGGCGCCTGGGGCGAGGTGTTTGGCGATCGCATCATCGCCACCGCGATCCTCGATCGCCTGCTGCACCACGCGGTGACCGTGAATATCCGCGGCAACTCCTACCGCCTCAAGGAGAAGCTCAAGGCCGGATTGATCCGGTCACACAACGACGACAGTTCCCAACCGGGTGGGGAAATTTGAGTTACCACACTGGGGAGAATTCGGTTGCCCTTGACACCGCGCCAAGCTCATGACAGAACCCAGCGGGTACTGGTGCGACGGCGTGACGAAGATCAGTCGCGGTGGCTTGCCCCCGCGCGGCCAGGCAGCAGGCCCGGCCTCGACGCGCAGCGGCCGCACGCGTGCTGAGCCCATCTGCAGCACTTTGTGGAAGCCCCAATAGCCCGGCTCCTCGACCCACACGGTGTCCCGTGGGTCTGACGTCTCCCCCATTTCCGGTCAGTTCTAAACTGGAGTTGGGCGGTTTTCGGCTTGTTGATCTGACCTCTTTTTGACGAACTCACTGGGGGTCAGGTGGCCCAGTGATCCGTGAGGGCGGTGATGGTTGTAGTCATGCTGCCATGCCTTCAGCTTCTCCCGCGCATCGTGCATCGTAATGAACTCGTTGACGTTCAGGAATTCGTCGCGTAACCGACCGTTGAACGACTCGATCAGCCCGTTGTCCGTGGGTTTTCCGGGGCGCGTGTAGTCGAGCTTCACGCCACGTCGCCAGGCCCATTCATCGAGCGCTTTGGAGGTGAACTCGGTGCCGTTGTCCACCGTGATCGCCTTGGGCCACCCACGCTGCTGTGCGGCCTCGTCCAGGGCACTCCCGACGCATCGCCCCGTGAGGCGGAAGTTGGCCTCTAGAGACACGCTCTCGCGACTCCACTGATCGATCACCGTGAGCACACGGAATGCCCGGCCATCGAGCATCTGGTCGTGAACAAAGTCCATGCTCCAGTGCTGATTCGGCCCGGTAGCCGGCACCGGTCGGCCGCGCTGCAGGCTGATGCGCTTGCGGCGCTTGACCTTCATGCGCAGTTGCAGCCCTTCCAGCCGGTACAGGCGATAGACCCGCTTCTTGCCGACCGCCCATCCTTCGCGCTTGAGCATGACCAGCACCCGCAAATAGCCGAACCGGGGACGGTCCATGGCGATCTCCCTGATGCGCAGGCGCAGCGCACTTTGATCGCGCGCCTCGCTCTTCTGATACCAGACTGACGGGCGCAGCAGCGCCAGCCGGCACGACCGCCGCACGTTCACCTTGAAGCGCTCCTGCATCCAGGCTGCCAGCTCGCGCCGCTTGGCAGCCTTCAGAGCTTTTTTCGAACGACCTCCTGCAGGATCTGCTTGTCCAGCGTCAGGTCGGCCACGATGCGCTTCAGGCGGGCGTTCTCGTCCTCCAGCATCTTCAGGCGCTTGAGCTCCGTCACGCCCAGGTCTCCGAACTTCTTCTTCCACGTGTAGTACGTCGCTTCGGACACGCCGATCTGGCGGCACACATCGACCACCGGCGTGCCCGACTCGGCCAGCCGCAACGCGTAGGCGATTTGTTCTTCGCTGAATCTCGACCTCTTCATCGCTTCTCCTTCCTGCCCTCACGGGCCGGCCGAAAAAGCCACCTTACCTCCAGTTTTGAAAAGTCCGGAATTCGGGGGAGACGTCACATCCACCCCTCCCAGTGCTCCGCAGGGAATTGCGGTCAACTATGGCGTCAAGTCGATGACTTTCACTTGGGCTACAAGCCCGGGTGCGACGTACTACCAAGTCCTTGATGACGCCCCACTTGGCAACTCCGCGTTTGCCCTGCGGGCAGATGACCTCTTGAACACGAGCTACCAGTTCATCAACATCGACCTCGCGTCGCTCGCCAATCCCAATTTCGTGGTCAATGCTTGCAACGCGGCCGGTTGCACGAGGTCGGCGCCTGTGACGCCGGATATGGGCAAGGCCAACCGTTCGATAGGAGACGCGTCTTGGCCGATCGTGTCCAACACCCTCCTGGAACTGGATGGACGCAGGAGCGACCACAACGCAACGGTCCGGACTGCATCGTGTGTTCACCTTTGTCAGGAACGAACGCGCGACGCGGTCGATCTTGCGCATTGGGACGCATCGCGGATCTCTCGTGCAGATTTCTTCCAGCGTGACGACGAGGCACTTCCCGGCCTTGCGCGACGACCTGGGTAGGCGTGGCGGCGCTGGCCATTGGCGTGGACGGGAACGACAGCGACAGTCGCGGCGTCGAACACCGCCCCAACGAGTCGCTGCGCCCGAGGCGCAATCGTCACGCGCGTCAACGTGCCGGCGAAGGCTTCATGGTCAGCACCATGTCGAAGAACTCGCTGCTGCCGTTGTCGTTGTCGCTCACCAGCGCACCGGTGGCCCGACGCCGGTCAGTTTGCGTAAGTGCGACGGACTCCACTTTGGTCGTAAGTGGCACTCCAGCCTTGGAGAGGCGCTGCGCGCTTTGCCTCAGATCCAGAGGGGCACCTTTCTTCAAGATGGACAAGGGGATCAGACCTACATAGCTGCCCAGCACCGCGCCATCGTCGGATGCATTGCCGGTCCGCTCTACAGAAGCGGTGTAGACCAGGCTCTCTCTCTCGGGCCAGAAGTCAGCGCCCGAGAATCCCGCCTCCTGGCCTTTCAGGCGTGGCAGCGTGGCCTCATGCAGCTGGATATCTGTGATCCGGTCGGCCTGGCCGGTCATGTAGGCCATGAGATCGCCGAGGGCAACCTTGAAAAGGAGGTTCCGCTCGGCATTGGCCCGGTTGAACAGGTAGATGTCATCGTGCGCCACGGCGACGGCCTCGATATTGACTAGCTGGGCGGCCTTGAAGCGAGCGAGGGCCGCGAGGTCTCGGTACAGCTTGGTCATGTCGCGTACCAGCGGGACGGACTTGCCATCCATGGCAACCAGGAGCCCGGTTTCCCGTGTTCCCTTCTTGCTGCCGGAGGCGAGGATCAGGTTCCACGGCACCCCGTTCCACACCACCGTGGCCATCGCCTCATAGTCGGGCTTCGCGTCCTTGGCGATGCGGCCGTTTTTTTGAATCGGGAAGTCCTGCAGCGTGAAGCGGTCGGTGATCGCGTACTTTCGGTTGAGCGTGAACAGATAGGGGGAATCATCACCCACGACGAAGTACTTTCCTGCGTTCCAAGTCAGGCCGGATCCGGAAGGAAGCTCTTTCTGGACCACGGGTCCGGTGATCCTGAGATCGATTTCCGCCGCATGCGAACTCCACGCGAGAACGGCCATCAGCAACGAAACGGGAAGAGCTTGTTTCATGACGGTATGCAAATTGGCAAGGATTGCTTGAGTCCGAGCGACAAATGGATACCGCGCTCGGCTTCGCCACGCTCCTGAGCGCGACATTGCCATGATCGGTCCTCCCACCCCCTTTGTCCATCGAGGCGGCCAGTCATGTGGGCGAGTTCAGTCGAAAAGCCTTTCCCACGGAAGTGCATTGAAGGGACCGCGATTCCTTCATTAAACGGCCAAGCCCTTCCGGTTCGAGTGGGTTTCGGTTCGGTCGCTCCATCCCAGACAAAGGGGCAACGTACCCCTGTCGCCAGGAGTCGAACTCAGTGAGACCCGCCCGAGTCGCCCCCTCGTCGTCTCGGCCTTCGCTGCAGTGCGACGCGTTCGCCTGAAATCGCCGGGCGTCAGACCGCAGTGGCACCTGGACGCGCGACACTGAAGGTGGCGCTGAAACCCAGATCCTCGGCCACGCGCGACGCGGCCATCCGCCGGCTTCGCCAAGTGCGCGCGCGCTCGAAGCGCACCTTTTGCGACAGGCTGCGAAACTGCAGGTTCTCCTTTTTGAGGCTGCGGTCGATCGTGCGCGCCGAGATGTTCATTCGACGGGCGATATCGTCGCGCACAGAGATGCTGAGCGCGCGCTTCTGCGTCCCGTGAACGCCGGAGGCATGGAGGTGCCGGCGATCTCCGACCCTTTCATGTTGCAGAACCGCCACGTCGACCAGTCCAGCGATCAGGACGCCGCGCTTTCCGATCCCCAGTACGCGCAGGCGCGCTGGTCGCCCTGACGCCGGGCACTTGGCAAGGCCCGTTGGAATCGGGATTCGGCCGGCGCCCCGTATTCGTCGGGGAGCTGACGCCGGGACGCGTGCCCGCCTACGAGCAGTTCCTGATGTCGCTTGACAAGGCAGCGATCGGGAGGGAGTTTTGGTACTCCGAAACCCGGTCATTGGCACGCCGTAGGCGACCACCAAGTTCGATGGTTCGCGTGTGGTCTGGATGCAGCGCATATTGCCGCACAACGCGACTTTCCGTCGGTCGTCGCCGTCGACGATTCGGTTCATGCGCCACTTCGCTATGACGAGTCGAGCGACGTATTTGGAGTGATGCGACCGACGGAGCGCTTTCACACAACCTTCAGACTGTCGTGACTTTGTTCCAGGCTCAACTGCGGCACCCAACGGATCGTAGCGGCACCAGTCACGGCGCCGGCAATCCACCAAATCGGTCAGTGCGTCGTGGAGTTTGAATCGGCCTTTCCATCAACGAGCAGGGCGCCGAGCGGACGTGCAGGCCCCTTGACGGTCACGTCCCAGGGCATGGTGTAAGTCTTCAGCCCGGACAGGGCTGAGATGCACAGTACTCAGCGTGCCACTGCGGACAGCCGAGTGGGTGCAGTGTCGCTCAGGGTCTGCAGGCCTTCAAGCTGCATATAGCGCCGGTTGAGCGACCACTCGTCGTTCTGTTCGAGCATCATCGCGCCGACGAGTCGCGTGATCGAGGCGTCGTTGGGGAAGATGCCCACGACGTTCGTGCGCCGCTTGATTTCTGCATTCAGCCGCTCGAGAGGGTTTGTCGAGTAGATCTGCGTCCAGTGCGCTCGCGGGAAGGTCATGAACGCCAGCACGTCGTTCTCGGCGTCATCCATCAGAGTGCCAAGCTTGGGGAACTTGTCTCGGAGCTGGTCGGCGACCGATCGCCATTGCGCCCGCGCTGCATCGGCCGAGTCCTGTACGAACGCCGTGCCGATGGCGGCCGATACCATGCGCCGCTGGGTCTTGCCCGCGTACGCCAGGGCATTGCGCATGAAGTGGACCCTACAACGCTGCCAGGTGGCCTTCAGGACCTTCGATACGGCCGCCTTGATGCCTTCATGGCTGTCGCTGATCACGAGCTTCACACCGCGCAGACCCCGGCGGTTCAGGCTGCGCAAGAACTCGGTCCAGAAGGGCTCGGCTTCCGAAGCGCCGACCTTCAGACCCAGCACTTCGCGCTGGCCGTCGGTGTTGACGCCGACAGCGACTATTACCGCCACGCTCACGATGCGCCCGGCCTCGCGCGTCTTCACGTAGGTGGCATCGATCCACAGGTAGGGCCAGTCCCCCTCGATCTGCCGTCCCAGGAAGGCGTTGACGCGCTCGTCGAGCTCGCCGCACAGGCGGCTGACCTGGCTCTTGGAGACGCCGCTCATGCCCAACGACTTGACCAGGTCGTCTACGGATCGGGTGGAGATGCCTTGCACGTAGGCTTCCTGGATGACGGCCGTGAGCGCCTTCTCGGCCGTGCGTCGGGGCTCCAGGAACTCAGGGAAGTAGCTGCCCTGGCGCAGCTTTGGGATCTTCAACTCGACACTGCCGGCCCGGGTGTCCCAGGTTCGCTCGCGGTAGCCGTTGCGGCTGTTGAGGCGCTCGGGATTCTTCTCGTCGTAGGCGGCGCCGCAGCGGCCTTCGACATCGAGTTCCATCAGGCGCTGGGCCATGAACTACTGAGATGGACCCGACGCCACCTCTCTGGAAGACTGAGCGGCACTATCAACCGCTGACATAGGAGGCTCAACATGGAAATCGATATTCTCGGCATCGACTTGGCCAAGCGTGTGTTCCAGCTTCATGCGGCCGACCGT
>NZ_JBFUKW010000055.1:0-8217 GCF_056400665.1 Variovorax sp. P5_A3 | reverse complement strand
TACTTCTGCGATCCGCAGAATCCATGGCAGCGCGGAAGCAACGAGAACACGAATGGATTGCTCAGGCAGTACATGCCGAAGGGCATGGACATCTCGGGGTTCTCACAGCTTCAACTCAACGCGATCGCGAGACAATTGAACGAGAGGCCAAGGAAGACGCTCGGCTTCCATACACCCGCTGAAATGTTCAGCGAATGTGTTGCATCGACCGGTTGAATCCGCAGCCCGAAGCAGCTGTTCGCCTTGCTCTGAAGCGGCCGTTCGTATGCTGAGATGTAAACGCGCGGGCGTTCCATCTTGAAGGAAAGCGATCTTGGGCGTGCAGACTGACTCTCGCCGTCAGCCGGTCAGAAGCGGCCGCCCGTTGTCTCGTCCGCCCGCTTCGGCGATTGGCAATATGCCTAAAGTCCAATTACCCCTCGATGCCGCGTCGGATATGTTCCAACCACTCGCGAAGACGAGCACGACCTGCGCTAGCGCCCGGGCGGAACAACTTGAGGAGTAATCGGAATGCATGAAAAGCCGACGCGACGCGAGGCAGTATTCGCCATGACTTTGGGAGCGCTCGGCGCATGGGTGCCGAGCGCATATGCCGCTGATGGCCTCTTGATCGACGCCAAGGACGCTGTCGAAGAGGGGCTCACGGACGTTGAAACAGACGTCAAGGCACGGCAGGCGCGCGACCTCGCGATCGAGGCCTATGTCTATGCCTATCCATTGGTCACGATGGAGCTGACCCGGCGCACCTTCATCAACGTCGTGGAACCCGATGCAAGCAAGGCGCCGATGGGCCAGTTCCTCAAGCTGCGCGGCTACCCGGCCGTCGACAACCATGCCGTGACGGCGCCGAATGCCGACACGCTCTACACCACCATCTGGCTCGATGTGACGAAGGAGCCCTGGATCATCAGCTCGCCTGACATGAAGGGTCGCTTCTTTCTGCTGCCGATGCTAGACGGCTGGACCAACGTCTTCGAGGTTCCGGGCAAGCGCACGACCGGCACCGGCGCGCAGAAGTTCGCGATCACCGGTCCGGGCTGGAAAGGAAGCCTGCCGCCCGGCGTCAAGCAATACAAATCGCCGACCGGCATGGTGTGGATGCTCGGGCGCATCTACTGCACCGGCACGCCGGAAGACTACGCGGCGGTTCACGCGCTGCAGGACCAGATGACGGCGGTGCCGCTGTCCTCGTACGGCAAGCCGTTCACGCCGCCGCCGGGCACGGTTGACCCGAGCGTCGATACCAAGACCGCGGTGCGCGATCAGGTCGATGCGATGGATGCCGCGAGCTTTTTCGCGCTCTTCGCGCAGCTGCTGAAGACCAATCCGCCGGCCGCGGCCGACGCGCCGATGGTGGCCAAGCTCGCGAAGCTCGGCATCGTTCCAGGCAAGGATTTCGACGCTTCCAAGCTCGACCCGTCGGTCAGCAAGGGCCTCGCGCAAGCGCCCAAGCCGGCACAGAAAAAAATCATGGGCTGGATGAAGAAGGGCGTGCTCGCCGGCGACTTCAAGCTCAAGAACGGCTGGGCGTTCACGACCAAGACCGGCTTGTACGGGACCAATTACATCCAACGGGCACTGATCACCGCGATCGGCCTCGGTGCCAACCGGCCACAGGACGCGGTTTATCCCACATCCACCGGTCCCGATGTGCTGCAGAAGTACCACGGCTCGAAGAAGTATGTGATGCACTTCGCCAAGGGCCAGCTGCCTCCGGTCAACGGCTTCTGGTCGTTGACGATGTACGACACCGACTACTTCTTCGTGCCAAACCCGCTCAGCCGCTACACAGTCAGCCAGCGCAACAAGCTCAAGGCCAATGCCGACGGATCGGTCGACCTCTACATCCAGAACGAGTCGCCCGGGGCAGACAAGGAAGAGAATTGGCTGCCGGCGCCGAAGGATGGCTTCATCCTCATGATGCGACTCTATTGGCCGAAGGACACGCCGCCCTCGCTGCTGGACGGCAGTTGGACGATTCCGCGCGCCAAGGCGATTTGATTCGCACTGCGTAGAACAGCCGGCGCTGTTCGGCGCTCATCGCCTCGGATTTTGCACCGAACTTCCAGGCCCTCTCGGCCATACGAAGCGACCGGCGTTGAGCTTCCTGGCAGCGCACCAAACGCCGAAGCCGTCATGCACGAGCAGTTGATGCGATGCCTCCGGCTAAATTCCGCGCCGCGATGAAGGTCTGCTCCTGGCCGCGAGCCGCGGTACAGGTCGCTACTTTAGCCAACGAAGATTGGCCCAGAAATCGTCGCCGAACCTTGCTGCGCAGATTCCGCAGGCGAGGACGACAACCCCCACAAGAATGCATGCACCGAGAACGGTGACTGGCGACACGCTGACGCATATGCCCAGGCCAACCGCCAGCCCAAGCAGAGCTCCGCACGCAAAACGTACCTTCATTTCGAACGCATCGGGCTTCCTCCCCGCGAGTGCCGGTCCTGATTCGGTCTTCATGCTCGTCCTGACGTCAGTTTAGAGGACGGCGTCGACCGTCCGGTGTTGGCCGACTGCCGAGATCCAGGAGCGGCCATCGAACGACGGCTGACGCTGCATATCGGCCGTCGAGCGTGAGAGCTGCAGAAGGGACGTAGCCCCTTCGAAGTGTTTCACCTTCGCGACCCGAACTTGGGCTTCGCAGGGAGAGCAACCATTGCGGACCTAGGCACCCGCTCGCTGGCGGGCGGCTGCAGTTGGAGCGCTGCTCGAAGCCGCCACAATGGGCGCATCGTCATGCTTGAACAGCGGCTCTTTGGACCCACGTCATGGACACTCGCCAGATGCGTTGTATCGTCGCCGTCGCGAATGCCGGCAGCCTGACCCGCGCCGCCGAGCAGCTGGGGTTGGCGCAGCCAGCACTGACGCAGACGCTCAACCGCATTGAGCACGAGCTGGGTGTCAGGCTCTTCGAGCGGACTCGGCGCGGCGCCGTGTTGACCGATGCAGGTCACGCCATCGTCGAAGATCTGCGCGCGAGCCTGGCCCATGGCGATGCCGCCGCTGAACGGGCCCGCGCGATCGCGCAGGGGCGGGCCGGCCGGCTAGTCGTAGGATTCGTGACACATGCGGTCTACGAGGTGCTTCCGCATGCGCTCGATCGCTTGCGGCGCGAGTACCCCCAGGTGGCCGTGGTTCTGCGGGAGATGAGCAACGCAGAACAGGTGGTGGGACTTGAAAACGGGACGATCGACGTCGCGCTGCTCCATCCTCCGGTTTCGCTGACAGTGAAATTGCACGAGCGCCAGCTTGGGCATGACAAGCTCATCGCGGTTGTGCCGTCGACCTTTGCCCTTGGGGAGGACGGCACCGTTTCGCTGGCCGACGTCGCCGCGCGGGGGTTGGTCTGGTTTCCGGAATCGCAGATGCCAGCCTTGCGTGCCGAACTCCTGGGCGTGTTCCGTCGCTGCGGTCACGACACGAGAGTGGTGCAAGACGCCAACCGCACACTCACCGTGCTCGCTTGCGTGGCCGCCGGCTTGGGATGGTCCCTGCTGCCGGAATCGGTACGGGCGCTCAGGCACGAGGGTGTGCGCTACGCGACCGTTCGCGATGGGGACGAGCTTCCGCGCTTCGATCTCAGCGCCCTGTGGAGAGCGCGCTCACGCCCCACGTTGGCAGACGTGTTCGCGGACATGCTGGGGCCCTAGTCAAGACGGATGTTGTTGTCCTTGGCAACCCGCGTCCATTTGGCCATTTCCGCTCTTCGGAAAGTGTCCAGCTCCGTAGGCGTCGATCCGATGGCTTCCGCACCCAGCCCGACGAGGCGGGCATTGACGTCCGGTTCCTTGATGACGGCGGCGAGGGCCTTGGATACCTTGTCGAGGATTGGTGCGGGTGTGCCAGCCGGCGCGAATACGGCATTCCACTCATACATCTCATAGCCCGGCAATCCGGACTCCGCAATCGTCGGCACGCTCGGCAGCACGGCCGACCGGCTCTTCCCCGCCACGGCAACAGCGCGCAGCTTTTCGCTCTTGATGTACTGCAGCGAGGAGCCCAGACTGGCAAAGAACACTGGCACCTGTCCCGCGATCACGTCGGTGAGCGCGGGTCCCCCTCCCTTGTAGGCGACGTGCGTCATGCGGGTCTTCGCCATGGAATCGAACAGCTCGGCAGCCAGGTGCGGCGACGAGCCGTTGCCCGACGATGCGTAGTTGACATCGCCCGGCTTGGCTTTGGCACGCGCAATCAGATCGGCCACGGTATGCACCGGATACGCAGGATTCACCAGCAACACGTTGGGCACCTTGACCAGCAGCGAGACCGGCGCGAATGCGCCAAGGGTGTCGAAGGGCATCTTGCTGTGGAGTGCCGGGTTCTGCGCGTGGTTGGATGCGTCCAGCATGAGCGTGTAGCCATCCGGAGGGCTCTTCGCTACCAGGTCACCGCCGATCATGCCGCCTGCTCCGCCGCGGTTGTCGATCACCACGGGCTGACCGAGCCGCAGGGCCAGAGGAGGAGCGACGATGCGCGCCACCGCGTCCACGGTACCGCCCGGCGGATAGGTCACGATCAATTTGACCGGCCGGGTGGGATAGTCCTGCGCCGCAGCCCAGCCGCCGGTGCAGAGGGCCGCGCAAGCGATCAGCGCACGGACCGGAACTGAAACGATCATGTTGTCTCTCTCGAATTGTTTTTGGATTTGAAGGCTGCATCAATTGAAGCGAAAAAGCTCTGCAGGCGTATCGACAAGAATGCGCCGCCGTGCCTCCGGATCGGGAATCCATCGGTCGACCGCCAGTCGGGCCGACGCAAAACTGGCTCGGTCCCTATGTTGCGTATTGGGCCAGTCGCTTCCCCAGATCAAGCGCTCGGGTCCGAAATGCGCGAGCAGCGCAGTCGCTGCCGTGATGGTCCGCATCCCGTCCTCTTGATCCCAGCTTCGATAGGCCGCCGCCAGCTTGACCCATACGCGCCCGGTTGCAGCCCGGGACAGCAGCCACTCAAATCCGCTGACGCCTGCTTCGGTATCGGAATTCGGCCTTCCGAAGTGGTCGACTACGACCTTACAACCGGCGAGCAGCAACGGCTCGACGCACTGCCTGAGGTCGACCGCCTCCCGATGCACTTCCACATGCCAATCAAGCGCGCGGAGTCTCGCAAGGAACGCCGACCAGAGCTCACCGCGCAGTTCGGGGATGGGTAGCCCCACAAGGTTCAGGCGGACGCCGCGCACGCCCAGTTGGTCCAGGGCCTGCAACTGCTGTGCGCTCGTCGATGGATCGAGCATGACCACGCCGCGCAGACGCACTCGCTCGCGCCGCAAGGCTTCGAGCAGGAACGAATTGTCGGTCCCCAGGAAGCTCGGCTGCACCAGAACGCCATGCGACACGCCGTGCCTGTCGAGGAGCGACAGGTAGTCGGCCAGGGTTGCGTCGTACTCCGGGGCGTGACGCCGGTGCGGTGCGAGAGGCAAGCCGTGTACGAAGACGTGCGCATGACTGTCGACGGCGGCGAGCGTGGCGGACGTTTCAGGCGTAGCGTCGTTCGAGTGCATCGAACTGATCCTTTCGCACCAGCGCCTGGCGTTCTGCAAAGGTGGCAACCAGGCCGCTCGATTCATCGAGTTTCTCGTTGCCGTGCAAGGCCTGGAGCGCCTGCGTCATCCCGCGCACGGCGCCCTGGAGGGCGGCATTGGCGTACAGCACGAGACCGAAGCCCATGGCGCCGAACTCGGCCGCCGTGAGCGTGGGCGTCTTGCCGCCAATCACCACGTTGACCACTTGCGGGCATGCGATTTCGAGCGGGATGCGTCGCAGGGCCTCCAGCGATTCGGGCGCTTCGACGAAGGTGATGTCCGCGCCGGCCTCCGCATAGGCGGCCGCCCGCGAGATGGCTTCATCGATGCCTTGCACGGCGGCGGCGTCTGTGCGCGCCACGACCAGGAAATCCGGATGCAACCGTGCATCGACCGCGGCCTTGACCTTGCCCACCATCTCCTGCCGCGTGACGATGGACTTGCCGTCGAAGTGCCCGCATTTCTTCGGCATCGCCTGGTCTTCGAGCTGGATCGCGTTGGCGCCGGCGCGCTCCAGGGTGCGCACGGCGTGGCGGACGTTCAGCGCGTTGCCGAAGCCCGTGTCCGCATCCACGACGATGGGCAGGGCCACTGCATCGCGGAGCGCGGCGGTATGTTGGGCGATGTCGGACAAGCCGACAAAGCCGAGATCTGGCATGCCGTAGAAGGTATTGGTCAAACCCGCGCCGCTCAGGTACACGGCCTCGAAGCCGAGGTGCTCGATCACCCGGGCGGCCAGCGCGTTGGCGGCACCAGGAACCATCAAGCCGCGGCGCGCAGCGACGAGTTCCCGCAGACGGGAGCCTGGATGCATCGCGCTCATCATTCGTCCCTCATGCCGGTCGCCTTGACGACGGCACCAAGGCGGGCGCGCTCTTCGTCGACGAACTTGACGAAGTCAGCGCGTGTGCCGCCGATGGGCTCGATGCCGACTTTCTTGAGTCGATCGATCACGGCAGGCATCTTCATTGCCTTGTCCACGGCATCGCTCATCTTGTCGAGGATCGTGGGTGGCGTTCCAGCTGGCGCATGGATGCCCGCCCAATGCGCGATGCGGATGTCGCCGAAGCCTTGCTCGGTGGCGGTCGACAGTTGCGGATACGCGGAGATCCGGCTGGTCCACGTGTCGGCCAGAGCCTTGAGCTTTCCGCTCGTGATGTAGGGCAATGCGACGATGCTGGCTTCGGACGTCGCTTCGACTTGGTTGCCGATCACCGCGGTGATCGACTCGGAGCCGCTCTTGTAGGGAACCACATCCAGCTTTGCGCCGTACTTGGTCTGAAGTATGCCGGCCACGAAGTGAGGCGTGCTTCCTGTGCCCGCCGTCGCCCAATGGAAGCCCTGACCCGTGCGAGACGCGGCGATGAATTCCTTGAGATCCTTGTAGGGAGCATCCGCAGCCACGAGCACCACGGAAGGCGCCAGGCCGATCATGACGACCGGCGTCAGGTCGCTGTCCTTGTAGGGCAGGTTCTTCTTGATCATGCTGTTGGAGATCACGCCCGCGGCGCTGACCACGAACGTGTAGCCGTCAGGCGCCGACTTGGCGGCGATGTCGGCGCCAAGGCTCGTGGCGCCGCCGGGCTTGTTGTCGACGATGACCGGTTGGCCCAGCGCTTTGGACGCGCCTTCCGCGGCGACCCGCGCCATCAGGTCATTGGCGCCTCCCGCCGCGAAGGGCACGATCAGCCTTATCGGCTTGGTCGGCCAGGCGGGCGGGGTCTGCGCGAACGCGCTGTGGCTGGCGGCGGCGATGGCCAGCCCGCACCAGACGCCGATGCGAAATTTCGTGGTCATGGGTCGAGGTCTCCGTTGGATCTTTTGCTCGGGGAGCGCCAGTATCGGCAGGAGCAGCTATCTCTGGAACCACCATTTCCGTTCAGTTTAGATAAGCCTCCCTTATGGCCAGGCAGCTCGCTGGCTTGAAGTGCATTGCTTGTGCGCTTGGCATCAATCGCTTTGCCATGCGCCTCAGGTTCTGAGCGGTTGCCGCCAGCATGAACTCATCTTGCGCACCCGACAGGCCGCGCCGGGCTGAGCGACGGTGATCGACGTGGACATTTTTGTCTCCTGGAACCTGAAAGAGGCGAAGGGCGGCCCGCGAAATGAACGCTCCGCGGATCGGCGGGACGCGACGACTCCTTCGGCGAGAGCCTTGCGCGTGAAAACCAGTGGTCGAGTTGCCCCTCCCCAGAGGCCGTGTCTCGGATTCAGTCTGTCTGCAGCACGCCGCGGCGCATCTGGTCGCGTTCGATCGACTGGAAGAGGGCCTTGAAGTTGCCTTCCCCGAAGCCCTCGCTGTAGTCGCCCTTTCGTTGGATGAACTCGAAGAACACCGGACCGCCGAAGGCCGTCTCCGAGAAGATCTGCAGCAGGAGGCGCGGCGTGCCGCCCTCGGTGGTTCCGTCGAGCAGGATGCCGCGCGCCTGCAGTTCGGGGATCCGCTGGCCATGGCCTGGCAGGCGCGTCTCGAGCATCTCGTAGTAGATGTCGTTGGGCGCGGTCATCAACGGCACGCCGGCCAGGCCGAGCTGGTCGATGGTGTCGATCAGGTTGTCGCTGAGCAGTGCGATGTGCTGGATGCCCTCGCCATTGAACTTCATCAGATACTCTTCGATCTGGCCGGAGCCCTTCTTCGACTCCTCGTTCAGCGGGATGCGGATCTTGCCGTCCGGCGCGGTCAGCGCCTTGGA
>NZ_JBFUKW010000054.1:0-8238 GCF_056400665.1 Variovorax sp. P5_A3 | reverse complement strand
CTTCGCCTGGACTGCGTCGCGAACCGACAAGGGCTCCGAAGTCTCTACGAGGACTTTGGTTTTGTCCTGCATAGCGTCGTTCAAAAGGGCACCACTTCATTTGCGCGGTATGAACTTTCGACGGCAAGATGACGGCCGGCAAGCGGCCAAGACCGGAAGTTCCTCATGCCCCTTCAGTTTTCCCCAACAGCGCCCCGTGGGGCGCCGCCCGCTCGGGCTACAGACGGCCGGGAGTCGAGATGACGCAGTACGTGTTCAATGTTTTCGGCCGAATCTTGGCCATCGAAAGAGTTGAAGGCCGCTGGAACAGCTACTGGACGGGGATAGACGGGAAACGACGGAAGGCGGAGCTCGCGATTCCGTCTGACGTCGCCCATGAAGAACTCTCGCAGTACCTGTATGACATCTACCACGAGAGCGCGACGCCGACGAATGGCGATGTCTTCGAAGTCGTTTCCAAGCAGGTCTAGCGCTACGGCCAGCCATCCACCTGGCGGACCGCGGCACGGCGCCGACCGGCTACAGTCGGCCAATTCTGTTGAAAAACTCGTCTCGAACGCTGGGCCGCTCGCGATACGTGGCACTAGCTTTTTGGGGTTTCGAGTTGGTCAGCAGGATCGAATCGTTCGCGAAGCTCCTGCGGGCGTTTTCACGCCGTCCTGAAGTGCATTGCTTGTACGCTTGGCATCAGTCGCTTCGCCATGCGTCTGAGGTTCTGAGCGGTTGCCGCCAACAAGAATTCGTCATGTGCACCGCTCAATCCTCGTAGACGCAGCCGATCGAGTTTGAGAATGCGCTTGAGGTGCGCAAAGAGCATCTCGACTTTCTTTCGATCGCGCCGTGACTGCTTGTACTGCGGCGTGTCGGCGAGCTCCCGAGCGACATCCCGTGATCGCTCATGCACGCTGCGGGTGATCCTTCGGCTGAGCATGTTGGGGCAGCACTGTTGCTTCATTGGGCATGCCATACAGTCATGCTGACTCGCGCTGTAGCGGACCGTTCCTGCCTTGGTGATATGCGTGCGCGGCTTGGTGAACTGGCGGCGATCACTTAGCAGTGCGTGGCCTTGCGGGCAGCGATATTCGTTGGCTTGCTCATCCCAGCGGAACTCACTGCTCGACAGCGTACCGTCTTTGCGCTCGCTCCTGTCCCACACCGGTACATGCGGCGTGATGCCCTTGTCCTCGACCATCCATCCGAGCATCGGGCCTGTTCCATACGCTGTATCGCCAACCAGGCGATGGGGCTTCATGCCGAAGCGTTCCTCCACGCGATCAATCATCGTCTTGGTCGATTCCACTTCAGATGTGCGGTGCGCGGGCGTCGCCTCAACGTCCACGATGATTCCTGCCTGCAAGTCGATCAGGTAGTTTGTTGAGTAGGCGTAGAAGGCGGGGCCGCCTGGAGCGGCCGTCCATTGCGCTGCCGGATCGGTCAGCGAGATGTTCCTGTCGGAGGTCGAGGGTCCCGGCGGGTCATCGGAATCGTCAACCGTCGGATTGCTCTCTTCCAAGGCCGCCAGGTATTCGCGTACAGCGCGGCTTGGCCCATCGCCCTTGCTCCACTCGGTGGTGTCGGCCCCCACGCCACCGCGACCGCGTTTGGCGTCCGCCTTGATGATGCTGGCATCCACCGCAAATCCTTCACCACGTACAAGGCCTTCGCTCATGCAGCGCCGCAGCACACTCTCGAAGACGTGGCGCAATGCGTCGCTATCGCGAAAGCGCCCGTGCCGATTCTTGGAGAAAGTCGAATGGTCGGGGACTGCGTCCTCCAGGTCAAGCCGACAGAACCATCGATAGGCCAGGTTCAAGTGAATCTCTTCGCAGAGCCGACGCTCGGAACGAATTCCGAAGCAGTAGCCCACGACCAGCATGCGCATCATCAATTCGGGATCGATTGATGGCCGTCCAGTGTGACTATAGAAAGGCGCGAGATGGTGGCGCAAATCGCTGAGATCAAAGACCCGATCGATGCCCCTTAGCAGGTGACTTCGCGGAACATGATCGTCAAGGTTGAACGAGTAGAAGAGCTTGTCTTGCACGCCCCCTTGATGACCCATCATGTCGATGCACTCCTCGGTGAGATGCCTCCAACATAGTCGAGACGGAGCAAATTTCCAGGGAGTTTTTCAACAGAATTGGCCAGGACCGGTCGTTCGCTTCGCTCCCTCAGTTGATTCGTGGGTTCAGTCATTGGGTGATTTTTGCCGCTGCACGGGGTCTCACTCGCGTGCATGGTCGCGCGCATCGGTCGCTTTCTGAGCCGCGCGCTAGGCACCGGCAACCCCCACCCTCTTACCCTGCTTGGCCGCTGCGTTTGCGACGCTATTGGCCTATTTGCAACTTCAATGGCCGCGAAGGAAAGCGACCCTGGAGCAAGGCAAAGGCGATCGACGATCCGCACGGCGGCGGGGCCGCGAATTGTCATCGGCGCGTCACCGAGTGAACCCCAAGATGCGCCCCGGCGATTCCGCCGGCTTGTTCAAGGAGAACACCCGATGATCCGCTCGCTGCTTCGACGCCTGCACAGCTCCGCCACGCGGCTAGGCGCAGGACTGATGACCCTCGGCCTGGTCGCCTGCATTCCGCTGCCGGCCCACGCCGACCAGGGGGAGGCGAACGCAGCATATGCGATTGGACTCTGGGGCGACCTTCCCTACTCCCCCGCTCAGGAAGCGGTCGGGTTGCCCAACCTGCTGGCCGACATGAACGCGCAGAAGCTGACGTTCACGGTGCACGACGGCGACCTCAAGCAGGGCTCGGGTAGCCTGTGCGACGATGCCCTTTTCCACCGGGCCGTGGGCTGGTTCAATACGCTGCAGGGCGCGGTCATGTTCACGCCGGGAGACAACGACTGGACCGATTGCGACCGGCCGGCCAACGGCGGCTTCAACTCCCGCGAGCGGCTCGACCGCGAACGCCAGGTGTTCTTTTCCACGCCGCTCTCAATGGGCCGCGATCCGATCGTGCAGGAAGTCCAGACCGAAGCCCTGTGCCTCGGCCAGGCCGGGGCCGTGCCCTGCGTCGAGAACCGACGCTGGAAAGTGGGCAGGGTCACTTACGTCACGCTGAACCTTCCAGGCTCCTGCAACAATCTGTGCGACACGGCCCCGGATCCTGCGGAATTCGAGGCGCGCAATGCGGCCAACATCCGGTGGCTGCGCGAGTCCTTCGCGGCGGCGGCGCAATCGGGCTCGGTGGCGCTCATGATCGTTGCCCAGGCCAACCCTGGCTGGGACAAGAGCGACCCCACGCGTGCACCGGTGCGGGACCCGCTGACGCTGGAGCAGACCGACGGTGCGCCCGACGGCTACAAGGAATACCTTCTGGCCCTGCGCGAACAGGTGATCGCGTTCCGGCGCCCGGTGGCGTATGTGCACGGCGATTCGCACTACTTCCGCATCGACAAGCCCTTCCTCGACGCCCGCGGCCGTCGGCTCGAGAACTTCACCCGCGTCGAGACTTTCGGCGACAACGCGGCCAACGGCAACAACGACGTCCAGTGGCTGAAGGTCTTCGTGGACCCGAAGAGCCGCGATGTCTTCTCGTACCACCCGATGATCGTGCCCGGCAACCGCGAAGCCGTGCCTGCGCCCTGAGCCGCGGGGCGCGCAACGGGCGCGCCATCGCCTGCAGCACTGTCGTAGCGCGCCGCCACGGCTGACGCGCAAAGCAGCAGGGTGAAACGAATCGTCTCTTGATTTGCCAAGCGCCGAAGACATGACCTAAGCTTCGTCCCCCCGAGGAGAACGCGATGCCTATGCCCTCTACGTCCCGGCACCTATACGCCTTGGTCACGCTCGTCGGCGATCTCCGGGCTCGCTACGGTTCGGACGAAGAGCTGGTCACGCAAATCGACTCTGAAGTCGCGACCCGTGAGGCTTGCGAGCTGGAACGGCAGGCTTGGCTCGCTACGCATGGCACGCCCGTTTCGAGCGCCGATCGCAAGAAAATCCTCCAGCCTGAGCGAGCCGGTTCCCGGCCTTGCGGAGCCGCCGACAAGCAAGCTTGAAATCCAACCGCGGTTGCAAGCGGCGTTGGGTCTTGTAATCGTTCCTTCACCGTCGCACTTCACAATTCAGCCTGACAGTCGGCAGGCGCTGGTAGAGGTTGCTTCGGCGCTCGCCCGGACCGCGGATACTCCTTTTCGCGCGCGCCCACAACGCCTTCGTACATTTCCCTCGTGCCGAGTTCAGACCGAAGTGGGTGCGCTCGTCGGGCCGACCGAAAGGCGTGAAAGTGACGAATCCCGCGCGCTTAAACGCAATGGTCCCGCGATCGCGCCCTGCAGTAGCCGCTTTCCCCATCAACGGGGGTCATCATGATTGCATCGATGCGATGAATACCTTTGCCGGATGCTTGAGGCGGGCAACTTCACCAAGCCAGGCGCGCTAACCCGCCGGGGTCCTCTCCATGACCGACCATCTCAGAACGATCGCCGTGACAGTCGAGGAATCGGAGCCCGGTGTCTTCCACTGGGTGTTGATCGAGAGCATCGACGATCCCACTGGTTTTACGGTGCTCTTTGGCAGCGCCGAGGTGTTCGGCAACTGGGAGGACGCGCTCGACGGTGGGGTCACAACTCTGAAGAGCCTGGTTGCCGATCGCACCATTGGGCCGAGACTGATCGGCGAGGTTGAACCCGAAGAAGATCCAGAGCCAGTCGGTCGCAGAATGCGTCGGACGATGAGATTTAATTAGCGATCGTTCTGTTTAGGCGATTCAGCACCGGTCCCCTCGGCAGGTTGGCGAGCGGCGGTGCGGTTTCCAGCATCCGCCGCAGCCACGTCGGCGATGCCGGCAAGCCCGCGTCGGCGCGGTCCGCGAACGCCGACGAGCTGCCGATGCTGCCGAGCGCGGCCAGGGTGACGGTGACCGCCAATACCGTCCCGGCCGCGGCGCGTGTCCGCGCGCGAGCAGGTTGCCGGCCTTCATTCATCGAGGCTCAACCCTTCGCGCCAGCGCAACAGATGGCGCTCCAGCAGTGCGAGCAGATAGTTCAGCAGAAGGCCCACACCCGCGATGAAGAAGTCGGAAATCGTCTGGTCGGAGATGACACTGGCTGCATTCATCCGTCGCCCCGATGATGTCGTGCCTGGCACGACCATGCGCTTCAACGGGTGGTCGTATGGGGACAAGAAGGTTGCCGACTTGTTCGCATTTTTGAGGACGTTCCCGCCGACCCATTGAGTAAGGGCTGAGCCGGCTTGCGGCCAACATCGGACCTTCATGCCTGCCTTCCAATTGCTAAGCACTGACCGACGGACATGACCCCCAACCGCGGTTCGGAGCCGCGCCCATCAAAACCATTTGAGGGGCGTTTGTAGAATTCACCGCTTTGCCGAGACAAACATGACCACTGCCAAGAAGCAAACGGCGTTCACGCGCCCCCTGACACCCAGCGTCGAGCTCGCAGCCGTCATTGGCACCACACCCCAGCCTCGAACCGAGGTCACCAAGCTGCTGTGGGACTACATCAAGCTGAACAACCTCCAAAACCCAGCGAACAAGCGCAATATCCTTTGTGATGCCAAGCTTCAAGCGGTAATGGGCAGGCCCGAGGTGACGATGTTCGAAATGTCGGGTCTTGTTGGGAAACACCTGTCCTGAAGAGCGTCGCCGCACGCACGCAGCCGGCTCCGGCCGGCCATCACCGGAAATCCCACCGGAGGGCAGAATTCGGCATGCAATCGAAGCAGCTTCTCGCGCAGAACGTCGAGTTCGGCAACGCCGGCAGTCTGGACACCAATGGAACCGGCTGGTTTGTCGGGTTCAGCGATTGAACCAAGAGCCCGCCGGCCCACCTTCGTCATCTCCCGGCCGAAGAGCTTGCCGCTGGTCTGTGCGTCAAGTGGTTCTCCCATCCGGAGGGGAATCCGAACGGCGAAGCGAAGCCGTTGAGCGAGGGGCGCACGATGTCGGTCCTGGTGAGCCCAGCCAGCGAATTCAGGATTGAGTTTTCGATGGGCGCGGAGTTCGCGCCGCAGGACACCCTGTCGCGCACCCTGCGCCGCCACGGTGACTTCATCATAGGGGGCCCAGGCGTGTTTCATCGTGCCTTTGGCCTCCAGCCGGCATGCATACTCACAGTTCGATGGTCCACGCCGCGGTAGGCGGCAGGCGGTACAGCCGTCAGCGGCCAGAAGCGGTCGCACGACCATGCCTCAGAAAAAGGGCGTGTGCACACTATCCATGACGCCGACCACAATCGGGCCACCCCCACGAGCGCATACTCGCCAACCAAATGCCGACCGAACCGTACGTCATTGTCTACAGGACTCCCGATGCGTTTGAAGTTGGCGTGCGGCTGGAGCAGCCGACCTTCAGCGATGAAGCGGAAATCGGCCGCCTCCACAATTTTGAGGAGACTTCGGCCGCGGCCACGTGTGTCGCAGGAGCGAGTCAGTTAGTCGCGGCAGCTGCTGTGGCAGGATGCCAAGACCGGTTCTTCCAACAGACGGTCCAATGAGCATGATCAGTCGGTGACGGATAGGCACTGGCGCCCTGATTGCCAACGTAATACGATCCGCTCGGTTTCTTGAGCAGCAATCGGGCCACATTTCCAACAACGAAGAGGAAGTCCCATGACAGTGAAATCATTCGCCCTGTCGATAGGTACAGGACTGATTGCCGCGACGCTGGCCATGACCTCTGTCACGGCTGCGGCCGCCGGCAAGGTCTCAGCCAAGGAAGCTCAGCAAATCGCCGTCGACGCCTATGTCTACGGCTATTCGCTCCTCACGACCGATGTCACGCGCATCCAGATGAGCAATGTGTCCAAGGCCGAAGGCCTGACATCGCCGCTCGGGCAGTTCACCAACATCCCGCGATACCCTCCGGCCGACTATCGCGCCGTCTCCGCGCCGAACGCCGACACCCTGTATTCGCTCGCCTGGGTCGACGTCTCCGAACCGATGGTGTTCAGCCACCCCGACATGGGCAAGCGCTTCTACCTTTTCGAGATGACCGACCTGTGGATGAAGGACTTCGACACCCCGGGCACGCGCAATGCGGGCGAGAAGGCAGCCAACTATCTGCTGACCGGGCCGGGCTGGCACGGCAAGGTGCCGGCCGGCATGAAGCAGATCAAGTCCGAGACCCGTTACATGGTGATCCTCGGACGCACCTATGCCGATGGCAGCGATGCCGACTACAAGACAGTCAACGAGCTTCAAGCACAGTACAAGCTGACGCCGCTGTCGTCCTGGGGCAAGCCCTTCACTTACCAAGCCCCCGCAGTGGACACCACCACGGGCTACGATATGAAGGCCAAGCCGCAGGAAGTCATCAACGCGATGGACACCTCGGCCTACTTCAACAAGATGGCGTCGCTGATGTGCAAGGACGCGCCGCCGGCTCCGCAAGACAAGGCGATCCTGGCACGGATGGCCAAGCTGGGGATCGAGCCCTGCAAGCCCTTCGACCTGAGCAAGCTCGACCCTGAGGTGCAGGCCGCGATCAAGGACACAGGCAAGCAAGGCTTCGCCCGTATCGAGGCGAACCAGGAGATGCTGGGGCGCAAGGCCAACGGCTGGACCATCACGACCGGCCTTGGCGTCTATGGCACCGATTATCTGAAGCGCGCAATCGTGGCCGCCTTCGGCTGGCCGGCGAACCTGCAGGAAGACGCCGTGTATCCGTACACTTTCGTCGACGCGGACGGTGCGAAACTGACCGGCGACAACAAGTACGCATTGACTTTCCCGAAGGGCCAGACGCCGCCGGTCAACGGGTTCTGGTCGATCACGATGTACATGATCGACGGCGGCTGGTGGTTCGTACCCAACCCGCTGAACAAGTTCACGGTCAGCATGCGCGACAAGCCCACCTTCAATCCGGATGGCTCGCTCACGCTGTACTTTCAGAACGAGTCGCCGGGCAAGGACAAGGAAGCCAACTGGCTGCCCGCGCCGAAGGGTGAGTTCATTCCGATGCTGCGCATGTACTGGCCCAAGCCCGGAACACTTTCAATCTTGAACAAGACCTGGGTGCCTCCGGGGGTCAAGAAGGTCAGTTGAAGCTGAGGCCCGCTGATGCGGGCTTTTTTTATTGGCTCTTTGAACGCCCGCTTCGGAACAGATCGAAAGAGGTCGCGTCCCATTCCGTGGTGTAGCTCCCCAGCCCGGAGAAGGCTGAGCTGCACGGTACTCAGCGAGACAGCGGACAGCCGAGTGGGTGCAGTGTCGCTCAGGGTCTGCAAGCCTTCAAGCTGCATGTATCGCCGGTTGAGCGACCA
>NZ_JBFUKW010000053.1:0-10572 GCF_056400665.1 Variovorax sp. P5_A3 | reverse complement strand
CTGACGGCGATCCAGCTGTCGTTCTCGATCTTCGTGGTGGTGGAGACCTGGCTGGTGCCGGTGGAAGGCTGGCTGGTGGACAAGTTCGGCCCGCGCCCGGTGATCGGGGGCGGGGCGGTGCTCGCGGGGCTGGGCTGGGTGGTGAACGCCTACGCCACCACGCTGGGCCACCTGTACYTGGGTGCGGTGCTGGCGGGGCTGGGCGCGGGCTGCGTGTACGGCACCTGCGTGGGCAACGCGCTGAAGTGGTTCCCGGACAAGCGCGGCCTGGCCGCCGGGCTGACAGCGGCGGGCTTCGGCGCCGGTGCGGCCGTGACGGTGATCCCGATCGCCAACATGATCCAGAGCTCGGGCTACGAGCAGACCTTCCTGTTCTTCGGGATCATGCAGGGGGCGTGCATCTTCCTGATCTCGTTGTTCATGGTCAAGCCGGTGGTRCCCAAGGGGGTGGTGATCTCCTCGCGGCTGGTGATGACGAAGGTGGACTACACGACCTCGCAGATGGTGCGCACGCCGGTGTTCTGGGTGACGTATGCGCTGTTCGTGGCGGTGGCCGCGGGGGGTCTGATGGCCACGGCGCAGATCGGGCCGATCGCCAAGGACTACGGGCTGGCGAAGATGCCGATGAGTGTGTTCGGGCTGCTGACGTTGCCGCTGCTGACGCTGACGCTGTCGATCGACAACCTGGCCAATGGGTTCACGCGGCCGCTGTGCGGGTTCATCTCGGACCGCATCGGGCGGGAGAACACGATGCTGATCGTGTTCATCGGGGAGGGGCTGGCGCTGCTGGGGCTGATGAAGTTCGGCCACAACCCGTACGCGTTCATGACGTTCGCGGCGCTGGTGTTCCTGTGCTGGGGGGAGATCTTCTCGATCTTCCCGGCGCTGTGCGCGGAYACCTACGGGGTGAAGAACGCGGCGGCGAACGCGGGCACGCTGTACACGGCRAAGGGGACGGCGGCGCTGCTGGTGCCGCTGGCGTCGGTGCTGTCGGCGGACGGGAACTGGGACCGCGTGTTCATCCTGACGGCGGTGATCACGATCGCAGCCGGGCTGTCGGCCAAGCTGATCCTGGCGCCCATGCGCAAGCGTTGCATCGCGCAGGCCAATGCCGCGGCGGCGCCGTCAGATCTTGCCGCTGTGCATCAGCCGGCTCAGGGTTTCCGCTGAGAGGTTGAGGTAGGAGGCCAGCTCCTTCTGCGGGATGCGGTCCATGAGCTGCGGCTGCTTGCGCAGAAAGCGCCGAAGGCGGCCGGGCGCATCGAGCAGGTGAAGCGTGATGGTGTGCGCCATGATCTCGCTCATCACCTCCATCACGCGGTATTCGAACAGCTTCTTCAGTTCGGGGCGTCGCTCCACGAAGGCCACCCACGCCTCGAGCGGCATGCGCGCGACGCGCGCCTTGGTGACGCACACGATGCCATAGGGCGTCGGCTTGCCCAGCCGCCACGCGGCATAGCTGGTCTCCATCTCGCGCTCGCCGGCAAAGCGCAGGATCATTTCCTTGCCTTCGGTGTTGGCGACCGCGCGTTTCAGGATGCCGTTGACGATGAAGTACTGCTCCATCTCGCGCACGCCCTGATGCAGCAGGTAGTCGCTCTTGTTGCAGTCCACGATGACCAGATGCGAGCCCAGTTCCGCGCGCTCGTCGTCGCTCAGGTCCTTGAGCAGCACGTTATCCCGTAGCTCAAGGCGAATGACGTTTCTTTCCGGGTGGTTGTCCAACAACGTCATGGTTCTCGTCTGACTCGATTGCGCAACACATCTCCTGCCGGGGCGCTTTGGCGTTTTCGGGAAAGTTGACGGCGGTCAACGGCGGAGAACATTCCTCGAATCATAGTCGCGGCTCGGGCTCAGGCCATTCATGGAAAGCAGAAGGAGAGACATGTCATCAGTCACATCGGATACACAGCCAGTGACGGCGGCCGCCGCGGTGCTCGACCCCTTGGTCGCACGCGCCATCAGGTCCATCGCCGACGAAGCGCCGGCGCGCGAGACCATCGATGGTTTTCACCTGGTCATCGACGCCCTCAAGCTCAATGACATCGACACGATTTTCGGGCTGCCCGGCATCCCGATCACCGACCTCACGCGCATGGCGCAGGCCGAAGGCATGCGTGTCATCTCCTTCCGCCACGAGCAGCACGCCGGCAACGCCGCCGCCGCCGCGGGCTTCCTGACCCAAAAGCCCGGCATCTGCCTGACCGTGTCGGCACCGGGTTTTCTCAATGGCCTGACCGCGCTGGCCAACGCAACCACCAACTGCTTCCCGATGATCCTGATCAGCGGCTCCAGCGAGCGCGAGATCGTCGACCTGCAACAGGGTGACTACGAAGAGATGGATCAATTGGCAGTCGCCAAGCCGTTGTGCAAGGCCGCTTTCCGCGTGCTGCACGCCGAAGACATCGGCGTCGGCGTGGCCCGCGCCATCCGCGCCGCACTGTCGGGCCGCCCCGGCGGCGTGTACCTGGATCTGCCGGCCAAGCTGTTCTCCCAGACCATGGACGCCATCGCCGGCAAGAAGTCGCTGATCAAGGTGGTGGACCCGGCGCCGCGCCAGATTCCGGCCCCCGACGCGGTGCGGCGTGCGCTCGATCTGCTGAAGGGTGCGAAGAAGCCCCTGATCCTGCTGGGCAAGGGCGCGGCGTATGCGCAGGCCGACGCCGATATCCGTGCGCTGGTCGAGAACAGCGGCATCCCCTACCTGCCGATGTCGATGGCCAAGGGGTTGCTGCCCGACACCCATGCGCAGTCGGCCGCCGCCGCGCGGTCCTATGTGCTGCAGGAGGCCGACGTCGTGATGCTCGTGGGTGCACGCCTGAACTGGCTGCTCTCGCACGGCAAGGGCAAGACCTGGGGCGCCGACAAGTCCGCCAAGCAGTTCATCCAGATCGACATCGCGCCCACCGAGATCGACAGCAACGTGGCCATCGCCGCGCCGCTGATCGGCGACATCGGCTCCTGCGTGTCCGCGCTGCTGGCGGGCATGGGTGACAAGTGGACAGCGCCTCCCGCCGAATGGACCGGTGCCATCGCCGAGCGCAAGGAGAAGAACCTGGCGAAGATGGCGGTCACGCTGGCGGCGCGTCCTTCGCCGATGAACTTCCACAGCGCGCTCAGCGTGATCCGCGACCAGGTGAAGGCCCGGCCCGACGCCATCGTCGTGAACGAGGGCGCCAACACCCTGGATTTCACGCGCAGCATTGTCGACATGTACGAGCCGCGCAAGCGCCTCGACGTGGGAACCTGGGGAATCATGGGCATCGGCATGGGCTTCGCCGTCGCCGCTGCGGTGGTCACCGACAAGCCCGTGATTGCCATCGAGGGAGACAGCGCCTTCGGCTTCAGCGGCATGGAAGTCGAGACCATCTGCCGCTACAACCTGCCGGTCTGCATCGTCGTGTTCAACAACAACGGCGTCTACGGCGGAACGGACGTGAACAAGAGCGGCACGCCCGACGTCGCGCCCACCGTGTTCGTCAAGAACGCCCGCTACGACAAGTTGATGGAAGCCTTTGGCGGCGTCGGCGTGCACGCCACGACGACGGACGAACTGCAGAAGGCCCTGACCGAAGCCGTCGCTTCAGGCAAGCCGACCCTCATCAATGCCGTCATCGACGAGACCGCCGGCACCGAGAGCGGGCGCATCACCAGCCTGAATCCGGCCACTGCCAAGAAGAAGTAATTCCAGTAACCCAGGAGATATTCCATGAGCAACAAACCCCTCGCCGGCATCAAGATCATCGACTTCACGCACGTGCAGGCCGGACCGGCCTGCACGCAACTGCTGGCCTGGTTCGGCGCCGATGTCATCAAGGTCGAGCGGCCCGGCTCGGGCGACGTCACCCGCACCCAACTGCGCGACATCCCTGATGTGGACGCGCTCTACTTCACCATGCTCAACAGCAACAAGCGCTCGCTGACGCTGGATACGAAGAAGGCCGAAGGCAAGGAAGTACTGGAAACGCTGATCCGCGAGTCCGACGTGCTGGTCGAGAATTTCGGTCCTGGCGCGCTCGACCGCATGGGCTTCACCTGGGAGCGCATCAACGAGCTGAATCCCAAGATGATCGTCGCCTCGGTGAAGGGCTTTAGCGACGGGCATCACTACGACGACCTGAAGGTCTACGAGAACGTCGCGCAGTGCGCAGGCGGCGCGGCGTCGACGACCGGCTGGTGGGACGGCCCGCCCACCATCAGCGCCGCGGCGCTGGGCGACAGCAACACCGGCATGCATTTGGCCATCGGCATCCTGACGGCCATCATCGGCCGCGAGCAGACAGGCAAGGGCCAGAAGGTGGCAGTCTCGATGCAGGACAGCGTGCTCAATCTCTGCCGCGTCAAGATGCGCGACCAGTTGCGCCTGGATCGCCTGGGGTACCTGGAGGAATACCCGCAGTACCCGCACGGTACCTTCAGCGACGTGGTGCCGCGTGGCGGCAATGCCGGCGGCGGCGGACAGCCGGGTTGGGTGCTCAAGTGCAAGGGCTGGGAGACCGACCCCAACGCCTACATCTACTTCACCATCCAGGGCCATGCCTGGGCACCGATCTGCAAGGCGCTCGGCAAGGAAGAGTGGATCAACGACCCGAACTACAACACGCCCAAGGCGCGGCAGCCGCACATCATGGAGATCTTCGGCGAGATCGAGTCCTGGCTGTCCAACAAGACCAAGTTCGAGGCGGTCGACATCCTGCGCAAGTTCGACATTCCCTGCGCGCCGGTCCTGACGATGAAGGAACTCGCGAACGACCCGTCGCTGCGCGCCAGCGGCACGATCGTCGAAGTGCCGCACAAGGAGCGCGGCAGTTACCTCACGGTCGGCAGCCCGATCAAGTTCTCCGACATGAAGCCCGAAGTCACCGGCTCGCCGCTGCTGGGCGAACACACCGACGAGGTGCTCGAGGAACTCGGCTACAGCAAGGCCGGGATTGCCGCGTTGCACGAAGCCGGCGCTGTCTGAGATGGCGCCCCCCGGTTCGCCGGTCGACCTGCGGCAACTGGTGGATGGCGCGGGCGACGCCATCATGGTCTGCGACGCCAGCGGGGCCATCACGCTGTGGAACCGCGCGGCGGAGCGCATCTTCGGCTTCACCGAGGCTGAGGCACTGGGCCGTTCGCTGGACATCATCATCCCCGAGCGCCAGCAGGCCCGGCACTGGGACGGCTATCGCAAGACGATGGAGACCGCGGTGACCAAGTACGGCGCCGACCTGCTGCGCGTGCCGGCCCTGCACAAGGACGGGCGCACGCTGTCGATCGCTTTCTCCGTCTCGATCCTGCTCGGAGGTGACGGCAAGGTCTGCGGGATATCGGCTATCGTGCGCGACGAAACGCAGCGGTTCATGGAAGAGCGCGAACTGCGCAAGCGCCTGGCACAAGCCGAGGCGACGATCAGAGGAGACAAGTTATGAGCAAGGCACTCGATGGCGTCCGCATTCTCGATTTCACGCATGTGCAGTCGGGACCCACCTGCACACAGTTGCTCGCGTGGTTCGGCGCCGACGTGATCAAGGTCGAGCGCGCGGGCGAGGGCGATGCGACGCGCGGCCAGTTGCGCGACATCCCGGAGGTCGACAGCCTCTATTTCACGATGCTCAACCACAACAAGCGCTCGGTCACGCTGGACACCAAGAATCCGAAGGGCAAGA
The DNA here is from genome assembly GCF_056400665.1 of Variovorax sp. P5_A3. Taxonomy (NCBI): domain Bacteria; kingdom Pseudomonadati; phylum Pseudomonadota; class Betaproteobacteria; order Burkholderiales; family Comamonadaceae; genus Variovorax; species Variovorax sp. P5_A3. The sequence continues at coordinate 4,921 of NZ_JBFUKW010000053.1, read as the reverse complement.
AGATCCTCGACCAGCTCATCAAGTCCTGCGACGTGCTGGTCGAGAACTTCGCCCCGGGTGCGCTCGATCGCATGGGCATCACCTGGGAGCACGTCCAGGAACTCAACCCGCGCATGATCGTGGCCTCGGTCAAGGGCTTCGGCCCGGGCAAGTACGAGGACTGCAAGGTCTACGAGAACGTCGCGCAGTGCGCAGGCGGTGCGGCATCCACCACGGGTTTCGACGATGGCCCGCCGGTCGTCACCGGCGCTCAGATCGGCGACAGCGGAACAGGCCTGCACCTCGCGCTCGGCATCCTGGCCGCGCTCTATCAGCGCAACGCCACCGGCCGTGGCCAGAAGGTGCTGGCGCCGATGCAGGACGCGGTGCTGAACCTCTGCCGCGTGAAGCTGCGGGACCAGCAACGCCTCGAGCGTACCGGCACCATGCATGAGTACCCGCAGTACCCGGACGGCAAGTTCGGCGAGGCAGTCCCGCGCGCTGGCAATGCATCGGGTGGCGGCCAGCCCGGCTCGATCCTGAAGTGCAAGGGCTGGGAGACCGACCCGAATGCCTACATCTACTTCATCACGCAGGCCGCGGTCTGGCCAGCTGTGTGCAAGGTGATCGGCGAGGAGGGCTGGATCACCGATACAGCCTACGCCACGCCCGCTGCGCGGCTGTTGCACCTGAAGCCGATCTTCGCGCGCATCGAGCAATGGACGATGACGAAGCACAAGCTCGAGGCGATGGAGATCCTCAATCGCTACGACATTCCCTGCGGCCCGATTCTGTCGATGAAGGAAATCTCGGAAGACACGTCGTTGCGTGAGACCGGCACCATCGTCGAGGTGGACCATCCCAAGCGCGGCAAGTACCTCACCGTGGGCAACCCGATCAAGATGTCCGACAGTCCCACGGTCGTCACACGATCACCCCTGCTGGGTGAACACACCGATGAGGTCCTGGGGCAACTCGGCTACAGCGCGGCGGAGGTCGACATGCTCAGGCAGGAACGCGTGATCTGACGCAGCCCTTCGGCTGGCGCTTTTTCTCTCCCTGACACGACGGCACTCCGGCCACGGAGTGCAGTTGACGCACGTCTCCTTGATCCGTGCATTACATAAAGCATGACTAATGATTTAGATAATTTAGTTTAACTATCCTTTATTGAATGGCGAACCTACATTGACCTGCATTCCATCTCACCCACTGCGGCTCGGCCGCTACAAGGAGTCCGTCATGGCCAATGGTTCGACATTCACCGTCATCCCTGTCGATGCGGAGTGCAATGCCTTCAACGCCGCGTTCTATGAGCTCGGCCTGCGCTGGTACTGGAGCAGCGACACGTATCACGCGCTGTTCGATGGCGGCGCGGACTGCGCGCAGGCCATCCGGCGCTATGTCGAGACCGAGCAGGCGCACTTGCTGAAGTCCTACGACGCCGACTTCCTGGTCGATGTCATTCGGCAGAAGCAGGCCGCGCATCGGCAGTCGTCCGCGGTGCACTGCACACGGCATTTCGACTGGTCCACCGTCGGCCACGAACTGGGCGCCTGAGCCCGGCTGGGCGGCGCGAACGATCCGAACAACCACACGCGAAAGCACGATCACCATGTCCTCACTCTGGGTCCGCTTCGAATACGCCGGTCAGGTCGGCTTCGGCACACTCGCCGGCGACCGCGTGCAGCCGCATCGCGGCGACATGTTCGGCGAGTGCGAGGCCACCGGCACCGTGCTGATGCTCGACGAGGTCCGCCTGCTCACGCCGAGCGCGCCGACCAAGGTCATCGCGTTGTGGAACAACTTCGCGGCGCTCGGCGAGAAGCTCAACCTGGCAGTGCCGGCGGAGCCCCTGTACCTTCTGAAGGCGCCCAACTCCTTCCTGCCGACGCGCGAGATCATCCGCAAGCCGTTGTGCGAAGGCAAGGTGGTCTTCGAAGGCGAGCTGGGCATCGTGATCGGCAAGCGCAGCAGCGCGGTGCCGCTGTCCGAGGCGCTCGATCACGTGTTCGGCTACACATGCGCCAACGACGTCACCGTGGCCGACATCCTGCACCGCGATGCGTCCTTTGCCCAGTGGGCGCGCGCCAAGGGATTCGACACCTTCTGCCCGATGGGGCCGGCCATCGCGCGAGGCCTCGATCCCGCGACCCTGCGCGTCACGACCTCGCTGAACGGCGAGTTGCGCCAGGACTATCCGATCAGCGACATGCGCTTCTCGGTGGCCGAGTTGGTCAGCCTGATCTCGATGGACATGACCCTGTTTCCGGGCGACGTCATCCTCTGCGGCACCTCCGTCGGCGTCGGCTCGATGAAGCCCGACAGCACCGTCGAAGTAGCGATCACGGGCATCGGAACGCTGAGCAACCCCTTCTGCTAGGCCATCCGCCCAAGGCATTCACGCATTCAACTTCAGGAGTCGGAAATGAAGATAGCAGTAGTTGGCGCTGGCGCCATCGGCGGTCTTGTGGGCGCCCGTCTCTCACTTGCCGGTGAGGACGTGACCTTCATGGTGCGCGGCGCGAATCTCGAGGCGATCCAGAGCAACGGCTTCACGTTGGTGGAGGCCGATGGCCAGCGTCGCGTGGCTCGCAACGTGATCGCCACCGACGACTATCAGAAAGCGGGTCCACAAGACATTGTCATCCTGGCCATGAAGGCGCACCAGGTCGAAGCGGTGGCCGGACAGGTGTCGCAACTTTTCGGCGACGACACGGTGGTGGTGACAATGCAGAACGGCATCCCCTATTGGTACTTCCACAAGCACGGCGGCCGGCTCGAGGGCACGCAGTTGCAGAGCGTCGACCCGACCGGCAGGGTCGGCCGCGACATTCCCGCCGAACGGGTGCTCGGATGCGTGGTGTATCCGGCATCCGAACTGGTGGCGCCGGGCGTGGTGAAGCATGTCGAGGGCGACCGCTTCCCCATTGGCGAACTCGACGGCTCCTCCAGTGCGCGTGCCGAGCAGGTGTCCTTTTGCCTGAACCGCGCGGGCTTCAAGGCGCCTGTGCTGGACAACATCCGTGCCGAGATCTGGCTCAAGCTCTGGGGCAATCTCACCTTCAATCCGATCAGCAGCCTGACCCATTCCACGCTGGTCGACATCTGCCAGTTTCCTCTCACCCGGGAGTTGGCGACGCAGATGATGCGTGAGGCGCAGACGGTGGCCCAGAAGCTCGGCATCGAATTCCGCCTGTCGCTGGAGAAGCGGCTCGCCGGCGCGGAGAAGGTCGGGCGTCACAAGACCTCGATGCTCCAGGACATCGAGGCTGGCCGCGCGCCGGAGATCGACGCGCTGGTCGGCGCCGTCGTCGAACTCGCGCAGCTCACCGACACGGAGACGCCGCATATCGTCACGGTTCATGCATTGGTCAAGTTGCTGGCGCGAACGATGGAAACTGAACGCGCGCATTTGCGTTTGCGCGAATTGTGATCGGGGCTGTGGTACGGGTGGCACGGGCGGCCCTACTATCGAGGAATGAGAAACGCCACACTGCGGCAATTGAAGGTGTTCGAGGCGGTCGCGAGACTGATGAGCTTCTCGCGTGCCGCTGATGAGTTGCACCTGACCCAGCCCGCCGTCTCGATCCAGGTCAAGCGGCTCGAGGAACATGCCGACAATCTCTTGTTCGAGCAGTTCGGCAAGAAGATCTATTTGACGCCCGCCGGCACTGAATTACTCGCCTTCAGCCGCACCATCATTCAGCAATTCGAGGCTGCCGAAAGCGCGATGATGCAATTCAAGGGTGTCTCGGGTGGAAAGCTGAATGTGGGCGTGATCAGCGCCGGCGACTATTTCTTTCCGCGGCTGCTGGTTGAATTCGCGAGCCGCCATCGTGGCGTGGTGCTCAACTTCACGGTGCACAACCGCGAGGAGTTGCTGACGCATATTGCCGAGAACCTGACCGACCTGGCGATCATGGTGCGTCCGCCTTCGGACATGGGTACGGAGAACTTGCCGTTCGCGCCGCATCCCTATGTCATCGTGGCCGCGCCGGACCATCGGCTTGCCGACAAGAAGCGTATCCCGCTGGCCATGCTCCTGCGCGAACCCTTCGTAGTGCGGGAGCGCGGCTCGGACACCCGGCAATCCATGGAGGAAGGTTTCGGCGCCGCCTTGCGGGACCTCAAGATCGCGATGGAGATCCGGAGCACGGAGACCATCAAGCAGGCGGTGATCGCCGGCATGGGCGTGAGCTTCCTGTCGGCGCACACCATCAGCCAGGAGATGAAGGCAGGCAGCCTGAGGGTGCTCGATGTGGTGGGGTTTCCTGTGATGCTGAACTGGTATGTCGTGCATCGACACAGCAAGCATCTGTCGCCTGTGGCTCAGGCCTTCAAGGAGTTCCTGCTCGACGAGGGGAGGGAACTGATTGGAAAGATTGTTCCGTTCGAACCGCGCGCAAGACGCGCGGCGGTTGCGAATCGGGATTAGCGAGCGCTTAAAGCGCGTTGCGGTCGCGCAGCGCACCGCGAACCGCGCGGGCGAAGATCACGACGGGGAGGGAAGCGAAAAGCTCCGCAATGACCTGGCGGGTTTCGCGCGTGAACAGGCCCTTCTGGGATTTCTCATTCAGGACGACGTAGCTCATGATTTCTCTCGGTGTTGGGGTAATCAATTATAGGGAAAACCCCTAATATTGACAACCGCCCCGAGAGAGTCACGAGCGACTGGCACCGACACATTGACGTCTGATCGCGCGTCGAGCAACTCCTGCTGCACGCGGTTGAAGCGGCTGTACTCCTGTTGCCAAGCGGACGGCTGCATGACGGGCATGACCTGCACCGCGGTCACCTTGTACTCGGGGCAATTGGTCGCCCAGTCGGAGTTGTCGGTGGTGATCACGTTGGCGCCCGACTCCGGGAAGTGGAAGGTGGTGTAGACCACGCCGGGCTGCATGCGCTCCGAGACGGTGGCGCGCAGCACGGTCTCGCCGGC
>NZ_JBFUKW010000052.1:0-10924 GCF_056400665.1 Variovorax sp. P5_A3 | reverse complement strand
GGTCAGGATGCGGTGCTGGTCGGCCGAGAACACGGCGCCATTGACCCAGTGGTCGTGCTTGAGGGCCGGGCCAATCTGGGCACCGGTGGCCGCATCCCACAGCCGCGCCGTTGCGTCTTCGCTCCAGGTCAGGATGCGGTGCTGGTCGGCCGAGAACACGGCGCCATCGACGGGCGCCCGATGACCCCGGAAGTCCACCTGGAGTCTGCCGCCCTGGGCCGCCGAGGACAGCGCCGCCATCGACTCTGGGGTAGCGGGCGTCAGCCCGTTGCTGCGTTCGGCAAGAACGGCCAGGTGCATGGCGTGCACGAAATCACCGTCAGCCGCCAACCGTTCTGAAGCGCTCGCCAGCGTCATCGACGTTGCTCGACCAAGATTGCGCTGCGCGGAGATCACAAGCGCCGCGCCGACGACTGTGACCAGCGCCACAAACCCTACAAGCACGCTGATCCCCTGCAGCAGCCGGCGCTGCCGCCGACGCTGGGTCGCCGCAGCAAGCTCGGCGCGCTGCTCCGCAGCGCGACAGGCCGCAAGATAGGCGCGTCGGTAGTCGCCTTCCTTCCATCCCAAGTTAACCCAGCCCAAAAGCGCTTCGGCGGCCCGCAATCGCTCACCGCGGTGAACCAGAGCCTCGTCTTTGGCCAAGTCTTCCGCGTTCTGCCAGTCATCAGCCGCCGCCGTTACGCGTTCGGCGAGGCTCAGGTCGTCCCTGCGCGCCGCGATCCAGCTTTCAAGTTCGCTCCAGTGGCGCAACACGGCTTCGTGCGAGACCTCGATGGTCCGCTCGCCGCCCGCGGTGTCAGCAACGAGCAACCGCTCGTCGACCAGGCAATCGATGAGAGCAAGCGCCTCTGGGGGCAAATCGCGGCGCAGTGCAATGCGGCGCTTGGCGGGGGCAGACACCATGTCGATCCGGACCAGCCCTGGCACGAAGCTGCGTTGCGCCAATTCGTCCAGTGCCGCGCGCGTTGGGGGCAGGCCGGGTATCTGCGCGGCCCGAGCAAAGGCGCGTTCCACAGCCGCACGAATGGCGCCACCAACACCCTTCATCTCATCGACGTACTGGCGCTTTCCAACGCGCCCGCCTGCGCGATGGTCGGCAACCAGCCGTTCCAGGGTGAACGCGAGCAGCGGCAGAGCGTCGGCACCGTCGAAATCATGGACCAATTGTTCCGTGAGCTCGGGGTCGATCTCAACGCCCGCATCTCGAAGCCGCGTGGGGCCTTCAATAACCTCCTTGAACGCCGCCGCGGGCAGGCGCGCAAGATCGAACGGAAGGCGTGGGATGCCGGACAGGCGTGGTTCGCCCTGCAAGAGCCCAAAGCTGTCCGACCGGATGGTGATCAGCAGCAACACACGGGGATCGGCGCTAAGCGTATCGGCGATCAACGCGACAGCGCGGGTAGCCTCATCGTCGCCGGCAACGAACAGTTCCTCTGCCTGGTCGATGGGCAGGACTACGGTGGCAGGCACCAAAGCCTCGCCCGAGGTCCGCTGCGGGGCATGGTTGCGAAGCTGCTCCGCCCTGGGTGCCCTCAACCGGGTGATCTGTGCGGCAATTGTGGCCACGTCGATAGTGCCGCTCAGCCCAAGTGACTGTTGTAGTCCCGTCGCGCCGGTCACTGCTGCGAGGGCGGGCCGCACGGTGGGCAGCACCAGAAAGCGTTCGGTGTCTCGCTTCAGCCGAGCAAGCAGACCCGCTCGCAGAAAGCTCGACTTGCCCGCACCGGAGGCCCCGAGGATCACCAGCATCCGCTCGGGGTCGCCGTCACGCAGGCGCCGAATGGCGTCCATGGCTTTGGTGACCTGTGTGTCACGTCCAAAGAAGATGGCGGCATCCCGTTCTTCGAGCACCCGGAGGCCGCGAAAGACAGGGCGGTTCGGCTCGTCCTTGGGCGGCCAGCTGAAGGCTCCCGGAAGAAGCCCTGCGCGATGCAAGCCAATGCGCAGCCTTTCGAGCCCCTCAGACCGCCTGTCAGCTGTCGAGAGGTCGGCGAACTGGTAGGTCGCGGTGAGTTCGATCGGGAGGGACTCGAATGCACACGGCGCTACCAGAACCGGAAAGATTTCCTTCCCCAATTGCGCTGCGAACAGAAACTCGGTGAGGCACCATTTCGAGTCCGCCCAATGAGGCGATACCAGCACAACGACGGCCGAGCAACGCTCGCCCGCCTTGCGCAGCTCGTCGCGCCAATGCTGTCCTGGGGCAAGGCCGAGAAATGAATCTACATCGAGAAAGACATCGGACCATCCCTCGGCCCCCAGCCAATCACGCATCGCCTCCGCGTGCGAATTGTCAAGGCTTGAATGGCTGATGAAGATCTGGCCCATCGCCGCATCTTCTCAGGAACCGGCGAAGTCATTTGCCCTTTGAAGGGTCGAGCCGGCCGTACGCCGGTGTCGCACCCGGTCGTGAAAAACAATCTCGGCCATTCATCGATCGCGACGACCTCCGGCTACCTCAACACCGAAGATCGGGGGGATGGCTCGCGGCAAAAGCGTTTTTGGACCTCGGCTTCGGGCCCCGTTGAAACAGGCTTGAACGCGCCGGCTGGACGCGAGTTCGCGGCGGCGACAGCAGCACTTGATCACTTTCAGCGGCCCCCAGGGCGACCCCTGTGGCACAAACCCCAAGTGTTCGTGAGCAATAGGCCGCCGCTAAGCCGACAACGGCTTGACGCGCCAGCCGTCCGCGGCGCCGCACCTGGAGCTAACGCAGGTCTCTGCATTAAGGGGCACTATCGCATCGCAGTTCGGGCATTTGCCCTTGGGTTTGGCCTCATAGGCCTCTCGCTCCAGGCGGGCTCGTCCATCCTCCAATCTTTGCAGTTCCGCGCGTCCGCGTTCGGCCCGTTCTGCCGCTAGTTCGCCAGCCCGGCGACCGGTGTACAGCGCCCTTGCTCGCACGTCATCCCCGAGAGCCTCAGCGAAGGCCTTCGCCCAAACCACTGGCTTTCGCAACGCCGAACTGCACTCATCCAGCGCCGCTGCGAAGTCAGCGTCTGAGGGCACGCCCTGAGCAGCATGTGCGCAAAGCGCGCCGGCGAGAGGGCTCGTCGACGGCGCCGGCCCCGGCGATACCGGCAACAGGGCCTGGACCTCTGGGTTAGCCCTTGTCGCAAAGTCGAGCGCTGTCTTTCCCGTGCTGTCGCGCTGGTCAAACTTTGTGCCTGCGTCAAGCAGCAACGGAATGCAATTCACGGCATTCGTGAACAACTGCGTACTGCAGGAACCCCCGGCCTGTAGGACGCTCGTGATACGCCCGCACGGTCAAGTCGTTCAGCATCTTGCGAACCGCAACCGCATCGTCGCGCTTCAGAGCGTCGCGAAAATTCTCTACGGCTAGGAGCTTCTCAGGCTCTAGAGCCTCTGCGGCGCGGGATCGACCGTCTGCGCCTGGCCGAACACCGTTGGCCGTAGATGAAGCGCCTTGCTCAGGGCGACCCGCAAACACCATCAGGATGCAACCCACAACGGCGGCAGCGCAGGATGCGATGAGGATATTCTGGCGGTCCTGCATCAGACCCAGATTGTTCACCCGCCCGCCACCGGCGGTTGCAACGCTGGGGTCGAACACAAACAGCGCATAGCCTCCGACAAGGGCGGCACCAATGAGGACTATCGTTCCGAGTGCTTTCACAAAATCTCCCTTTAAGAATCGATGGTACGTGACCGGCACGGGACTCCTCGGCCCGTTTTCTTTTCTTACCCAGCCCGGCACTCACACGCAGGCATCTATTGATCGCACCACGCCCTCAATGAAGGTCGAGACCTGAGAGAGATCAGCCTGAGAGATAGGCCAAGGCGTCACCGGCAGCGTGGGTTGCAGGTCACCCTCGTGAGCGATCTTGTTGCGCCGGTCTACAATCGCTCGAAGCTGCTGCTTGAGCTGCTTCGCCGCAGTCACTTTCTGCGCGGGCGTCGCACCCTGGTGCGAAGCCACAGCGTTCCATAGCTCCACACCCGAGCACAGACGCACGCCGTCGGCAATCTTCTCAGGGTCTTGATACGTTGCCAATGAAAGCTGTCGTCGAACTTCGAGGTCGAACGCAGAGCTCGCCGCTGAAGGCGTGGATGCCGCCTGGATGCGCTCGATGGTTTCGAGCGGTAGCTGGAACGCCTGGAATTGCTGAGTGCGCGGCAGCGTGCCTTCGAACGACTTCAACATACGCTGCGCCACCAGCTCATGCACATAGAGGTCGAGCGCGCTGACCTGCGCAACCCAGGCGGCGCGCAGCACTTCGTCCACCGGCAGAGCGCCAGTCATGTTTTTCGCAAGGTAGGCGTGTATCGCTGAGAGGCCGTGACAGCGGAGCCAGACCGCATCGAAGTGGCCAATTGGCGTCACAGCGCGACTTACGCCGTCAACGCAAAGACGCGGTCAGCACAGAGCCTGAAGGCCGCTTCGAACGTGTCCATGCTCGCCTTCGTCTGAGCCCAGACCGCGCCCTGCTGATCGATCTGCGTTGCAGTGAGCGCATAGACAGGCACTTGCAAGTCTTGCGAGAGCGCAATCAGGCTGTTGAAGTCTGCGACCTCCATGATCGCGTTCCACGGTTCGAGCCCGATCCTTGCTTTGAACGCAGCGGGATCAAGCATCCCGGCACCCTGAAGCGCAGGGACGAGCTTGGTTTGCAGACCCGTTTCGAGCTGATCGATCCACTTCTGAAAAGCCTTCGACGCCTTCCCCAAGCGCGGCCGGTACTTCTGGACTATAGACCCGATGAACTGCACCTGCGGCTTCGGAAACGGGTAGTCTGCCTTCGCCAGTACCTCCAAGCCATGCGCCATCTCGGCCCATGCTTTCCATCGCGGCAGCGTTCTCGCCAAGGAGCTGAGCGCCATCGAAGAAAAGTAGTCCGGGTGAAGAGGAACCAAGAAGTAGTCGCTAGTCGTGAACAGGTTTTGATTGAGCGGCCCAAGGCTCGGGCTCATATCCACCAACACGAAATCGGCTCCCACCTTGCCCGCCGTCTCGTCAAGCATGAAGCGCAACGAGCCGGGTAGGTTCCGGAGCGGAAGCAGTGACCCGCTAAGTTCCTGCGCAACGCCAAGCGTCGTTTCGTACTCGGACAATCCGATGTGCCCGCGCAGCAGGTAGAGGTTCGAATTGCCCTTGACCGGAACGCATTGCGCCGCTTCGATCTGTTTCGGCTTCGCCTCGAACGCTGGTGCAAGCGCGTCCCGCACGTTGTTCGGCGGGCTCTCGACATAGGTCGCTTCGAGGTCGTCGACACCTTCGAAGCCCATGACCATGCCTGTTAGGTTGCACTGCGGATCGAAGTCGGCGAGCAGCACCTTGGCCCCCATGCTAGCCATCATCCATCCGAGATTGAATGCCGTCGTGGTCTTGCTCACCCCGCCCTTATGGTTGAACAGTGAGACGATCTTCGCCATGGGGTTGCCTTGTTACCTTGTTGCTGCTGTGCAGAGTCTAGCCCTGCGCCTCGCCAGCAAGATTGGTTTGCGAGGACGAACCACAACTTCTTGTGCGGCGCTCAAGAAACGTGGCTCCGGCCTTGCGCCGGTCGCAATCGACTTTGGCAACGGCGTGCTGCACGTTTGGGCGCGACACGATCTAACTCCTGACCGAGAGTATGCCGACAGGCGCCTATGAATTCCGCACCAGCCAGACGGCCACGAGCGAGCCGATCATGAGGGCGATCGCAAACAGGACCCTAGCAAACATTGCGATTGGCGGCGGGCTTGCGGGTGTCGGTCGCGGGCCGGGCCGGCGCGCGCTTGGCGGGCTTCTTCGAAGATCTTCTGATCACGGCGACGGTCTTCGCGTTCGCTTCGTCGTAGGGGATTGTGGCGGCTTCGGGCATGGTGGGCTCTTGAAAACATAGCATTTTCCGATTCGCCGCCGCCGTCGCCCATGCGGCGTGCGCCTTCCCGTTGCCAGCGAAAACGCCGCCCGGACGGCGGTCAAACTACCCGTCGGAATGCCCACCATGTCACGCCTGCCAGGCGGTTCGCGGCTTCGGTGGCCTTTCGGGTAGTTCCCGGCGAATGCGTTCGCCGAGAAACGAGATAGCCGCGCTCGCGCGCGGCGGCGACGAGGCGACCAGCTGTCAGCGGAAAAGCCTACGCGTACCTCGGGGCACGGCTTGCGGCTCATGCGGAGACCGCCTTCGGTTCACGCGCCGCGCTAGCCTTGGCCGCCCGCTCCGATTCGGGAGCGCGAATCTCGCTCTTGAACTTCTTCGCGGAAGGTCATCGCATCGCAGCTCACGCCCACGCGTTTCCGGGGTCATGCCGCGACCGTCCTCGACATCGACGCATCGACTGTGCGCAGCGTTCCTCCGGTATTCGTGGAGTGATCAGGATCGGCAGCGGGGACATGGAAGCCGAAAGCCGAGCCGGCAACCATGGCTTCGTGCTGTGCATCGGAAACGCCGAGCTTGACGTTCAGGCGGTCGACCAGAATCCGCGCCTCTGCCAGCTCCATTGCAGCGCCGTCGAAGTCGGTCTGGTAGTAGCCGCGTTCGCCCACCTTGATGATTACGATGCGGCGTCCTGGTGCGTTGCTTGCGACCAGCGCGTAGCAAAGCGTGGGAAGCTTCGACAGATTCCTTTGCCCCCTCCCCCCATCTGCTCTTTGGTGAGCCTCGGGAGGTGCGGAAGGAACGGCCGCGGTGGAAAGTGTGTTGATGTCTTGTGTGGTCGCTTCGCTCATGACTGGCCTTTCGGTGTGGTTGAAAAAATCTGCTCTTCGGAGTCGCCTCGACGCATGGCCAGCGACAGCCAGGTGCGGGAGGGAGGAGCGACCGGAGGCCGCAGCCCGAGAGCGAAGCGAAGGGACCGGGTGAGGACGAGGACGAGCGCACGCGCAGGGATGGCGCTATGCGTCGGGAAGAGGCGGACCGCAGGGCAGATCAGCCACACGTGACCAGCTGGAGCGAGGCGATCCCGCACGACGCCGGCGACGGCGTCATCTGCAGGGAGGTGTTAGCGGCCCTGCAGGGCCGCGTGCGTCAGGGATTGGTGCCCGACAGGGTGGAGAGCTGCAGGAGCTCGACGCGCAGCGCTGAAAGCCCGGGATCGGCTTCGCCGTTCGACGCGACAAGACTGATGTGTCGGTAGGGCTGCCCTGGTCAAAACAATTCGAAGGCCGAAATGGTCACTGAAGAAAGGGCGACGGCGCTCGCGAAGTAGAGGGCAAATCCAGCCCCCTGCGGGTGAAAGAAAAAGACCCAAGCGAAAGCCACAAAGCCTGCCAGCAAGAACCCTTTGAAGGAAACGACAACGTAGTCTTGGAAGTCCACGCAAATCTGTTCGTCGGCAAACCCGCATGACAAATACATGATCGCGAGGGCGCCGGCGATGAGCATGACCGTTGAAAGGGACGCCCCAAGAAACGTGGTCGAATGCCACCATCCGCGAATCGACGCCAAGAACTCTTTCACCGACTCAGGAAGTAGCTGGGTGAGGAATACACCAAGGTCGGGCAATGAACTGAAGAGCCAGTACAGCAGCACACTAGCAACGAGGCCGAGGAAAAGGTTGAGCGCCGGCAAAAGATAGACGTTTTGCTTGAACCGCGGAGCCACGACAGTCGCCTGATTAATGAGGCTGACCCCCTCGTCCTGCTCCTTCTTCAGGTGCTTTAGAAACGTCTCTTCTGGCAGGCCATAGCGCTTCCGCAAGTAACTCCGGGCGGCATCCGCAGGGACTTGGCGCACTGGTTCCGCGGCCTTTGCGGCAGGCGCTTGGCGCACTGGTTCCGCGGCCTTTGCAGCAGGCGCTTGGCTAACGCCCATGGTCAGTCCGAAAGTCCTGATCAGCACGGACAGACCGGCAGCGTAGTCCTCAAGCGACACCAAGGTACGCGTCACGAGTTGATCTGGCACCTCAACTGGCTCAAGCCGCACCGGGATGAGTTCAGGCGTTCCAATGTTGTTATACCAATAGTAAGCCTGTTCGACCTCGGACCGGACGGGTCTGGACAGCATGGCTTGTTTGGACAGCAAGGCAACGAATCCATCGGCCTGCTTTATCGCCGACAGCACTTGATTCCAGGCGTCGCTCCCTGCCTTCGAGGACTGCTCGAAGTGGAAGACTTGGGCGCCCGCCCGGCTGAGATCGTTGAACAGTCTCAAGGCAACGGCGCGATCCGCGGTGGAATAGCTGATGAAGACCTTGTAGGACTTCCGATTCTGGGCAGATTTCATGGGTGCTGCCGGCCTTGATCTTTGAGTGACCTGATGCGCAGGTTCCGCCGAGCGGAGGTCCCCCTGAAGCATGCCACAGGCCTCCCGCCATGGGCAATTCTGGACCACATTGTGCGATTCAAAGTGTCGACCCGCGAACCGGGGCGCCATGCGGGCGGCGAGAAAATCCGCGACGACGCAGTTGTTCAGTCAGCTTTGAACCCTAGGGTACGCATCGCCTTGTTTAGGCTGCGTCGGCGAATGGCGTACGCGCTCCAAGGCTCGTTACCCTTGTCCAGCCGCGTGTGGATGTTGCGCACGGTCCAATGTGCGCCGCTTGTGATGTCCGACAGCTCATCCCAGGCGATCGGCACCGACACGCCCAGGCCCGGCCGCGCCCGCGCCGACCAGGCCGAAGCCGTCGTGGCGCCGAAGCCGTTGCGCAGGTAGTCGATGAAGATCTTGCCCACACGGTTCTTCGGCCCGCTCTTGGCCACAAAGAGCTGAGGGAGCGTGCGCGCCAGGTGCACGACGATCGCCTGGGAAAAGTCCTTCACGGTGTCCCAGTCGTATAGGCGTTTGAGCGGCACCACGACGTGCAGGCCCTTACCGCCGCTGGTCTTCACGAACGAGGCGAGTTCCAGCTGCTCCAGAAAGACGCGAACCAGTTCGGCGGCTTGCTGGATCTGTTGCCACTTCACGCCTTCGCCCGGGTCCAGATCGAACGTCATCCGGTCTGGCTTGCCGATCGCGGACTTGACGGCATTCCATGTGTGGAACTCGATCACGTTGAGCTGGGCGGCCGAGAGCAGGCCTCGAGCGGTGGCCACCTCGAGCAGCTGGGAGTGGCCTGGGTGCAGGGCCGGGTCGAGCTGGCGGACGCCGACGATCTCGCCCTTGTCCAGGTGCTTCTGGAAGAACAGCTCGCCAGTAATGCCCTCTGGCGCGCGTACGAGCGACACAGGACGGTTCTTCAGGTGTTCGAGGATCAGCGGCCCCACCAAACCATAGAACCGCACCAGCTCGATTTTGGTGACACCGGTTGACGAATCAATCACTCGTTCCGGGTTCGAAACCCGGAGCCTGGCCGGAAGCGTGCGCTGGACCTCGCCGCCGGCGGCGGGTCGAAGGTGCTGCGGGACCTCGCGAACGACCGCCTTGGCCGGCTTGTCCTCGCGGATGCCGTGGAAGACGGGATGCCGGACGTGGCCGCTCTTCGTCCATTCCTGGAAGCTGACCTCGACCACCAGTTCGGGGCGCACCCATTGCGCGCCGCGGGCGCTCGCATCCGTGGCGCCATGGAGTGGGCTGGTCTTGGCCGCCAGGGGCGCCAGCTTCTCCTGAAGCGCTGGCACAACCTTGCCGCTGACGCCGGAGCCGACGCTGCCCGCATAGACCAGGTTGCCTCCGGCGTCGTGTGCCGCCAGAAGGAGGGCTCCGATCCCTGACTTCGTGCCACGGACGTGCGTCCATCCGGCCACGACGAACTCCTGGCGCTGCCTGCACTTCAGCTTGATCCAGTCCGGGCTTCGACTCGACGTGTAGGGACTGTCCTTGCGCTTGCCGATGATCCCCTCCAAGCCGAGCTTGCAGGCCGAGGCGACGACATCGCGCGGCGCGCCGGCGAAGGCCTCGCTGAAACGGATCGAGTCAGGTGCGTCCTCAAGGAGCCGCTGCAACTGCGCGCGGCGCTCGACGAGCGGCACCTGGCGCAGATCGAGGCCGTTGAAGTGCATCAGGTCGAAGAGATGGAACGTGATGTCGTTCGTGCGCGCGTTGTCGAAGGCGTTCTGCAGAGCCCCGAAATCGGGGAGTGCCTGGTCGTTCAGGATCACGATCTCGCCGTCGAGCCAGCAGGGCGGCAGCTTCATGGCGGCCAGGTCGCGCGCCAGGTGAGGCAGCTTCTTCGTCCAGTCGTGGCCGTTGCGGGTGAAGAGGCGCACGCCGGACTCGTCCACACGCGCCAGCATCCGGTACCCATCGAATTTGATTTCCAGCACCCAGTCGTCCCCGGTACTGGGTGGCCCGTCAACCAGAGTGGCAAGTTCGGGAGCGATCTTGGCGGGGAGGGCAGTCTTCTTCGCCCCGGCCAGGCTGCCGAGGGACTCGGTAGGAGCCGCAGCGCCGGCGGGCATCGGCAGGCCGGCCACGCTGTCGGGCATCTCGTCGACGACGCTGAACTCGCTGGCCGGGCGCACGAACTCGTCACGCTCCTTGATGAGCAGCCAGGCGTTCTGCTTTTCCTCTCGGCTCTTGATCTTCACGAGGACCCACCTGCCGCGCAGTTTGTGGCCATGGAGTTCGAACTTGAGGTCACCCTTTTCATAGCCCTTGCGCGGGTCGCCGACCGGCACCCAGATGCCTTTGTCCCAGATCACCACCTTGCCTGCCCCGTACTGCTTCGGGGGAATCGTGCCCTCGAACTGGTTGTACGAGATCGGGTGATCCTCTGTCTGCACCGCCATGCGCTTGTCGGCCGTGTCGTAGCTCGGGCCCTTCGGTACCGCCCAGCTGAGCATGACGCCGTCCAGTTCGAGCCGGAAATCGTAGTGCAGCCTGGTCGCCCAATGCTTCTGGATGACGAACTGCAGGCCGCCGGCCGTAGATTCGCCGCCTTCAGTGGGTTCGGGCGTCACGGCGAAGTTGCGCTTTGCCTTGTACTTTGCCAGTGGGGGTGCTGCGGCCATGGGCGAAATGTACGGGCGAAGACACAGGCGTTTGCAGGCGCGTTCCCATTCCCGAGGTCATCCCGAAGCATCCTTGAAGGCGGC
>NZ_JBFUKW010000051.1:0-14938 GCF_056400665.1 Variovorax sp. P5_A3 | reverse complement strand
CCGATCGGCGCGCTCGCGATCATCGCGGCGCGGCGTGCGGGTGCGACGCACATCGTGGCGACCGATGTCGGCAGCCACACCCTGGGCAAGGCGCTCAAGGTGGGGGCGGACGAGGTGATCAACGTGGCCGAGCAACCCGACGGCCTCGCGCGCTTCACGGCCGACAAGGGCAGCTTCGACGTGCTGTTCGAGGCCAGCGGCAACGAGCGTGCACTGCGCGGCGCCTTCGACGCGATCCGACCGCGCGGGATCATCGTGCAACTGGGCCTGGGCGGAGAGATGACCTTGCCGATCAACACGATCGTCGCCAAGGAGTTCGATCTGCGCGGTGCCTTCCGCTTTCATGAGGAATTCGCGATCGCGGTGGAGTTGCTCAACAAGGGGCTGGTCGATGTGAAGCCGCTGATTTCCGCGACCCTGTCCTACCGCGATTCGGCACGCGCATTTGCGCTGGCGGCCGATCGCACGCAGGCGATGAAGGTGATCCTCAATTTCGATTGAGCAACAAGCTTTCGTCCAGCGGCGCCAAGTTGACCATCCGCTTGCTGGCCAACTCGAGCAGGATGGCTTTCACCGCCTGGGCGGGTTCGGACAATGGCAGGTGGTCCGCGCAGCATAGGGCCAGCGGCATTTCAACCGTCGGGGACACAATGCGCCGCACATCGCCAGATGCGGCGGCCGCTACACCACGCGCCGCCGAGCACGGCAGGATCGTCGCAGCCACGCCGGACGCCACGGCGGCCGCGAGCGTGTCGGATGACTCCATTTCCGCAACGACACGTGGCACCATCTGAATGGCCGCGAATGCCTGGTCAACCCGTCTGCGAAGTTCATTCGTGGCACGTGGCAACAGCAGGTCGACATCGCGCAAGCTCTCAAGCCGGACCTCTTCCCCAATTCCCAGTAC
Organism: Variovorax sp. P5_A3; assembly: GCF_056400665.1. Lineage (NCBI taxonomy): Bacteria > Pseudomonadati > Pseudomonadota > Betaproteobacteria > Burkholderiales > Comamonadaceae > Variovorax > Variovorax sp. P5_A3. The sequence goes on along the minus strand of NZ_JBFUKW010000051.1, from coordinate 14,031 downwards.
ACCGGGCGGCGCGACGACGCAGAGGCTCTCGGTCAGCAGCTGGTCGAAGCACAGGCCCTGGATGGTGCGCCCGCCGCCATAGAGGACCGCCATGTCCATCCGGCCTTCGCGCACCACATCGCAGAGCGTGGTGCCGAGGCTCTCGTTGATGTGCAACACAATCTGCGGATAGCGACCGTGAACGGTCTGAAGCAACGGCAACGCGAGCGTGGAGGCTGCGGTACCGGGGGCAAGTCCGACGGAGACCTGCCCCGACAATGCACGACCCGCATTGAGCACATCCGCCTGTGCCTGTTCGAACTGACGCAAGATCTGTTGCGCGTGCCGATACAGCACCTTCCCCGCCTCGGTGGGCTCCACGCCTTTCTGCGTGCGCAGCAACAATTGCTGCTTGAACTCCCCTTCCAGCGTCGCGATCTGCTGACTCAGGGCAGGCTGTGCGACATGAAGCACTTCGGACGCCTGGGTCAAACTTCCGACGTCGACGATCTTCACGAAATACTTCAAGCGCCGGAGATTCACAGGGGGCCCTCTTGGTTGCTGCTGGCTTCTTCAAGCAAGCATCAAGCCACCGTATCGAGCCGTCAACCGGAGTTACGATCACGCGACCATGACGGTGAATTTCAAGACCCTGAAGAGCTTTGTCACCGCCGTGGACGCCAGGAGCCTTTCGGCTGCGGCGCAGCAACTGGGTGTGGCGCAGTCGGCCCTGAGCCAGCACATTGCATCGCTCGAAGACCACTTCCGGCACAAGCTGTTGAGCCGCTCGAACGCCGGCGTTGCGCCGACCCGGCCGGGCAGCGCGCTGTACAGGCATGCCCAGTTGATTCTCACCCACCTCGAGCAGGCCGAGGGCGAGTTGATGTCGCGCAGCGAAGATGGCTTCATCGCCGGGCCGGTGTCGGTAGGCCTGGCCACCTACAGTACCGCATCGATCCTCTCCACGCCGCTGCTTCAGGCCGTACGCCGCGAGTTCCCGAACGTCAGCCTCTTCATCAACGACAGTTTCGGACTCGTGCTCAGCGAAATGGTGATGACGGGCCGCATGGACATGGCCGTCATCTATGCCGGCAGTCCAATCAAGGGCCTCCAGTTGCAACCCTTGTTGACAGAGGAACTGTTCTTCGTGGCGCCGGCCGGCACCACGTTGCCGCCGTCAATTGACCAGACCATTGCGCTGCGCGACCTCGCCGGGTTCGATCTGCTGCTGCCGAGCCGCATGCATTTCCTGCGGCGGATCATCGACGACGAGTTTGCGCGTATTGGCGTCACGCCGCGAATCACGGCCGAGATCGAATCCGCAGCCACGCTGCGCCAGGCAATCGATGCCGGTCTAGGCGCAACGATCCTTCCTGCCGCAGTCGCGGGCGTCTCGCCCGCACCCGATGGACCGGTCGTCCGCCGCATCGTCGAGCCGGGGATGCAGGCAACGATTTCGCTGTGCGTGACCGATCATCTGCCGATGTCCGACCAGGCCAGCGCTGTCCTGGCCATTCTTCGCAAGCAGGTCAATGAGCTGTTCGTGGAGGGACGCTTCGCCGGCATCCGCGCACCGGACGCGTCCGGCCTGCAGCCGCCCTGACTTTCAATGCGCTTCGAGCGCCACCGTCGCCGGCGCGGAAAGTTGTCGCATCGCACTCACGCCCTCCGCCACGAACGGGTCCGCATGGTAGTAGAGCAACTGCGCACCGACAGAGACGAGGTGCTCCACGTCCTGGCGCACGACCAGCGTGCCCGCCACCTTGCCGGCTGCGCGAATGCGTTGCAAGGTCTCATCCACCAGGTCGATCACCGGTTGGGGGCGGCGCTTGCCGGTTGCGACCGCGGGTGAATAGCCCATGGACTGCGACAGGTCGCCCGGCCCGACGAAGAACACATCGATGCCTTCCACGGCCAGGATCTCGTCGAGGTTGCGCACCGCCTCCACCGACTCGACCATGCCGACCAACAGCTTGCTGGCGTGGTCGTCGGGCACGGCGTAGCGGAAGGTGTGCACCACCTGGCGGGCGATCTCTGCCGTGTGAATCAGCGGCACCATGACGCCGTCGGCACCCGCATTGAGGCAGCGCGTGATGGTCGATCGTTCCTGGTTTTGCGGTCGCACGATGCCGAAGCCGCCGGCATAGCGCGCAGCCTTGGCCATGTGGTGGACGTCCTCGAAGCTCGCCAGCCCGTGCTCGCAGTCGATGAAGACGGAATCGGCGCCCGAGCGCACCAGCTTCTCGCACAGCGTGGGCGAGATATGGTTGGGGTTGACCATCAGCACGGAGTCGCCGCGTGCCAGGCCTTGGTGTAGGGAAGTGCTCATTGCGTGTCTCTCGATTCAGGGTTTGCCGGGCGTGCCTTCGGGCGCGCCGAGCCAGCGGCTGATCTCGACATCCGGGCCCTGGTCGCGCGCGAGCGTGGGGCTGATGACGAGTTGCTCGATCGTGGTGCCTTGCGGCAGCGTGCAGGCCAGCAGGATGGCGCGGGCCACGTCATCGGGCGCGACCATCGCCGCGCGTTCCGCGGCCGTCGGCGGCCGCACGCGCGTGTCCATGATCGGCGTGTTGACCTCGCCGGGCAGGATCGTGGTCGAGCGGATGTTGTTGTTGCGAAAGGTGCCGTGCAGGAAGCCCATGAGGTTGACGACGGCTGCCTTTGCCGCGCCGTAGGGGGCGCCGCCGAGCAGATTCGGCCGTACCGCCGCCAGTGAGGACACCGTGACCACCGTGCCTGCGCCAGCCGCCAGCATGCCCGGGAGCACCGCCTGGATCAGCACATAGACGGCCGTCAGGTTGACCGAAATCGCCGACTCCCAGTCATCCGGCTCGATCCAGCGGATGTTGCGAACGCGGCTCGTCAGGCCTGCGTTGTTGATCAGGATGCCAACCGGGCCGACCTCGGCTTCGATCCATCGCACCAGGTCCTGCAGCTGTTCGCGGCTCTGGAGGTCGGCTTGGCGGGCCCAGCCTTCCCCGCCCGCCGCGCTGATCTCGCCCACTACCGCGTCCAGCGGCTCCTTGCGCCGGCCCATGACCACCACGCGCGCGCCCTCGGCGGCAAGCATCAAAGCCGTCGAGCGGCCGATACCCGAGCCGCCGCCGGTCACCAGCGCGACCTGCCCTTTCAGCGCCGCGCCAGCCGTCACGCCAGCACCTCGGCAGGCTTTGCAGCAGGTGCGACCACGGGTGCGGCCCCGGGCACATAGCCATAGTCGACGCGCGCACGCTCGGAGCTGACCAGGCCTTGGCGCAAGTCGTCTTCCACCAGTTCGCGTGGGCGCTCGAGCGCCTCGCCCCAACCACCGCCCCCGGGCAGTTCGATCTGCAGTCGCTCGCCTGGCGCCAGCACCAGCCGCCCCTTGGCGAAGACGGCCTTGCCGTCATGCAGCACGGCGCCGTTGCGGCCAGCCTGTCCGCCGAGCACACCGAGGCACGGATACTTCACATGCTCGGTGCTCAGGTAGATGTTCATCTCGCGGTCCGAGAGGTTGCGGATGACGCCGCGCTGGCCCAGGCCGCCGCGGAACTTGCCCGGGCCGCCCGAATCGGGGATGAGCTCCTTGCATTCGGTCAGCACCGGCACCGCCAGTTCGTACATCTCGATCGGCGTGACGCGGCAGTTCGACGGGAAGCTCAGCGTGTCGAGCCCGTCCATCGACGAGCGCCCGCCCTGGCCACCGTGGAAGTTCTGCGCGCTGCCATAGGCCGTGCCGTCCGAGCGCTGGCCCTGGCAATTGATGCCCCAGATCGGCGCGCCACCGCTATCGCCCATCGCACCGTGGGGCACCACATCCTGCAAGGCCTTGAAGATCAGGCTGGGAATGCAGTGGCCGACCAGGTTGCGCGCGGCGCCTGCGGCATGGGGGCGCGGATTGAGGATGGAGCCTTGGGGTGCGGAGTCGGTCAACGCGACCATGCACCCTTCGTTGTTCGGCGTGTCCGGGTCGAGCAGGCACTTGAGCGCATAGACGCTGTGCGCCACGCGGTAGTGCGGCACCACGTTGATGCCGCGCGCCACCTCGGGCGAGGTGCCGGTGTAGTCGACATGGATCGAATCGTCCTTCACCTCGACGCTGACGCACAGCTTGACCTCGGTCTCGAAGCCGTCGATGGTCATGTCGGCCTTGTAGCTGCCATTGGGCCAGGCCGCGATGGCCTTGCGCATGTGGCGCTCGGAACGACTGAAGATCGCCTCGCCCAAGCCTTCGCAATCGTCCAGCCCGTATTCGTCCATGAAGCGCATGAACTCGCGGCACATCACCTCGTTGGCGGCGACCATGCTCTGGATGTCGCCGCGCACTTCGTGCGGCAGGCGCACGCTGGCCTCGATGACGGAGAACACGTCGGCATTCGGCTTGCCGGCCTTGAACAGCTTGAGCATCGGGATGCGAATGCCCTCCTCGAACATGTCGGTCGAGTCGGGCGATTGCGGCCGACCGCCGATGTCGGGCAGGTGGGCGATGCTGCCCGCATAGGCCACGATCTTGCCGTTGCGGAACATCGGTGTGAGCATCACCATGTCGGGCAGGTGGCCGGTGCCGATGATCGGGTCGTTGGTCGCGAGCACGTCGCCGGGCTCCAGCGACTCGGGTGGGAACGCCGGCAGGAAGTAATTCTGCGCGGCCATCGGGAGCGTGGTGATGAACACCGGGATCGACCAGGTGCACTGTGCCAGCGCGCGCCCCTTGGCGTCCAGCAGCACGTTCACGTAGTCGTGGTTCTCGCGCACGATCGGCGAGAAGGCGGTGCGGCCAAGGGCGCTGTCGGCCTGGTCGGCGATGAACACCAGGCGGTCCCACATCACCTGCAGCGTGATCGGGTCGTTGAAGTCGGGCTTGAGCATGGACATGACGTGTGGCCTTCAGTTCAGAAGCATGATGAGGTTGTGCTGGTCGTCGAGCGAGGCGCTCGCGTTGGGCCCCATGACGACGGTCGACTCGCGCTGCTCGATGATTGCGGGCCCTTCGACGGGCACGCCCGGCAGCAGCGCGTAGTGGTCGTAGACCGGCGTGTCGACGGTCTTGCCGAGTTCGGAGAAGAACACCGGGCGAGTGCCCTTGCGCGGGTCGCGCACCGCGCCGGCCTCGCCGCGCAGATTGGCGAGCGACACAGCCGCCTTCGGTCCGCTGGCACGGATGCGCCAGGTGATGATCTCGGCGTCTGTGCCGGTCACTGCGCGACCATACAGCGCCACGTAGTTCGCGTGGAAACGCGACAGCAGTTCAGGCAGGAAGGCCGGGTCGGCCGGATCGCATTCCGGCAGCGCGACGGAGATCTCGTAGCCCTGCCCCACGTGGCGCATGTCGACCGTGTACGCGTAGCTGATGCGGTCGGCCGGCACCTTGCTGGCCAGCACCACCTCGCGGCCCTGGACTGCGAGGCTGGACTTCACCACGTTCACCGCGCTCGGGTTCCATGCCGACAGCCTCATCGGCAGGCTGGTCGACAAGTCGGCTGCCACCGGCGCGCCGAGCAGGCCAATGGCGGAGGTCACGCCCGCACCCAGCGGGCAGATCACCTTGCGGATGCCGAGCTTGCGGGCCACGCCATAGGCGTGCACCGGTCCCGCCCCGCCGAAGGCGATCAGCGGCAGCGCACGCGGGTCGACTCCGCTGTCGGTCGACTGCATCGAAGCGGCCTCGGCCATGCTTTCGTTGACCATGTCGTGGATGCCCCAGGCGGCGCGCTCGGCGCTGATGCCCAGGTCCTTGGCGAGGCGCGCCATTGCCGCTGCCGCCGCCGGACGGTCGAGCGCGAAGTCGCCACCGAGGAAGGACTTCTCGTCGAGATAGCCCAGCAGCAGATCCGCATCGGTCACGGTCGGCTCGGTGCCGCCACGGCCATAGCAGGCGGGGCCGGGAGCAGCCGCGGCACTGCGCGGACCGACGCTCAGCAGGCCCATCTTGTTGCGCGCCGCGATGCTGCCACCACCGGCTCCAATCTCGATCATGTGGATCGACTGGATCTTCAGCGGAAAGCCGCTGCCCTTGCGGAAGCGCTCGTGGCGCGCCACTTCGAGGTCGTTGGCCACCATCGGCTGGCCATTCGGGATCAGGCACAGCTTGGCCGTCGTGCCGCCCATGTCGAACGAGAGCACGCTCTGCTCGCCAGCCTGCCTTGCATAGTCCGCCGCAGCCACCGCGCCCGCGGCCGGACCCGATTCGATCAGGCGCACGGGCGTGCGCGAGGCCGACGAACTCGGCACGACGCCGCCGCTCGACGTCATCCACAGCAACTGCCCTTCGACGCCGCGCTGCGACAACTCGCGCTCCAGGTGGTTCACATGGCCGACCATCATCGGCCGCGTATAGGCGTTGACCACGGTGGTCGACGCGCGATCGTATTCGCGCACCTCGGGGCAGACCGTCGACGACAGGGACACCGAGATCCCCGGCGCCACCTCCGCAATCAGTTCCGCCACCCGCCGCTCGTGCTGCGCGTACTTGTAGGCATGCAGCAGGCACACCGCAACCGATTCGACCTTGCGTTCGAGCAGGGTGCGAGCGATCGCGCGCACGCCTTCTTCATCGAGTGCCTTGACGATGGTGCCGTCGGCGGCGATGCGCTCTTCCACGCCGAAGCAGAACTCGCGCGACACCAGGGGGGCCGGGTACTGGATGCGCAGGTCGTACAGGTCGTAACGGCCTTCGGTGCGGATGCGCAGCATGTCCTGGAAGCCATCGGTCGTGATGAACGCGGTGTGCACGCCGCGGCGCTCCAGCACCGCGTTGGTCACCACCGTGGTAGCGCCGAGGATCTGCAACGCCCCGTTGGCCTTGGCTTTGGCCTTGCCCGCGTCCCTGGCGCGGACCTTGGCCAGCAGCTCATCCACGCCCTGGAGCACGGCGCGCGCAGGTGCGTCCGGCGTGCTCAGAACCTTGTGCAGCAGGATGTTGCCGTCGTCCTCGGTCATGGCGAAGTCGGTGAACGTGCCACCTGTGTCGAATGCCAGTTTCATGCTTTTCAGCTCCTAAGTGTTCGGTTGAGTAGCCTGGAGATCAGGCCGTGGCGGTATCGGATGCGCGGCGACCTGTCATGAACAGTTCGCCCAGATCGGCGTTGCTCAGTTCGCCGACGGGGCTGTCCCAGATGACCTTGCCCAGGCGAAGGACCACGGCACGCTCGGCCGCCTCCATCGCCTTGCGTGTGTTCTGCTCGACCAGCAGGATCGTGCGGCCGCCCTTGTGCAGGCGCTTGAGTTCGTTGAAGACCAGCGTGATCGCCTGTGGCGACAGGCCGACCGAGGGCTCATCGACCAGCAGGATCTCCGGCCGGCGCAGCACGGCCATCGCCATTTCGAGCAACTGTTGCTCGCCGCCGGACATGTTCCCCGCCAGTTCGTTGCGGCGCTTTTGCAGAATCGGGAAGAGGTCGTAGACATAGTCGCGCTCGCCCTTGAGGTCACCACCCTTGATGGTGTAAGCCGCCATCTCCAGGTTCTCGTCGATGGTCATCAACTGGAAGTTGCAGCGGCCCTGCGGCACATAGGCGATGCCGTGGCCCAGCATGGCCTGCGGCTTGAGGCCCGCGATGTCCTTGCCCTTCCAGCGGATCGCGCCACCCTTGTGGGTGGTCATGCCGAACAGGGACTTCAGCAGTGTCGACTTGCCGGCTCCATTGGGCCCGAGCAATGTGATGAATTCGCCGTGACGGATCTTCAGGTCCACGCCGTGCAGGATGTCCAGATGGCCATAGCCGGCATACAGGTTGTCGATTTCGAGTTCCATGGTGTGCTCCGCTTCAGCCGCCCAGATAGGCTTCGATGACTTCGGGATTGCGCACCACCGCCTCGGGCGTGTCGTCCGCGAGCTTGGCGCCCTGGTGCAGCACGACGATGCGGTGGCTGAGATTCATGAGCACATCGGTGTTGTGCTCGATCACGACAAAGGTCACGCCCAGTTCGCGGTTCGCGTGCTCGATGCTCTGGATCACCTTCTCGATGAGGATCGGGTTGATCCCGGCGAGCGGCTCGTCCAACAGGATCAGTTCCGGTTCCGGCATCAGCATGGAAGCGAACTGAAGCAGCTTCTGCTGGCCGCCGGACATGTTGCCCGCCGGCAGGTGCGCCACGCGCGACAGGCCTGCGATCTCGATCAGTTCCTTCGCCCGCTTGCGCAAGGCGCTGACCCGGCGCTTGGCCGATGGCCCGATCCAGAAGGTCGACAGCACGTTCGGAAAGCTCGACATCTGGCCCGCCAGCACGAGGTTTTCCTCGCAGTCCAGCGTCGGGAAGACCACCGTCTTCTGGAAGCTGCGAAAGAAGCGTCCTTCGCGGGCGATACGGTTCATCGGCCAGGCGGTTATGTCGACGCCCTTGAGCAGCACGCGCCCCGCGTCGCACTTCTGCAAGCCAGTACAGCAGTCGAACAGCGTCGACTTGCCCGAGCCGTTGGGACCGATCAGGCCCATCACCTCGCCGCGGTGCACCTCGATGTCGACGCCTTGCAAGGCCGCCACCGCACCGTAATTCTTGCGCAGGCCTTCGATGCGAAGCATGGATGTGTCGGCGGTCATTTCGCCACCCCCTTGTCGCTGCCGACGCCGGCGATGCGTGCTGCAAAGCGCTCGAACAACGGCGCCAGGCCCTGCGGGAACATGAACACCAGGCCGAGCAGCACGATGCCGTAGATCACCATGCGCAATTCCGGCGTGATGCGTAGCGCCTCCGACACCGCCACGAAGACGAAGCTGCCGATGACCGCACCTGGAATCTTGCCGACACCGCCACCCAGAACGATGATGAGGATCGTGTTGGAGTAGTAAGCCTGGAACACCAGGGGGCTCACCACCGTCGAGAAGTGGGCGTAGAGACTGCCGCCGAGGCCGGCGAAAACCGCGCTCAGCATGAAGACGAGCAGCTTGTAGGTCCACGTCGGCACGCCGAGCGATTCGGCGAGCCGCTCGTTGTCGCGGATCGCCACCATGCAGCGGCCGGCCGGTGAGCGGATCAGGGCCACGAAGCCCAGCACCGCAAGCGCGGCAATCGCCAGCGTCAGGTAGAAGTACTCGGGCGCCTTGATGACCGTGAAGACCCAGTCACCGAAGCCGATCCGGGGACGCGGCACGCCCGACAGGCCCATGTCGCCGCGCGTCAGGTCGACCCAGTTCTTCGACACCATCTGCGCGATCACGACCAGGCCCAGCGTACACATCACGAACGAGGTGTCGCGCAGCCGCAGCGCAGGAATGCCGAGCGGCAAGGCGATGAGCCCGGCCGCGAGCCCGGCCGCCACGAGGTTGACGACGAACGAGGTGCCGAAGTGGATCGACATCAGCGCCGACACATACGCGCCGATGCCAAAGAAGACGCCCTGCGCGAGCGAGAGCATGCCGGTGTAGCCGAGGATGAGGTTCAAGCCCAGGGCGGGCAGGAGGAAGATCATCGCCAGCACCATGGCATGCAGGTAGTAGTCGCCCAGGAAGAGCGGCGCCGCGAGCAGCGCGACCATGGCCAGGGCGCAAGCGCTCCAGTTGACCGTGGCGAGCCGCGCAGCGGGCAGGCGGGGGGTGTCCAGCGTGGTGGTTGACATGATGGCCTGTTGCATGAGGTGGGTTGTCAGAACCTGGCCTTGCTGCTGAACAGGCCGTGCGGCCGCAGCATCAGCATCAGGAGCAAGGCGATGAAGCCGACCGAGTCGCGGTACTGCAACCCGATGTAGCCGGCCACCAGGCTTTCCACCACGCCCAGCAGGATCCCGGCGATGAGCGTGCCGCGCACGTTGCCCATGCCGCCCATCACGATCACGGCGAAGGTCTTGAGCGTGATCGATTCGCCCATGCCACCGTAGATGCTCACGTTGATCGGGCCGGTGAGGATGCCCGACAGGGCCGCGATCGCGACGCCGATCAGGAAGGTCTTTCGCACCACCTGCTCGACGTCGATGCCATTGACCTGGCAACACTCGATGTTCTGCGACACCGCGCGGATCGAACGGCCGAGCCGCGTGCTGCGCACCATCCATTCGAGTGCGACAAACACCACGACCGTGACGCCGACCAGGATCACGCGCTGCTGCGACATGCCGAAGTCGCCCATCTCGATCGGCTCGATCCATCCGCCCGAGAACACCTTGTAGCCACCGCCGAAGGCAAGGATCACGACGTTCTGGAGGATCAGCGACAGGCCGAGCGTGGCCAGCACGCCGGCCTGGAAGGGTTGCCCCACGAGCCGCTGCATGACGAGGCGTCCGATGACCACCGCGATTACGCTCACGATGGCCACGCCGCCAATGATCGCCAGGCTGTACTCGGAGGTGAGGTGGCTCATGACCCACCAGGCCGCGAAAGTGCCCAGCATGTAGTACTCGCCGTGCGCGAAGTTGATGGCTCGCAGCACACCGAAGATCATCGTCATGCCGGCAGCCACCAGGGCGTACATCGACCCGGTGATGATGCCGTTGACGATCTGCTCGAAGATGAAGGAGTCCACGTGGAAGTCCTCGAACGGGGGTCCTTGCGCCTTACTTGGCGCTGGTCCCGTAGTCCACCTTCGTGGTGATCATTCCCTTGATGACCGGCTTGGCATCGACGATCTCGACCAGGGCCATCGGCAGGACAGCCTGGTTGTGGTCATCGAAGGTCACGCCGCCCATCGGGCTTTCGTAGTGGATGCCGGCCAGCGTGTTGCGCACGTCCTCGCCCTTTGCGCTCTTGGCATTGCGGATGGCCTGCGCGATCAGTTGCAGCGTGTCGTAGTGCGTGTAGGCATGGTTGTTCGGCATCTCGCCGCCGTTGGCCTTCTTGTAGTCCTCGACGAACTTCAGGCTGCGGGGGGCGGGCACCTCAGGCAACCATGCGGCCGCCTCGACCGCGCCGTTCATGACCTTCGGCGCAGCGGCGATCGTGTCCTTGGTGTTGAACTCGCCGTTGCCGACCAGCGCGATCTTGCCGGCGAGGCCCAGCTCGAGCATCTGGCGCGCAATGATCGGCGTGGTGTCAGCCTGACCGTAGAGGATGATCGCCTGCGCACCGGAACGGCGGATCTTGCTCAGCACCGTGCGGAAGTCGGTTTCGGAATCCTTGTAATAGTCCTCGCTGAGAATCTCGGCGCCCTCGTACTTCGGCAGGTAGCGCTTGGTGAACTTGATCGCGCCGCGGCCGTAGTCGCTGTCCACCGACAGCACCGCGAACTTCTTGAAGCCCTTGGTCTTGACCGAGTACTCGAGCACCGTGGCCGCGCGCACCTCGTCCGTCGGGTAGTTTCGGAAGGTCCACTTGAAGCCGCCGACGCCGGCCTTGTAGGTGATGTCGGGGTTGGACGACGCGGCGTTGACCAGCAGCACCTTCGACTCTTCCGCCATCGGCTGCATCGCCAGCGTCACCGAGCTGCAGATGTCGCCGATGATGATCGGCGTCTTCTCCAGGCTGATCATGCGCTGCGTCGCCGCCACGCCTTCCGAGGGCACGCACTGGCTGTCACCGCTCAACAGCACCACCTTGCGACCGAGCAGGCCGCCGGCCGCGTTGATCTCGCTGGCCGCGAGCGCCGCGCCCTTGTTCGCAAAGGCGCCGTAGCGCGCGTTCGGGCCGCTCATCGGGCTGATGATCCCGATCTTGATCGGATCGCCAGCCTGCGCTGCAGCATACGAGAAGGCACACAGGCCGAGAAGCGCAACGGCGGCCCCCCGTGCAGCCGCGCCAAGGGTGGGGGTCGTGGGATAACAGCTCATCGCATTTCTCCGGTCGATTGCAGGTGAAGGGTGGGGACGTGAATCAATGGTAGGAACGGCGAGCCGAAAGGGCCAATATGGAATCCGGCTCCGGGCATCACCATTCCTGATGGGCTCAGGAAAGCAGCGCGACTGCGCTGGCGATTCGGCGGCAGCCTTCCTCGATCTGCTCGACGCTGGTGGCGGTCGACATGCGGAAATACGGCGACAGGCCGTACGCCGTGCCGGCCAGCACCATGACGCCGCCCGCCTCCAGGAAGTGGATGACGACGTCGTTGTCGGTCTCCAGCACCTTGCCTGCGGGCGTGCGCTTGCCGATCAGGCCGCCGCAATGGGGGTAGAGGTAGAAGGCACCGCCCGGCGCGCGGGCGCGGATGCCGGGGATGGCATTGAGGAGGCGCACCGCGGCGTCGCGCCTCTTCCTGTAGGTTGCAACCCAGTCAGGCAGGAAGGTCGCTTCGGAATTGAGCGCTACCGACGCCGCCGCCTGGCTCATCGAGGACACGCCGCTGGTGGACTGCGACTGCAGCATGTCGAGCGCCCCGATGATGTCCGCCGGCCCGGCCGCATAGCCGATTCGCCACCCGGTCATCGCATAGGTCTTCGAAACGCCATTGACCAGCAGTGTGCGGTCACGCAGTCGCGGCTCGATGGCGAGCAGATGCTGCGGCTCGATGTCGTCGAAGCGGATGTGCTCGTAGATGTCGTCGGTCAGCACCATCACTTGTGGATGGCGCATCAGCACATCGGCCAGGGCGCGCAGTTGGGCGGGTGTGTACGTGGTGCCGGTCGGATTGGTTGGCGAATTGAACACCAGCCAGCGCGTCTTCGGCGTGATCGCGGCTTCCAGGGCGCCGGGCGTGAGGCGGAAGTCGTCCTCCTCGCGGCATTGCACGATGATCGGCGTGCCGTCGCAGGCCAACGCCATGTCGGGATAGGACACCCAGTACGGTGCGGGAATGATGACTTCCATGCCCTCTTCCACCGTCACCGACAGCGCGTTGAACAGCGCATGCTTGGCGCCGCAGGTCACGATGATGTCGCGCGGGGAATAGTCCAGGGCGTTTTCGCGCTTCAGCTTGGCCGCGATGGCCTGGCGCAGCGCGAGCGTGCCTGCGACCGGCGTGTAGCGCGTCTCGCCGCGCTCGATCGCATCGCAGCCGGCCTGGCGGATGTGCGCCGGCGTGTCGAAATCGGGCTCGCCGATGGCGAGATTGATGATGTCCCTGCCTTCGCGGCGAAGTTCGGCGAAGCGCTCGGCCGCCGCGGCGCTCGGTGATGGCTTGATGCGGCGGATGCGCGACGAGATCCGGGATGGGGTCACTGGGGTTCCTCTGCGTTGCTATGGGACGAACAGTAGGCATTTCCGGCCGCCGCGGCCAAGACGGCTTTGCTCTACGGCGATCGCAGACGCTGATGGCAGCCGTTGGCACGAGCCGCCATCAGCGTTCCCGATGGGATCAGAGCGAACTCGTCTTGGTGTGCACCAGCGGAGTGCGTAACGTGTCGTCCTCACCTCGCGAGCATCGAACAACCCCGGAGACATCTTGCGCCCCTCTGTTCGGGCAACCCGTGCCACCTTTCCCGACATCGCCGCCTGATTGCCGCGCTCGGCTGCGGCGCGCACGCTGGCAATCCGCCCACGCCCGTGAACCCCGAAGTCCTCGCCCGCTCAGCAGAAACAAGGAGATCCGTTTGCACTCCGTCCTCAAGTCCTTTGACCTTGCCGGTCGAACCGCCCTCCTCACCGGCTCCAGCGCCGGCATCGGCTTCGCACTCGCACGCGGCCTGGCCGGCGCGGGCGCCCGCGTGATCCTCAACGCGCGCTCGCCCGACAAGCTGGAGAAGGCCGCCGCGCACTTGCGGGATGAAGGCGCCACGGTCTTCACCGCCGCCTTCGACGTCAGCGACGGCAACGCGGTGAACAGTGCCCTCGACCGCATCGAGGCCGAGATCGGCCCGATCGACATCCTCGTCAACAACGCCGGCATGCAACGCCGCGCGCCGCTGGACCAGTTCGAAGAAGCGCACTGGCACGAGCTGATGAAGACCAACCTCGACAGCGTGTTCCTGGTCGGGCAGGCGGTAGCCAAGCGGATGATCCCGCGCAAGCGCGGCAAGATCATCAACATCTGCTCGGTGCAGAGCGAACTGGGCCGCCCCGGCATCGCGCCCTACACCGCCAGCAAGGGCGCTGTGAAGATGCTGACCAAGGGCATGGCGATCGATTGGGGCCAGCACGGCATCCAGGTCAATGGCATCGGGCCCGGCTACTTCAAGACCGAGCTCAACGATGCGCTGGTGAAGAACCCGGAGTTCTCCAACTGGCTGATCGGCCGCACGCCCTCGCGGCGCTGGGGGGACGTGGAAGACCTGGT
>NZ_JBFUKW010000050.1:0-15516 GCF_056400665.1 Variovorax sp. P5_A3 | reverse complement strand
GCCCTGGCGCGGGTGGCGGCCCTGGCGGCGGTGGTGGCCCTGGCGGTGGTGGCCCTGGCGGTGGTGGCCCCGGCGGTGGTGGCCCTGGCGGTGGTGGCCCCGGCGGTGGTGGCCCCGGCGGTGGTGGCCCTGGCGGTGGTGGCCCCGGCGGTGGTGGCCCCGGCGGTGGCGGTGGGCCTGGCGGCGGCGGACCCGGCCGCTGATGCGAAGCAACTTGAATGCAGCGGATCGTTTGCATTCTCTCCAACTGCCTCGGAAGCCGATCATGCGCCCTGCCGATTCCGACACGAGGCCCGATGCGCCAAGCTGGTTGTATTCAGTTAGTGTTCGTCCAGACTTCCCGCAACCGTACTGCCTCACAGTCACTCAGCGAGCGCTCAAACGTTCGGTGGACATCGTGGGAGCGTCGGCGCCATGCGCGCCGCCATGCGCCGCCGATTCAACACCAGTGGCACGATCCCGATTGCGATGCCTCCCATGCCCACGACGTTAGTCACCGCATCGAACGTGGGTATGCTGTACAGCGCAATGAAGAACAGGAAGACGCCGCTGGCCGCCGGCCACCACACGTGGGTGATGGCGGCCCCGCCGGCGGCGGCCAGCGCGCGGAAGTGCCAGGCGCAGGCCAGGCCCGTGAGGCCGAGGTAGAAACAGATCTGGAAGCCGATCGCGGTGATCGAGTCCTGCAGAATCACGTTGATCGTAGGCAGGTACGAGGACACAAACAGCAGAACCAGCCCGGCCGCCCAGATGATCAAGATCGCGATGTGCGGCGTGTGCCAGCGGCGATGCAGGCGCGAGTAACGCGGGTGCAGAGCACCGTCGCGGGCCTTGGCAAACAGCGTGCGCGTGAACTGCAGCATCTGCGTCTCCACCGTCCCCACCGTGCTCAGCAGCACTGCGATGATCGCAACGTAGCCCCAGGTCTTGCCGAACAGCTTCTCGGCGATCGCGAAGATGATATTGGTGTTGAAGTGCTGGATCTCGGCGTCGCTGAGGCCCAGCAGCGTGATCGTGATGAACACCAGGAAGAACGCCATCAGGAACACCATCGCCCAGAACGCCGCGCGGCCCGGGGTGCGGTTCGGGTCCTTGGTCTCCTCACTAAGGTTGAGCGTCACGTCCCAGCCGTAGTAGAAGAAGATCGCCACCAGGGCGCCGTTGGCAAAGAGCTTGGGCGAGAACTCCAGCGGCGAGAACCAGCGCCACGAGAACGGGTGCGACGGCGCCTTCGGAAAGACGACGAACGCCGCGACGATGATTGCCAGCAGGATCACGGCCTCGATCATCGTCATCGCCACCTGCACATAGCTGGTGAGCTTGATGCCTTTGACAACAACCGCGCTCACTGCGGTGAGCCACAGCGCCGCGAGCAAAGTGACCCAATGGACGTTGTTCATCAGCGCGGGAGCGAAGATCAGCAGCGTCGCGTTGGCGGCCGGAATCATTGCCGACACCATGAACACGCAGCACAGCACCAGCAGCGCCCACCCGGCGAAGAAGCCCAGCGTCCGGCCGAAAACCATGCCGACCCAGGTGTAGCAAGTGCCTGCGCTGGCCAGCGCGCGGTTCATCTGGATGAACGCGAACGCGACCCCGAACATGATGAGCCCGCACGCCAGCACACTCGCCGGCGACAGTACGCCCGCGGTCGCGATGATCGTCGATGTGGTGATCTCGATGCTGTAGGCCGGCGCTGTGCCGGCGACACCCATGATGACCGACTCGGTCATGCCAAGCGAGTTGGCTTGCAGTTTCGCGGACTCGTGCATGGGTCCGGTTTTAAGTCGGGCGCGCCGCCTTTGCAACGTGACGAACCGACATAAGGCCCTGCCCAGACACCAGCGCGGCTCCCGCGCTCGGCGAGCAGACCGAGGGGCTGCAGCTACTCGATCTTCAGCGTACGGCTGGTGCTCCCCTGCCACTTGGGCAGCGTGAGGCGCAGTACCCCGTCCTCAAGCTTGGCGACTGCGGTGCCAGGGTTAAACGACACGTGTGTTCAGGCCGGTTCCGAGATTTCGCACGGCGCTTCGGCCGCGGGAGCCCTCTTGGGTTCCTTGACTGCAAGATCGGCCAGCGCCACGATGCCCACCAAACGCTTGTCGCGATTCACGATGAGCAGCCGCCTGATCTGATGCTCGCTCATGATGGCCACAGCGTGCTTGATCGGCTCGTCTTCATACGTCCACCGGATGCCATCGGACATCACATCGCGTACTTTGGTGTCGCCACCACGACCGTCGGCCACGGCTCGCACGGCAATATCGCGGTCAGAAATGGAGCCGATCATCCGATCGTTCTCGCCAACCGCCATCATGCCGAAGTTGCCGTCGCGCATACGTCGCGCGGCCTCGGCAACCGTCGCGTCCGGACTGATCACTTGTACGCTCCGGCTCATCACATCCTTGACTAAGTGCATGAAAAGCTCCTTGTAGGTCCGGAAGGCCATGCGGCAATGCCCAACTGGTCCTGGCGTGTCCATGCGCGCCCACAACATTGTGTAAGCACTTGCCGCCTCGCCCCCTGTAGGACGCCGTCCACGAACGACGTGATCGCCTTCTTCGCTAGGTCCAGGCTCCGGAGGCCGGAGCCTACCTACACTGCTGGGGTGCGTCACCCTACAGACTGCTCGCAGCTCGACGGGTTCACTGAGACATGCCCGAATTTCCACCTGTGGGAGACCACCATGCCCGAGAAGCTTGGGGCCTCACGCCACCTGAAAAGGAGAATGCTGTGAAACGTCGCAAGTTACTCATCATCAGTGCAGCGTTGACCTCGTTGCTGGCCGGCGGCGCATATGCGCAGGACAAGGCCGCACAGCAGGCCGAGGTCAAGGCGAAGGCCATGCAGGCACTCCAGGACTTCTACAAGTCCGACCCCGAGATCAAGAACGCGGTAAGCAAGGCGGCCGGCTACGCTGTGTTCACTACCTACGGTTTGAGCTTCGGCCTTGGCGGCGCAGGCGGCAAGGGCATAGCGCACGACAGCAAATCCAAGAAGGACACTTATATGTCCATCGCGCAGGCGAGTGCGGGCCTGCAGATCGGGGCGTCCGATACACGCTATCTCTTCATTTTCAAGGACGCCAAGTCGCTGGCCGATTTCATCGACAAAGGCTGGGATGCCTCTGTCGGCGCGGGCGCCGGCGCAGGCACCGGCAAGGACGATGCGAATGTCAAGGCGGGTGCCATTGCCTTCACAGGTGGCAATGCGTATGTGCTGACCAAAGCCGGCCTTCAGGCGGGAGTCGCCCTAGGAGGCTCGAAGGTCTGGAAGGACAAGGAACTGAACTAGGGGCGGCATGAATTGCGCCGTCAGCGGGTGATACACGGCGCGGTGGTTCTGTGGGACCCTCTCGCGCTGCCTTGTTGCCGCTTTTCGTCCTCTACATCCACCGGTTCCAAATCGTCAGCGAGGAGCACGCGCTGTCCTCGCTGTTTGGGACCGAGTACGCCGCCTACCAGCAGTCGGTGCGGCGCTGGCTGTGAGATGCTGAGGACGGCCAAAACCTGTCCGCAAAGTCATCGTCGAGAGACGGGACCGCTCCCTGGCTTTGGCCGGCTCCGCGATGGTCAAGTCCGGCATTGAGAGTTACGCAGCCCGCCGCTTTCTTGCAGCCGCTTGCCCTGCAGCGCCTCCCATAGAGTCTGCTCAGGTCTTCGCTGTCTTCTTCGGCGCCCTGCTCGCGGCCTGCAAGGCCGCTGCCTGCGCGGCGTGCTTTTCTCCACGCGAGATCCTGTGGGCCTTTCCGGCCTTGGCCACTTTGGGCTGCTTTTTTTCCTTGGGCTTCTCTTTGGCCTGGGGGTGGTGCGTCCTCACCAGCTTGTCGATTGCCTTCGCCCTCGGTTGCTGAGCTTGCGTTTGTCGCTTCGCGCGCTCCTCCTTGAGCAGGCGGCGCTCCTCGGCCAGTGTCTGTTCGGCTTCGGACGGCTCATGGTCTACTCCCAGCGAGTGGACGCGGTCCATCGTCGCCTTGTGAAGCATCGCGCCGTTTTTCGCGATGCGGTGGGTCAGCGATGCGATGCGAATGGGCATGTTTCGATCCTCATGGTAAGTGAAAGACCAATGTAGGCCGCCCTGTGCATCCTGCCAATATTTGTGTGGGCCTCGACCCGCCCTTCTCCGCCCCGCCCTGCTCACTATTCTGGCGGCGTTAAGGCACCGCGGCGGGCCGATTCCTCATGGAATCAACGACTTGCGCGCGCCGCCGTCAAAGTTTGGCCCCGCAGCCCTCAGGGTAAGCCCGTATTTGTCGGAAATTGACAGGGAAGTGTCGACAACGGATTTGGTGGGGATTGACTCGTTTTTTCATCATCAGGCGTGGCATGCGAAGCCCGCGCAGCTTCGCGAACCTAAGCCACATCCACCACTCCGCACCATTGGAACAAGCCATGTCCGAGAAGAAACGAACGATCGCATCCATCGTCGCCCTGGCGCTTGCCACCGGCATGGCCGCCGCGCAGGCGCAGGACAGCCTGCCCTTCCCGCCGAAGAAGTCGGGAAGCATTGCCGGGCCCACGACCCAGGCATCGGTCTACAAGCCGCTACCCCAGCCCCAGCGGCTGCCAAAGGACGCGCCCAACGTGTTGATCATCATGCTGGACGACGTCGGGCCGGCCCTGGCCGATACCTACGGCGGCGACATCCATACGCCGACGCTGTCGCGCGTCGCGCAGAGCGGCATCTCATACAACCGGTTCCACAACGCCGCCATGTGCTCGCCCACGCGCGCGGCGCTGCTCACCGGTCGCAACCAGCACCGCGTGGGCTTCGGCCAGATCGCGGAACTGGCGAACGACTGGGATGGCTACTCGGGCCGCCTCCCGCCGACGGCCGCATCGGCCGCGAAGGTGATGGGCTACTACGGCTACAAGACGGCCGCCTTCGGCAAATGGCACAACACGCCGGCCGAAGAGACCACCCAGCAGGGCCCCTTCGATCTCTGGCCGACCGGTCGCCTCGTGGGCTTCGACTATTTCTACGGCTTCCTGGCGGGCGAGTCCTCGCAGTGGGAGCCGGCCGTGGTCGAGAACACCGTGCGCATCCCGGCGCCGCACCGCGAGGGCTATCACTTCACCACGGACATGGCGGACAAGGCGGTGACCTGGATCCGCCAGCATCAGGCGATCGACCCCGGTTCGCCCTTCTTCATGTACTGGGCGCCCGGCGCGTCGCATGGGCCGCACCACATCTTCAAGGAGTGGGCCGACAAGTACAAAGGCAAATTCGACGAGGGCTGGGACGTGATGCGCGAACGCGTCTTCGCCAAACAGAAGGAACTGGGCTGGATTCCGCCGAACACCCAGCTCACGCCCCGCCCCGCGACGCTGCCGGCGTGGGAAGACATCCCCGAGCACGAGAAGCCGTTCCAGCGGCGGCTGATGGAGGTGTTCGCCGGCATGACGGAGCACGCCGACACGCAGGCAGGGCGCCTCATCGACGAACTCGAGCGCCTCGGCATTCGCGACAACACGTTGATCTTCTACGTGCTGGGTGACAACGGCTCGTCAGCCGAAGGCCAGAACGGCACCATCAGCGAGCTGCTGGCGCAGAACGGCATCCCGACGCTCGTCAAGGACCACATCCGCACCATGAACGAACTGGGCGGGCTCGACGTGCTGGGCAGCAACAAGACCGACAACATGTACCACGCCGGCTGGGCCTGGGCCGGCAGCACGCCGCACCAGGCGACCAAGCTGGTGGCTTCGCATTTCGGCGGCACGCGCACGCCGCTGGCCGTGTCCTGGCCGAAGGCCATCCATCCGGACGCGACCGTGCGCACGCAGTTCCACCATGTCAACGACATCGTGCCGACGATCTACGACGTGACCGGCATCAAGCCGCCCAAGCTGGTGGACGGCGTGACGCAGGAGCCGATGGACGGCATCAGCATGCGCTACACCTTTGCCGATGCGAAGGCGCCGGAGCACAAGAAGAGCCAGTATTTCGAGGTCATGGGCAGTCGCGCCATCTACAAGGACGGCTGGATGGCATCCGCCTTCGGGCCCCGCACACCCTGGGTGCCAGGCATTCCGAAGAGCATTGCGACCTGGTCGCCGGAACAGGACACGTGGGAACTCTATGACCTGCGCACGGACTACTCGCAGGCGGTCGACCTGGCCTCGAAGAATCCGAAGAAACTCGAAGAGATGAAGAAGGCCTTCGACGTGGAGGCCGAGGCGAACCACGTGTTCCCGGTCGGCGGCGGCCTGTGGTCGATCCTCCAGCCTCAATACGCGCCGCGCAACCCCGCCAACGAATTCCACTACACGCAGGACGTGGTGGGCGTGCCGGAGTTCGCCGGGCCGAAGATCGGCGCCCGCAGCAACGTGGTGAGCATGGAAGTCGAGCTCAAGCCCGATTCCTCCGGCGTGCTGTACGCGCTGGGTGCCTTCTCCGGTGGCCTCGCACTGTGGGTTGACAAGGGCAGGCTCAGCTACGAGTACAACCTGTTCGAGGTGCAGCGCACGCGCATCGAGACCAAGGAGCCGCTGCCCACAGGCAAGGTGAAGATCGAGGTCGAGTCACGCCTTTCCGAGCAGCGACGTGCCGCGCCGATGGAGGTCGTCATCCGCGTGAACGGCCAGGAAGTGGCCAAGGGCCGCGTGCCGGTGACCGCCGCGCTGGCATTCACCGCTAACGACGCCTTCGACATCGGCATGGACAGCTACTCGCCGGTTTCGCTCGCCTACTTCGAGCGTGCGCCCTTCAGGTTCAACGGGAAGATCGACAACGTGGTGATCCGCTACCTCAAGGAACAATCATGAGCTGCACCGCCCCCTGAGGGCATGGCGGCCTCGTCGGACACGTCGACCCGAGCGGCGTCCAGATCGCACACCACCAGATCCGCGCCCTCCTTGGCGAAAGCCATTGCGGTGGCGCGCCGATGCCGGAGGCCGCCCCGGTTACAAGCCCCGCAGAATTCGGATACCCATGGTGACGGTCCGCCTCAGTTGAAGGCCGTGATGTCGATCGGCTCGATGTCGGCCGACTTGCAGTACGCCAGGTAGCGCTCGACCCCGGACTTCCAGTTCTCGATGGCCAGCACCTGGTCGTTCTCGCCCAGGAAAATCAGGTCGCCGACAACGATGTTCAGTGTGACCAGTTCGCCGCCGTTCTCGACGACCTGCGGGGTGTGGCTGGAGCCCGCCGTCTCGAACACGACGCTGCCGGGGCCGGCGATCCAGTCGTGCTCCAGGTACTTCCAGCTGCCCTTGACCGTGTAGACGATGACCGTGCCGGAGTGGTGATGCCTGGGCAATTGCGCGCCGGCCGGCGCCTTGAGCAGGGTGATGGTCTCGCCGCGGATCGGGTCACACTTGAAGTACTTGAGCATGACCTCGTTGCTGTAGGGTGCGAACGGAACCCAGGGGATGGATTCGTCGTCGATGACTGCGGTGTGGATGGTTTCGTAGAGCATGGTTGTTTCCAGTGGTGGGGAGTGGCCGATATGGCTAGGATCGCCACTCGTCAGGTGTTTCGAATGGCATGTCGATGATCCGGAACGATGTGTTCCCGAGCCGATTCAGTTGTCGACACCTGCCAGTCAATTTCCGACAAATGGGGACTAACCCTGAGGCTCGAGGAGGCCAAGCATGACGGTGTCACCCAAGCGGGCGCCGGCGCGGTACTTCGCGTTGCTGCTCGGTGCGCTGGGAGTGCAAGGCGTGGACACTTCGCGCCTGCTGGCGCTGGCCCGCCTCGATGCCGAACGCTTCGAACGCGCGGACGGCATGCTGGCGCCGGGCGAGATCGAGGCCTTCATCACCGCCGCCTATCACCTGACCGGGCGCACCGATCTCGGCTTCGAGCTGGGACGCCTCATCAAGGTCAATTCGCACGACCAGCTCGGCTACGGCATGCTGAGCTGCCGTGATCTCGATCACCTGCTGAGGCTGTCCAGCCGTTATTACCACTTCATCCTGGAACTGTTCACGATGCGCTACCGACGCTGGCCGGAGCGTGGCGAGGCCGTGTTCAGCCCGGTGACCGCGATGCCGCTTCGTACCATGCACTTCGCCCTGGAGGCGATTGCGATCTCCGTGCAAAGCCAATTCGGGATGCTGCTGGGCAAGGAAGCGACCGCCTTCGATTTCTACATGGGCATGTCGCCCCCACCGCACCACGCGCGCTATCTCGAGCTACTGCCGGCGCGCTTTCATTTCGATGATCGGGCCTTGCCCGGCATCACGATACGCATGGACGCAAGGCTGCTCGAAATACCGCTGCCAATGGCCGCGTCCCCGGTGGTCGAGCAGGTAGAAGCACGCCTCCAGACCTTGCAGCGCCGGCCGATCCTCCAGGCGGGCTGGGGCGACTACATCACCATGCTGCTGCGCGAGGCAAAGGGGCAGCAGGTCACGCTGGACGACATCGCGCGGCGCATGAACATCTCGGCGCGGACCATCGATCGCAACCTCAAGAAGGAAGACTTGCGGTTCCGTGACTTGTCGCAACAGGTGCGCTTCGAACGCGCGCGCGGACTCCTGACGCAGCCCGGCACCACCGTGTCGCGAGTGGCCGAGGAGTTGGGCTTCAGCGACGCCGCGAACTTCAGCCGCGCCTTCCGACGCCACTGCGGGCTGAACCCGAGCGAATTCCAGGCGGATACGTCATCGTCGCCGGAGGATTAGGCGCCGCCGTCAACCGGACCGTTCGGCCTCTGCGCTTGCCCCGGGCAATTGCATCAGCGCCTGTCCCATGCGGATGCGGATACCGGTGGCGACGCCCTCTGCCAGCGCAAAGCCCTTGGGCGCGAACACGATGATGGTCGAGCCGTGCTCGAACCAGCCCATCTCCTGGCCCTTGCGGTAGGCGGCATCGCACCCCATGCGCGTCGGGCCGCGCCATCCCAGATGCAGCAGCGCATCGAGGCAATGCAGGCGCAGGCTCGCCACCAGGATGGCTGCCACCGGCACCAGCGCGATGTAGTGGCCACCCGCGTGCAGGCGCGCATGCAGTACCGCACGCTCATTGCGGCAGAACAGCCGTTCGACCCGCTTGAGCGCGATCGGATTGACGTTCCAGGTGTCGCCCGAGAAATAGCGCACCCGCTCCACGGTGCAGTCGTGCGGCGCGTGGAAGCGGTGGTACATGCTCGAGGTCAGCCGCAGCGTGACGAAGCTGCCATCGCGAAAGCGTTCCGCCTCCTGCGCGTCGCCGAACAGCTCGACCATCGAATACGGAAAGCCCTTGGCCTGGAACACTTCGACGCCGGCCACCGCCCCGCAGGCGCCAACAATGGCATCGCAAGGGCTCGCGAGCACGTCGCTCCTGGCGTCGATGGGGCGCACGCCCTCCTTCAACTCGCGCGTGAAGCAGTCGTGCATGCTGGCAAAGCGTGTCTTCTTCGCTTCGCTCAGGTCGAGTTCGGTGAACAGGCGCCAGACGCCGATCGAGACTTGGCGCACCAGCGGGTTGCGGATCTTGCTGAACCAGCCCATGAAGCGGGTCAGCGCGATGCGCGGCACCCGGTTGGTCAACAGGAAGTTCAGGTCCTCTTGCTGAAGGAAGGAATCGCGTGCTTGTCGGAGTGCTTTCATGAGCGCGTCAAGAAGTTGGGATAGACCGGAGGTGTTGCCCATTCGTTGCAGAAAAGAGTTCATGAACCCATCCTTTCTCCTGTCGTCCGTCGCGCTCGCCGTGCTCGCTGCCACCGCGCTCCCGGCCTGGCGCCGGCTCGAGCTTTCGCGGGCCAAGCACCCGTCCCTGACCGGCCACTCGCGCATGGCCAAGCGGGTGGCGGCGCAGTTGCCCGGCTATGCCTACGACGACCAGCGCTTCTTCGATTCCGACGGTGCGCCGGACGAGGTGGTGGCCCGGCGCCGGGCCGGCTTCGAGGCGCTGTCGCACTTGCTGCGCACGCGCCATGCGCTGTCGATCGCGGCCACGCGGCAGGCGCGTCCTGCCCTGTCCGACCTGCAGTTCACCAGCAGCTACCGGGTCCCGTTCCAGTACAGCCCGCATGTGCGCGAACACCTGCCGGTAGGCGCCTTCGTGCAGTCGGCCAGTGGCGTCACCGTGCAGGACCTGGACGGACAGGACTTCTACGATCTCACCGGGTCCTATGGCGTGAACCTGCTGGGCGTCGACTTCTACCGGGAATGCATCGCGGAGGGCAGCCGGCTTGCCGAGCCGCTCGGTCCGGTGCTCGGCGCCTACCACCCCTGCGTGCTCGAGAACGTGCAGCGGCTGCGCGCGATCTCGGGCCTGGACGAGGTGTCCTTCCACATGTCGGGCACAGAGGCCGTGATGCAGGCTGTGCGGCTGGCGCGCTATCACACCCGGCGCTCGCATCTCGTGCGCTTCTCCGGCGCCTACCACGGGTGGTGGGAGGACGTGCAGCCGGGCGTGGGCAACCCGCTGCCGCCGCACGAGACCTACACCCTGCGCGAGATGGACGAGCGCTCGCTGCGCGTCCTGCGCAAGCGCAAGGACATCGCCTGCGTGCTGGTGAACCCGCTGCAGGCGCTGCATCCCAACGCGGGTGCGCCGGGGGATTCGTCGCTGATCGACAGCAGCCGGAGCGCGGGCTTCGACCGCGTCGCCTATACGGAATGGCTGCACGAACTGCGCCGCGTGTGCACCGAGCGCGGCATCGTGCTGATCCTCGATGAGATCTTCGTCGGCTTCCGGCTCGCACGCGGCGGCGCACGGGAGTACTTCGGCGTGCAGGCCGACATGGTGACCTATGGCAAGACGCTCGGCGGCGGCCTGCCGGTCGGCGTGGTGTGCGGCCGCGCCGCGCTGATGAAGCGCTACCGCGAGGAACGACCGGCCGACATCTGCTTTGCGCGCGGCACCTTCAACGCCCACCCCTATGTGATGGGCGCGATGAACGCCTTCCTGCGGCGCATGGAGACGCCGCAGGTGCGCGGGCTCTACGACGACCTGGACGAACTCTGGAACGCCCGGGCACGCGATCTCAACGAACGGCTCGCGCAGGCCGGCATGCCGGTGCGCGTGGCCAACCTGTCGTCGATCTGGACCGTTCTGTACACCGTGCCCGCGCGCTACAACTGGCTCCTGCAGTACTACCTGCGCGCCCAGGGACTGGCCCTGAGCTGGGTGGGCAGCGGCCGGCTGATCTTCAGCCTCAACTACAGCGACGCCGACTTCGAGCAGGTCGCGCGGCGCTTCGTGGCAGCGGCCCGCGCCATGCACCAGGACGGCTGGTGGTGGCACGACGCCGCGCTGACCAACAAGGCGATCAAGCGCGGCATCCTGCGCGAGATGCTCGCGCAGCGGTTCGGCCTGTGAGTGGGCCTGTGAGCGCACTCAGGCGTGCCGCTCGGCCCCGCCCATGGGGTCGATCAGCTCGCCGCGAAGCAGGTGCAGCGGTGCCCGGTGATAGAGCTTGATGTCGTGAAACGGGTCGGTGAGGATCTTGACCATCCATGCGAGGCCGGTCTTCACATCCTGCAGCAGGAACAGGTGGAAGGTGCGGAACAGCAGGCCACCCGCTCCCAGCACCAGCCAGGCCAGCCCCACCTGGCGCACGAAGCCTTCGAAGCCGCTGGTGGGCTCCATCAGGCCGAACAGGGTGCGGTCCCACCACAGCACCACCGGCGCCGCGGCCCACAGCGCCATCAGCACCATCTTGCGCTGGAGGTTGTAGCCCACCTTGATCTCTTCCTTGTGTTCGTGCGTGGCCTGGTTGACCTCGTCGTAGCCCTTGGGCTCGAAGAAGAAATGCCCGGCCTGGCGGCTGGTCATCGACACGCCCCAGCCGAGCAGCGCCGCCACCACCGGATCGATGAACAGCAGCACGTAGGCGATCACGAAGCTGATCGCGCTCACCAGATGCAGCGACTGGTTGATGCGACTGTGGTGGTAGTAGCGATGGTCATCCCAGCGCTGGATCTGCAGGGTGCGCAAAAAGTCGTTCACGGGCTCTCCTTTGACCTGAAGTGGACGCGGCTCCGGGACCCCGGGATTGCGCTGCGCGTGACGGCATCGTGACCGGCGCACGTGAATTCTTGGTGACGATGCATGAACCGTCATCGCGCTGTTGCAATTGGCCTCCAGCATCCCGGCCATGAGCTCATCGCTGGGTCCTATCGTGGTCGAGCACATGCCGCCCATCCGGCGCTCGCTACGCATCGCGTTGGTCACCGAGACCTATCCGCCTGAAGTCAACGGCGTCGCCCTCACGCTGCAACGCGTGGTGGAGGGCCTGCGCGCGCTGCAGCACGATATCCAGCTGGTCCGACCGCGCCAGGCGGACGGCGACCTGGCCAGGCGCGTGGACCGCCTGGACGAGATCCTGGTGCGCGGTGTGCCGATCCCGCGCTACCCCGAGATGAAGATGGGCATGCCGGCCAACAAGGCGCTGGCCCGGCTATGGAGTCGCCAGCGCCCGGACCTGGTCTACATCGCCACCGAGGGGCCGCTGGGTTGGTCGGCGTTGCAGGTCGCGCGCAAGCTGAAGCTGCCGGTTTGCTCCGACTTCCGCACCAATTTCCACGTCTACAGCCGGCACTACGGCATCGGCTGGCTGTACCGGCCCATCATGAGCTACCTGCGCAAGTTCCACAACCGCACGGCTTTCACGATGGTGCCCAGCGAGAGCCTGCGCCAGCACTTGCGCGATCACGGCTTCGAGCGCCTGGTGCTGGTCACGCGCGGGGTCGACACCGAGCAGTTCAGCCCGGTGCGGCGCAGCGAGGCACTGCGCTCGCAATGGGGCGTCGCGCCCGAAACGCCGGTGGCTCTGTTCGTCGGCCGCCTGGCGACCGAGAAGAACCTGGACGCACTGGGCAATGCCTTCCTCGCGATGCGGCAGCAGAACCCGGACACGCGCCTGGTGGTGGTGGGCGAAGGCCCGGCAGCGCAGCAACTGGCCGCCCTGGTGCCGGACGCCATCTTTGCCGGCACGCGCCGCGGCGAAGAGCTGGGCACCTACTACGCCTCCAGCGACCTGTTCGTGTTTCCCAGCATGACCGAGACCTTCGGCAACGTCACCCTGGAGGCCATGGCGAGTGGTCTCGCCGTGCTGGCCTATGACCACGCGAGCGCTGGCCAGATGATCCTCAGCGGCAGCAACGGCCTGCTGGCTCCCCTGGGCGACGAGGAGGCGTTCGTGCGGCTGGCACGCGAGCTGGTGGCCGGCGGACCCGACACTGCCCGGCGCATGGGTCAGCGCGCGCGCGAGAGCACACGCGAGGTCGGGTGGGATCGCATCGTCACGCAGGTCGAGCAGGTGCTCTACGCCACCCTGGCGACCGTCGAGGCGCCACGTGCGGACGATGCGCGCGGCCGGTCCATGGCCGGCGCGGCCTGAAAAGGATCGCCTCGCCCCAGGTCATTGCAAGGTCGTGAGCTGGCTGTCCGGGCTCGGACCGAGCCGGCGTTCGATGCCGTACTCGCGCCAGATCAGGAGCGCGATGGCGGCCGCCACCAGCAACCCCAGGCCCCACATCAGCGGCACGATCGGCACGTCCAGCGCGATCAGCGCGGCATAGCCGGCCAGCATCATCAGGACGCTGAGGTTCTCGTTGAAGCCTTGCACCGCGATCGAACGACCGGCGCTCAGCAAGGTGTAGCCGCGGTGCTGCAGCAGCGCATTGAGCGGCACCACCAGGACACCGCCCACCGCACCGACCAGTGCGAGCAACGGAACGGCCAGCCAGAGCGAATCGGCAGAGGCCACCAGCGGCATGCACAGGCCCAGCAACACGCCGGCTGGCAGCACCCGCTTGGCATGGCCCAGGGCCACGTGCCGTCCGGCCAGTCCGGCGCCCGCGACGACCCCCAACGCCACCGCCACCTGCAGGTAGGCGGCTCGCTCCAGCGTGAGACCCAGGATGTCGGTGGCCCATTTGAGAACCGCGAACTGCAAGGTCGCCCCCACGCCCCAGAAGATGCTGGTGACGGCCAGTGACAGCCCACCATCGCGGTCGCGCCACAGCGTGCGGGCGGCGGCACGGAACTCGTGCAACAGGGCCAGCGCGCGCAGCCGGGTCGGCGCATAGCGCGCGCCGCTGTCGGGCACCCGCGCGTTCATGAAGGCCGCCAACAGGTACGCCCCCAGCAAGACGGCCATCGACAGCTCCAGGCTGCTGTTGGCCAACGGGGCCAGCCACTGGCGCAGCGCCACGCCGGCCGCCGAGGCACGCAACACGTCCGCCACCAGCAGTCCGCCCAGCACCGTGCCCAGCAGCGCAGCGCAGACCACCGAGACCTCGATCCAGCCATTGGCCGCCACCAGGTTGCGCGGCCCCACCATTTCAGTGACCAGTCCGTACTTGGCCGGCGCATAGGAGGCGGCGCCGAAACCCACGACCGCAAAAGCCACCAACGGGTTGACGCCCACCATGAGCAGCACGACGCCGAGCAGCTTGACCACGTTCATCGCCGTCATGAGCCGGGCCTTGGGCATCGCGTCGGCCAGCGGCCCGATGGCTGGCGCCAGCAACACATAGGACAGCGTGAAGGAGAACTTGAGCAACGGCGCCCACCACAGCGGCGAGCCGCGCTCCTGCAGCAAGCCGATGGCGACGATCAACAGCGCGTTGTCCGCCAGCGCGGAGAGCGCCTGGCCTGCGATCAGCAAGTAGAAGCCTCGCGGCATTCAGCGGGTGCGGCCCGGCGCCATGTCGTCATGCATGGGCGCCGATGGTCGCCCGGCGTCATGACGCCTGCGTGAAACTGGCATTGCCTTACGAAGACATTGCGCGGTTGAGGGACAGCGCTGCACACTACGCGGGGCGTGCCTCGGCCCACGACGCCGGGTCCACGCGTGCCGACCCGCTTCCCATCCACTTCCAAGGTGCCAGCCATGTCCGATCTGTTTGAAAACCCGATGGGCCTGATGGGCTTCGAGTTCGTCGAATTCGCCTCTCCCACGCCCGACACGCTGGAGCCCTTCTTCGAGAAACTCGGGTTCGAGCTGGTGGCAAAGCACCGCTCGAAGGACGTAGTGCTCTATCGCCAGGGCGACATCAACTTCATCGTCAATCGCGAGCCCCACAGCCCGGCGGCCTACTTCGCCGCCGAGCACGGCCCCTCGGCCTGCGGGATGGCGTTTCGCGTCAGGGATTCGCACAAGGCCTATGCACGGGCACTCGAACTCGGCGCCCAACCGATCGAGATCGCAACCGGTCCGATGGAACTGCGGCTGCCGGCCATCAAGGGGATCGGCGGTGCACCGCTCTACCTGATCGATCGATTCGAGGACGGCAAGTCGATCTACGACATCGACTTCGAATTCGTCGAAGGTGTCGATCGCCATCCGGCCGGCCATGGACTGAAGGTGATCGACCACCTGACCCACAACGTCTATCGCGGCCGCATGGCGTTCTGGGCCAACTACTACGAGAAGCTGTTCAACTTCCGCGAGATTCGCTACTTCGACATCCAGGGCGAATACACCGGCCTCACGTCCAAGGCGCTGACCGCGCCGGACGGCAAGATCCGCATCCCGCTGAACGAGGAGTCGAAGAAGGGCTCCGGCCAGATCGAAGAGTATCTGATGAAGTTCAATGGCGAGGGCATCCAGCACATCGCACTGCTCAG
>NZ_JBFUKW010000049.1:0-19205 GCF_056400665.1 Variovorax sp. P5_A3 | reverse complement strand
GCCTTCAAGGATGCTTCGGGATGACCTCGGGAATGGGAACGCGCCTGCAAACGCCTGTGTCTTCGCCCGTACATTTCGCCCATGGCCGCAGCACCCCCACTGGCAAAGTACAAGGCAAAGCGCAACTTCGCCGTGACGCCCGAACCCACCGAAGGCGGCGAATCTACGGCCGGCCGCCTGCAGTTCGTCATCCAGAAGCATTGGGCGACCAGGCTGCACTACGATTTCCGGCTCGAACTGGACGGCGTCATGCTCAGCTGGGCGGTACCGAAGGGCCCGAGCTACGACACGGCCGACAAGCCCATGGGTCACCAGTGGGGCGAATTGGAACGTGCGCAACATCCAGACCAGGCTCGACAAAGGCAACGAGCCTTGGGCTGCTTACTCCAGCAGCGCGAAGGGTTTGGGTGCTGCGATGAGGTTGCTCGGCTTTTAGTTAGGCCGCTGCAGCCGGCGGTGCGCAGATATCAAGCAGCCCGTGCCGACGCAGCAACTCGGCTGTTGTGCTCTCTTCGAGGGAGTAGACGCCCCGCTTCTCCTTCCACACCAGCGACCTTTCCTGCAGGGCTCCAAGTGCTTGCTGAATGTTCGACACGTCGGGTGTGACCGTCCCCTCGGGTGCGATCGCACTCAGCACCGCGCGATCCATTGCCGGACCGTGGGGCAGCGGGCGTGCACAGCCTGCACCAGCGGCAGAAAGCTCATGTCGAAGGCAAGGACCTGGTCTTCGGCGTGGTTGACGATCCAGGCGACCTGGTCCGGATGCCGCCGCGGATTGATGGTGTGCAGCACGCGGCCGGCGCCCGAAACGCCGTAGTACAGCTCCAGGTGCCGATAGCCGTTCCAGGCAATGGTCGCGACGCGATCGGACATCGCCAGGCCTTGTGCGTCCAGCGCGTTGGCCACTTGGCGAGCCTGGCGCGCGACCTCGGTCCAGCTGCTGCGGTGGATGTCGCCCTCGACGCGGCGCGAGACGATCTCGGCGTCGCCATGATGAAGTTCGGCGAAGGCAATCAGGTTGGAGATCAGCAGGGGCTTGGTCCTGCATCAGGCCTTGGAGCATGGGTTTTCGTTCGTGAAGATTTGAAAGCGGGGAGCAGGAAGGATGGCCGTCATCCATCGATGACGATCTTTCTCTGGGCGACGAGCTGCTTCCACATCGCCAGTTCGTTGGCGATGGTCCGCGCCACGTCGGCCTGGCCGGCGACCACGGTCTGCCCGAGCTCCTGCATGCGCGCGACCACAACAGGGGTCGCCAGCACCTCGGCCAGTGCCTTGCGCATCGTCGCGGGCACTGGTGGCGGCAGGCCGGCCGGGCCCATGAGCGCGAACCAGCCCGGCGCGTCGAAGTTCGGCACCCCGCTCTCGGCAACGGTCGGCACATCCGGCATCGCGGGCAGCCGCTGCAGCGAGCTGACACCGATGGCCCGCAGCCTGCCGCTCGCGATGAAGGACGAGGTGCCGGTATAGGTCAGGAAGGCGAACTGCACGTCGCCCGCGATCAGCGCGGTGATCGCGGGCACGGCGCCACGGTACGGCACATGCACGGCGAAGGTCCCCGTGCGCAGCTTGAGCAGCTCGCCGGCAAGGTGGCTGACGCTGCCGGCGCCGCCCGACCCATAGCTCAGCTTGCCGGGCTCCTTGCGCATCGCATCGATCAGCTCGCGCGTGCTGCGGATGCCGCTGGTTCCAGGCACGACGAGCACCTGCGGCAACTGGGTCACCATCGCGATCGGCGTGAAACCGGCCGCCGGGTCGTAGCCCGGATTGCGCAGCGACGGCACGATGGTCAAGGGAGCGTTGTCGAGCAGGCCGAGCGTGTGGCCGTCAGGGGCAGACCGCGCGACTTCGGATGCAGCAATGGTCCCGCTTGCGCCGGGCTTGTAGTCGACCACCACGGGCTGTCCCAGCAGCTTCGTCAGCGGCACCGAGAGCTCGCGCGCCAGGATGTCGGAGGAACCGCCCGGGGTGTACCCGAGCAGCAGGCGCACCGGCTTGCTCGGCCAGGCTTGTGCCTGCGCGCGCCCGCCCAGCATCGCCAGCGCGATGGCGGCTGCGCCGCCGGCGAGCGCCGAGCGGCGCCGCGGATCGAAGAACGCTGCATGCATGGCCGCCACCTACGCGACGTTCTTCAATGCGAACTCGTTGAGGTGCCCGGAGGGCAGCGCCTCGACGCCTGGATCCGCGGGCAGCTCGACATCGAACCAGCGCTTGAGAACGCCCGAGATCAACTCGTAGCAGGCGCCGATACGGATCACCTCCATGGTCTCGAAGTTGATCAGCGTCCCGGCGCGACGATAGATGTGGTAGCGGCGCAGGCCGTAGTCGATGGTGATGTCGGCGATCTGCTTCAGTTCATCGGGGATGTCCTCGACGCTGAACCGTGTGCCGGTCCCCGACAGGTTGGCCGACGAGCCGAACAGCGGCACCACTTCCTCGCGGCTCAGGCGGCACAGCTCCGCGTGGAAGACGCCGGCATTGACCAGCGTGCTGATCGTGCCGGCAGCCGTGCTCGCCTTGATGGCGTCGTCGTCCAGCTTGCGGATCAACGGGTGATCGTGCCGGAACGTGCCGACCACGCCCAGGGGCAGGTCGTGGTCGACGACGAGCGCCTCCACCATCTGCTGCGCGCGGGGCGGCAGCGTGTGCAGCTCGCGCTGCGTCTCCAGGTCTGCCGCCATCGCATTGCGCTTGTGGCTGCCGCGGCGCTTGGTGTCGTAGATTTTCTTCAGCGGATCCATGGAGGAGCCGCAACAGGCGTAGCCCGTGTCGTTGGGCACGATGGCGATGCCGCCGTTCTTGATCACGTCGATGGTGCGGCGGGCGTCGCCGGCAATGTCGAGTCTGCTCATGTCTACTCCTTGGTGGGTTTGGTGGGGTTCAGTGCGTTCAGTGGTCAATTCGAGAATTCGGGGCCGAGCCGCATGCCCATGGCCTCCGCCTGCTCGGCGTCGAAGTGCCGGCACGCGTCGTCGTAGTGCTGCCCATAGGCGCCGCCCCGCACCACGCCGGGTTCGGTGGATTCGTAGAAGCCATCCCAGCCGGCCGGCAGGCGCGGCGAATCGGGCATGGCCAGCCACAGGCGGAACAGCAGCCGCTTCTTCTCGGGCTCGGGGTCATCCTGCAACTGGGTCCGCGAATGCAGCGCGGTGAAGTTGCTGAGGATCTGCAGGTCGCCCGGCTCGAGCCGCATCGAGTACATGAAGGCGGGCCGCCGCACGATCGCGTCCAGCAGGTCCGTCGCCTCGCGCTGCTTCGCGGTGATGCCCGGCGCGCCCGGCAGCTTCTCGCCCTGCTCCACGCGGTTGCGCACCCACATGCAGAACACCTCGCCGTCCATCTCGCCGTACACCGGCATCAGGCGGAAGGCGGCCAGGCCCTCGGCCTGCTCGCCTTGGCGACTGAAGGGCAGCGGCTCGCGCAGCGCGTCGGCCAGGTCGGGGCGCTCGGCCAGCAACTGGCGCCAAGCCGCGGTCGAGCTCGCGCACATGCTGTCGCCGCCCACGGGCGCCTGGTTGAAGCAGCTCAGGAGCACGATGTCGGCACCGTCGACGTGGAAGTCGAGCTCGGCATTCGACGAATAGCCCCGGCCGGTGGGGCTGCGATAGACGGTGCCCGCGTCCTGCACGCGGTTGATGTAGCGCGTCATCTTGTCCTGCGGGCGCGCCACGCCGACGTGGAGGCCGACGGCCCAGGTCAGCAGCTCGAACTCGTCCGGCGTGACGCCTTCGCGCGGAAAGCCCTTGAGCAGCGCGACGCCCAGACCGTGCTGCGCCTCGTCGACTGCCCGGCGGATCTTCGCGAGCGCCGCGGGGCCGAAGGGAAAGTCGCTGCTGCGGTAGGCCAGCAGCGAGTGCCCGGGCCGGTGGCCGGCGCGCAGCACTCGCAGCAGGTCGGCGCGCTCGGCATCGTCGAAGTGCGTCATCCAACGCGTATCGCGGGCCAGGTCGGCGCTGTGCCAGGCGGCAGCGTCGCGGCCAGCGGCGAAAGTGGTCGTCACGGTGCTCATCGTGCAATGCTCCTGTCGATTCGGATTTCATTCGAGGGGAAAGCGCTTGGCCAAGGCGTCGGCGCGGTCACGGTCGCGCTGGACCATCGCCGCGAACTCGGCGGGCGTGTTGCCCAGCGGCTCGGCGCCGATGGTCGCGAAGGCCTTGCGCGCCGCCTCGCTCTTCGCTGTCTCGCGCAATGCGCTCGCGATGCCCTGCTGGATGTCGGCCGGCGTTCCCTTCGGCACGAAGATGCCGTACCAGGTGGTCGCGTCGAAGCTGGTAAAGCCCTGCTCGATGGCCGTCGGCACGTCCGGCAACATCGACGAGCGCTTGTTGCCCATGGTCATGATGACCTTGAGCGCGCCGGAGCGCACATGCGGCAGCACCGCGGTGCTGCCGGCGATGGCGAAGGAGACGTTGTTGGCCACCAGGTCGGTGATCAGTTGGCCGCCGCCCTTGTAGTTGGCGACGATGAGGTTGGGCAGCGCACTTTCCTCGCTCAGCATACGCGCCTGCAGGCGCGCCATGTTCTCGGTGGTGCCGAGCGAGCAGGGAGACGCAGCCGTCTTGCAGTACCGCACCATCTCGGTCATGGTCGCGACCGGCACCGCGGCATTGGCGGCGACGACGCCAGGCAGCGTCGAGAAGGCCGAGACCGGCACCAGCTGCGACACGGGGTCGGTGCCCTTGAAGGCCGGCAGGTGCCGGATCAGCGTGATCGAGGGCAGTTGCACCAGCAGCGTGAGGCCGTTGGGCTTGGCGTCGATCACGCGGCGGGTGCCGATCAGCCCGTCGGCGCCGCCGAGGTTCTCGACCACCACGGGCTGGCCCCAGAGCTGCGACAGCTCCTTGGCCACCACGCGCGCCTGCGCATCGGTGCCGCCGCCGGCGGCGTAGGGCACCACCATCGTCACCGGGTGCTCCGGCTTCCAGCCGGCCGCGGCGGCGCTTAGCGGAAGGCTCGCCGCCGCTACTGCAGCCACTGCGGCCAGCGCGGCCATGCATGGATGCAGCCATCGGCCGGCGTGCCCGAGGCGGCGCGACGCGGATTCAAATATGCACTTCATCATCTTCATGTCTCCTTGTCTTGTGATCGGCAAGACGCCGGCAGCCCGAGGCGCTGCAACCGTCCTTGCCTCGAGACGCCTCAATCGACCTGAACGCCGCTGTCCACCACCGCCCTGCCCCACTTCTTCACCTCGGCCTGCAGGAAGCGGCTGAACTCGGCGGGACTCGTGATCTCCAGCTCGCCGCCGGTGGCACGAATGGATTCCTGGATCTCGGGATTGGCCGCTACGCGTCGAATTGCGGCGTTGAGCGCATCGACGGTTGCGGCAGGCGTGCCCGCAGGCGCGAGGAATCCGACCCACGAGGTGATGTCGAAGCCCTTCATGCCCTGCTCGTCGACGGTGGGCACGTTCGGCAACTGGGCATTGCGCTTGAGCCCAGAGATCGCCAGCGGCTTCAGCTTGCCCGACTTGACCTGCGGCAAGGTGGCCGCAAACGCGTCGAACATGATCGGCACTTGGCCGCCGATGACATCGGTGACGGCAGCGGGCGAGCCCTTGTACGGGATGTGGTTGAGCTGCAGGCCGGCCTGCTTCTCCAGCACCACCATCGCCAAGTGGGCCGTGATGCCGTTGCCCCCCGAGGCAAAGTCCACCTTGCCCGGGCGCGCCTTGGCATGCGCGATGAGTTCCTGCAGGTTGTTCGGCGCGAAGGTGGGCGTGGCAACCAGCAGCAGCGCGCCCGTGCTGACCTGCGAGACCGGTGCGAAGTCCTTTAGCGTGTCGTAGGGCAGCTTCTTGTAGAGCGTCGGGTTGATGGCCATCTGCCCCAGCGTGCCGAGCAGCAGCGTGCTGCCGTCGGGTGCGCTTCTCTTCACCTCCTGCGCGCCCAGGCTGCCGTTGGCACCGGGGCGGTTTTCCACGAAGACCGGCTGGC
Source organism: Variovorax sp. P5_A3 (assembly GCF_056400665.1). NCBI lineage: Bacteria > Pseudomonadati > Pseudomonadota > Betaproteobacteria > Burkholderiales > Comamonadaceae > Variovorax > Variovorax sp. P5_A3. The sequence continues at coordinate 13,269 of NZ_JBFUKW010000049.1, read as the reverse complement.
CGATCTCCCTGCCGAGCGCGGCGGCGAAGTTGCGCGCCACGATGTCCACCGTCTGTCCTGCCGGGTAGCCGACGACGATGCGCAATGGCTTGTTGGGGAGGGCGCCCTGCCCTTGCCCTTGGCCATGTGCTGCGATGCAGGCGAACGCGAGCGCGGCCGCGAAAGCGAATTTCATTGAGATTGTCTCCGAGTTGGTTGAGGCGCTTCAGGCGACCGGCACGTACACGGTGCCGGCCATCAGCCGGCGCGCCGTGCGCGTGAGCCCGAGGGCCGAGAAGGCAGTGCGCGCCGGTTGGGCATCGGGCCGCGCGACCACCTTCACCGCCATCACGCCGAGCGGATGGCCGATGCGCAGCGTGTCGGTGGTGGTGCGCGCTCCGACGGCCTGGCTCACCAGCGTGCCAGGCACGCGCGAGGCGGCGGCGGTGCACATCGAGCCGGTGCCGGCCATGCTGTCGTGGCACTTGCCGAGGAACACGAGGCGCGCACGCAAGTCGCAGTCGCCCGCCTTCACGGTCGCCTTGTTCACGTCGACATAGTCGGCCGGCGACGCGACGATCACGGCGAGCGGCAGGCCCGGGAGGTGCACATCCTTCCAGTGCTTGTACAAGCCGATGCGCTCGCCCGCCTTGCACTGGAGCTGGCCGATGGTCTCGATCAGCGCGCGATCAGCCGATATCGCGGGCGGCAGCTCGCTGCCCGTGAGGCCGAGCGAGCCGGCGGTGATGAAGACGCAAGGCGTTGCCGCATCGACCACCGACACCTCGATGCGGCGTGCGTCCTCGAGCGCGATGGTGTCGGCGACCTCGCCCGTCGGCAGCAGCTTGCCGGTCTTGGCGCCGATGGTGCCGCTGTAGTCCATGAGGATCTCGGCGCCCGTCCCCGGCACGCCGGCGATGGCGCAATCGCCGAGCACGCGCGCCCTGCCGTTCTTCACCGGCACCTTCGACACCAGCATCGTGCCGGTGTTGGTGTTGCGGATGCGCACGGTGGTCACCGGCTCGGTGGCTTCGACCAAGCCCTCGTCGATCGCGAAGGGCGCCACCGCCGACGAGATGTTCCCGCAGTTGGCGTCATAGCCGACGATGTCGCGCTCTACGTCGATCTGTGCGAACGTGTAGTCGACATCGGCATCGGCGCGCTCGGAGCGCTTGATGATCGCCACCTTCGAGGTCACCAGGCGGGAGCCGCCCAGCCCGTCGGGCGTTCCCATGGCGCGCTTGAGCAGGCGGTCGCGTGCCGCGCCGGGCGGCGGCAGGTCGGCCTCATGGAAGAACAGCGCCTTGCTGGTGCCGCCGCGCATCAGCACGCAGCGCACTTCGTCTTGTTCGATGTCGGTGTCGGTGGGCATCGTGTTCGACTCCTTCAATAGGCCACGGCCGCAGGCGGCCAGGCCCAGGGCCGCTGCGCGCGGTCGGCCTGCTGCCAGGCGCGGATGAGGGCTTCGTCCCGCAGCGTCAGGCCGATGTCGTCCAGGCCATGGAGCAATGCTTCGCGGCGCAGCGGATCGATGGTGAACGCGGTCTGCGCGCCCGAAGGCGCAATCAGCATGCGCCGTTCGAGGTCGACCGTGAGCGGGGCTCCGTCGGCGCAGGCCTCGGCCAGTGCCTCGACCTCGGGCGCCGGCAGGCGGACCGGCAGCACGCCGTTCTGGAAGCAGTTGCTGTAGAAGATGTCCCCGAAGCTGGGCGCGACGACGCAGCGCACGCCGAGGCCCTGCAGCGCCCACACCGCACCTTCGCGCGAGGAGCCGCAGCCGAAGTTGTCGCCGGCCAGCAGGATCGGGGCGCCTCGGAACATGGGCCGGTTCAGGATGAAGTCCGGGTCGTCGCTGCCGTCGACGCGGTAGCGCAGCGCCTCCATCGCGTAGGGGCCGAGTTGTTCCTTGGGCAGCGAGGTCAGGCGCTCGATGCGGATGATCACATCGGTGTCGATGTTGGCGCGCGGCAGGTATGGCGCAGCGCCGCTGACAACCGTGAAGGGTGGGATGCTCATGCGATGCTCCCGACATCGGCGATGCAGCCCGCGATGGCCGCGGCAGCCGCCATCGCGGGGCTCGCCAGGTGCGTGCGCGCACCCGGCCCCTGGCGCCCGACGAAGTTGCGGTTGGAAGTCGATACCGAGCGCTTCTGCGGCGGCACCTGCTCGCCGTTGGCCGCCACGCACATGCTGCAGCCGGGCTCGCGCCAGGCGAAGCCCGCGGCTTCGAACACCTCGCGCAGGCCCTCGGCCTCCGCGGCGCGCTTGACGTTCTCGGAACCCGGCACGACCCATGCCGTGACGCCCGGCGCCACGTGCCTGCCGCGCGCCACCTCGGCGGCGGCGCGCAGGTCGGTGATGCGCGAATTGGCGCACGAGCCGATGAACACCCAGTCGACGGGCGTGCCGGCGATGGGCTGCCCCGCCCTCAGGCCCATGTAGTCGAGCGCAGCGGCCAGCGTGTCGCGCTGCGCGGCATCGGCGACGGCTTGCGGGTCGGGCACGCGGCCGTCGATGGCGATGGCATGCTCGGGACTCGTGCCCCAGGTGATGGTCGGGCGGATGAGAGAGACGTCGATGGACTCTTCCCGATCAAAGACCGCATCCACATCGCTCGCCAGCAGCCGCCATTGCGCCACCGCCGCTTCGAAGGCCCCGCCCTGCGGCGCGAAGGGACGGCCGCGCAGGTAGTCGAAGGTGCGCTGGTCGGGCGCCACCATGCCGCAGCGCGCGCCGAGCTCCACCGTCAGGTTGCACAGCGTGAGCCGGGCCTCGACCTCCATCGCCTCGATGGCGCTGCCCGCGTACTCGATCGCATGGCCGACGCCGGCGGCGGCACCGAACTTGCCGATGATGTGCAGCGCCAGGTCCTTGGCGGTGACGCCTGCGCGCAAGCTGCCGTCGCAGCGGATGCGCATGCGCCGGGGCGTCTGCTGGCGCAGCGTCTGCGTGGCCAGCGCATGCGTGCTCTCCGACGAGCCGATGCCGAAGGCCATCGCACCCAGCGCGCCGTTGGTGCAGGTGTGGCTGTCGCCGCACACCACGGTGAGGCCCGGCAGCACGATGCCCAGCTCCGGGCCCATCACATGCACGATGCCCTGCCCGGGCTCGCCCAGGTCGAACAGGCGCACGCCGGCCGCGCGGGTGCGCTCGCGCAGCGCGCTCCACAGCTTGCCGCCGGGTGCGTAGGTCAGGCCGTTGCGCCCGGGCTGGCTCGACATCGCGTGGTCTGGCGTGGCGAACACCAGCGCAGGGTCATGCACCGGCAGGCCGCGCGCAGTCACCTCGGCGAGCGCGGGCGGCCCGGAGAGGTCATGCAGCAGGTGACGATCGATGTGCAGCAGCGCCCAGCCGTCGCCCAGGTCGCGGATGACGTGAGCGTCCCAGATCTTGTCGAAGAGCGTCCGGCCGGCCATCATTTTTCTTCCATCGCGGCGCCCGCATTGAAGCGCTGGCGCAGTGCGTCCCACTCGTCGGCGCCGAAGCGGCGGAAGGTCTGCGCCACGCTCTGCGTGACCTCGGGCGCCTTGTGCGTGGCCTTGAGCTGGGCCAGCGCCGCATCGCCGGCCTGGATTGCCGCTGCCAGCATCAGGCCGGGCAGGATCGCCAGCTTGTACCCCATGGCCTCGGCTTCGCGAAGGTCGAAGATCGGCGTGCGGCCGCCGGCGACCACGTTGAGCAGGCACGGCCCTTTCACGGCCTTGGGCACCGCCGCCACTTCTTCCAGCGACTGCGTGGCTTCGACGAAGACCAGGTCGGCCCCGGCATTGAGCGCCGCGTTGCCACGCCAGATCGCCTCGTCGAGGCTCAGCATCGCGCGCGCATCGGTGCGCGCGATGATCACGAACTCCTTCGTGCGGCGCGCATCGGCCGCAGCGCGGATCTTCGACACGAACTCGGCGCGCGAGACCACTTCCTTGCCGTCGAGGTGGCCGCAGCGCTTGGGCGAGACCTGGTCCTCGATGTGGATCGCGGCGACGCCGCGCGACTCGTACTCGCGCACCGTGCGCGTCACGTTCAGTTCATTGCCGTAGCCGGTGTCGGCGTCCGCGATCAGCGGCACGCTGATGGCGCGCGCCATCGTCGCTGCGTTGGCCACCATCTCGCCCATGTCGAGCAGGCCGAAGTCGGGGTAGCCGCGCGCCGCCGCGGTGCCGGCGCCGGTCATGTACACGGCGCTGAAGCCGGCCTGCTCGATCAGCCGCGCACCGATGCCGTCATAGGCACCGGGGGCGATGAGCATGCCGGGTGCGGCGAGCAGTTCGCGAAGGGAAGAGGTGTGGGTGGTCATGGGGGCGGCAGTCTTTCAGCGCGGGTTGGTCTTTGCTTGTCTCGATGGCTCAGTCGTCTCTCGGTTGTTCTAAGACTATCACAACATAACAACAAGTCAACAAGTTATGCTCCCGCCATGAACCTATCGATTGGAACCACGCCGATGAACGGGGCGCGCGGCACCGCCCTACACCGGCAGATCTACCTGGTGCTGCGCGACGAGATCTCGCGGGGCTTGTTCCCTGGCGGCGCGTTGCCGAACGAAGAAGCGCTGTGCGAGCGATTCGGCGTCTCGCGCATCACCGTGCGGCGCGCCCTGGGCGACCTGGCGGCCCAGGGAATGGTCGAGCGCCGGCACGGCCGCGGCACCTTCGTGCGGGGCGAGCCCGGGCAGATGCGGCCGGTGCCCAGCCTCAGCGTGATCGACAGCCTGCGCCAGACGGCGATCGAGACGATCGTCCGCGTCCTCGAGGTCGAGCAGACCGTGCCGCCGGCCGACGTGGCGAGGCTGCTGCAGATTCCGCCGGGCGAGAAGGCCGTGCACGCGCTGCGCATTCGATCCAACCGCAACGGCCAGCCGGCGATGCTGACGGACGCGTGGGTCCCCGCCGCCGTCGGCCGGCGCGTGACGGCGGCGGCGCTCAAGAAGAAGGCGCTCTACGAGATCCTGATGATGCAAGGCGTCCAGTTCGGCCGTGTCGTGCAGGAGTTCAGCGCGACGGTGAGCGACCCGCAGCGGGCCGGCCTGATCCAGACCGAGGTCGGTGCGCCGCTATTGAAGCTGGTGCGGCTGATGCATGACATGGACGAGCGCCCGGTTCTGCACCTGACCGCCTACATGGCCGCGGACCGCGCGAGCGTCATGATGGAGATCGCCGGCGCGACCGTGAACACGCTGACGGCAGGGCAGATCGTGCTGGACGCGCCGGTCGATGGCGATCTTTTGTCCGGATAGATAAGTTGCGACCAACAAGACCATGACCACCCCAAGCCGCTACACCATCCAGCGCCTCTCCGAGAATTCGGGCGAGCTCATGAACGCCCTCCTCTCCGTCTTCGGCGACGCTTTCGACGATGTGCACACCTACGGGGCCAAGCGCCCTCGGCCAGAGTACCTTCGGCAGCTGCTCGCCGGCGACACCTTCATTGCATTGGCGGCCGTGGAAGGGTCGCAGGTCATCGGAGGCCTCGCCGCGTACGAACTGAGGAAGTTCGAGCAGGAGCGCAGCGAGATCTACATCTACGACCTTGCCGTTGCCGCTTCGCACCGGCGAAGAGGGGTTGCCACCGCATTGATCCGGGAGCTTCAGCGCGTCGGCGCCGAGCGCGGGGCTTATGTCATCTTCGTCCAGGCAGATCCGCCTGACGCGCCGGCGATCGCGTTGTATTCGAAGCTCGGGGCGCGCGAAGACGTGCTGCATTTCGACATCCCACTCCCCTCCCCCACGAATCGAGCTTGATCCATGCAGGATTACTACGCGGCGCGGGCGAACGAGTACGACAGGATCTACCTGAAGCCTGAACGGCAAGCCGATCTGCGGCAGATCGAAAGCTGGCTTCAAACGTGTTCGCAGGCCGTTCGGTCTTGGAGGTCGCGTGCGGCACCGGGTACTGGACCCAGTTCTATGCGCCGGCCGCAGAAGCCGGTCGGCGCCCACCCACGGCCCTCGTAGGAAACTGAAATGTTGGCCTTTTGGAGATCAGTGAACAGTATGTGCCGTGGCCTTTGAGGCACCCAGGAGCGGCACTGAAATGTTCGCTGCTTTCCTACAGCCGGAGGACCGATACCGGCTCGCGCTGCAGGTCTTCCGAGGCCTCGTGAATGCTGAGCCCGCTGTTGATCGCGTCAAGTAGCTTCTTGTCATCCGCCTTGAGCCAGGCGTTGAGGGTCCGAGGGCAATCGAGAGCAGCAGCAGTCATGTGAACTACCTTACGGAGGTGGCTCTTGATCCGTCAAGGACAGGCAAAAATATTTGGAGCCGGTGTCTGCGGAATGGCGCATTGACGATGCCGTGGGCGGTCTCGTACCCCTACAGGATGACCACATGAAACTTGTTGCCTGGAACATGGCGCACCAAACCCAAGAGCGAGCGATCAAGGTGCACTTCGTCGATGCCGTCGAACGCATGGCTCCGGAGGTCTTGGCCTTGAACGAATACGTCCACGGCAAGACCAGGGCGCAGATCTTCGAGGCCCTCGCGAAGCAAGGCCTGACCCGTCTGGAAGTGTCCACCGCGTTCGGGGCCAACAACCAAGTGCTCATCGCGAGCAGGCATGCGCTGGAACCCGGCGAACTACGCGGACCCCCGACAGCGGACGGCGGCGGCGAGTCGAACTTCTTGCACGTGAAGCTTGCAGATGGTTTGGAAGTGGTCGGCGTCCGTGCGCCCGCGTACACACAAAGCGCCCTCCTTCACGACTACTGGCGGTGGTCGAGCGCTGGCCGTCGGGCTCGTGCTTCAGCTCCTCCTTGGTCCGATCCAGTTCCCGCATTTGCTCACGCAGCTTCTTGATCTTCTCCGTCAACCGCTCGGTCTTGGCCTCGGCCTCCGCAGGCTGCGTGCGATCGGCAGTCTCCATGGCATCGAGGTAGCGCTGGATACTCTGCTCGATCTGCCGCTGGCGCGCTTCGATCTTGGCGGCGGTGAAGTTGCGGTCGCGGCTGTTGACTGCCTTGAACTTGCTGCCGTCGATGGCCACGATGGCGTGAGTGAACAGCTTGAGCTCTCGACACAGGCCGACGAAGCGCTTGCAGACGTTGCGGATGCCGGGACCATTGTCGTGACGGAAGTCGGCAATGGTCTTGAAGTCCGGTGCCAGCCGGCCTGTCAACCACATCAGTTCGACATTGCGCTGCGCCTCGCGCTCCAGGCGGCGGCTGGACTGGATGCGGTTCAGGTAACCGTAGATGTAGAGCTTGAGCAGCACCGCCGGGTGATACGAAGGGCGCCCCGTCGCTGCAGGCTCAACGCCTTCGAAGCCCAGGGCCTGAAGATCCAGCTCCTCGACGAAGACGTCGACGACTCGCACCGGGTTGTCCTCACCTATATAGTCGTCAAGGCATTCGGGCAGCAGAGTCACCTGCTGTCGGTCCTCGCCTTCGATGAATCGCTTCATCGGCCACCTCGCTCTGACGGGTTGGCGAATTTTATTTTGAGTGAGACGATCAACGAAGCGTTCACACAGGCTCGGCCGAATTCTGAAGTAGGTTCACATGAGCCGCCGCCCGCCCTCGGTCAGAGCATCTTCCGATAGACAACGAAACCCGATTTCTCGGCAACCTTGTCGTAGAGCAACATCGCCGTGGCATTGGTCTCGTGGGTTTGCCAGTACACCGCGGGGCACCGGCCGCCATCGCCCGCCGATAGACCTCGTCGATGAGCGCGCGTGCGACGCCCCTCCCTTTGGCAGCTTCGACGGTGTACAGGTCCTGCAAATAGCAACTTGGGCCGAGCTGAGTGGTGCTTCGATGGAAAAGAAAGTGGGCCAGGCCGAGAAGGCCTGACGAGCCTTCGGCCACTAGCGCATGCATTGGTTCGTTGACGTCGAGGAAGCGCGACCAGGTCGTGCGCGTGATGTCGACTGGCAACGCCGTCGCTCCGCTGCGGGCGTAGAACGACTTGTAGCCATCCCAGAGAGGCAGCCAAGCAACGAAGTCGCCTTCAACGGCCGGGCGAATGAGGATTTGTTCGAGCACAGAAGGATGTGAGCTTGGGCAGGTGCTGGCCAACCTGGTGGGCAACGCGGTGAAGTTCACCGAGGAAGGACGCGTCGAGCTGAACCTGCAACTCGAAGAGATTCGGCATTCGCGCGGCAACCTGTCCGTGGACGTCGCGGATACCGGCGTTGGCATCGCATCGGAGCAGCAGCGCTTGATCTTCGAGCCCTATGCACAGGCCGACGAAGCCACGACGCGGCGCTTCGGTGGCACGGGCCTGAGCTTGTCGATCTGCAAGGAACTCGTCGAGCTGATGGGCGGGCACATTCGCCTGCACAGCGAGCCAGGCATCGGGACGACGATCGGATTCACGCTGCCGGTGCAACTGGCCCCCGCCGTGCTGCATGACGAGGTCATCTCAAGTGCGGGCGTCATGGACACGACTGCTCGTGGTTCGTCGACCGCGGTTTGCGTCCTCGTCGTCGACGACCATCCGGGCAACCGGTTCATCATCGCCGCGCAGTTGGGCGAACTGGGCGTGAGCACGGAGGTCGTTGCGGACGGAGAGGCGGCGCTGGAACTCCTCGGTCGGCAAGCCTTCGACCTGGTCCTCATGGACTGCCACATGCCGGGCCTGAATGGCTACGAGGTGACCCGTCGGCTCAGAGCAAGAGAGGACGCCGGGGCGCATCTTCCCGTGATAGCCGTCTCGGCCGCCACCGATGCGACGCACATCGACGAGTGCATGGAATGCGGCATGGATGGTAGCTTGGCCAAGCCGCTGCAACTGAAGGACCTCGCCAGCATCCTGGCGCTGTGGATCGATGGATGGGCGGCGCCACCGCAGGATGACGGCCGGCCGGCCGGCACATTGCGGGCGACCGATCTTCGTGCCCTGTTCGGGGAAGATATCGACTCGGATATGCGAGCGCTTCACACCGCGTTGGAGAAGGGCGACAAGCCCAGCGCCGTGCAGATCGCGCATCGAATCAGGGGTGCCGCACTGATGGCCGGGGCAACCGCCGTCGCGTCGGCGGTGGTGGCGCTGGACAATAGCCTGCGTGCGGCACAAGACGAGAGCAGTTTGCAACTACGGACGAGCGCGTTGACGACCACGATCGCAAAGTGGCGATCCGACGGGGTCTGAGAGTCGCAAACACGTGGTGGGGCGCTGCCTCGTTTGCCAGCGCAGCGGGGGAGCTCGGGGCGGTTGCTCAGGATGATGTTTCTCTGCGACTACTTTCACCCACGCGGATTTCCGATGGGAGCATGCTCACATTGCTCAATCGAGGCGAGTCGGTGCATCAACTGCAGCGCGCCGTCTACAGCGCGAGCGATCCCCTCCTCGCTTCACCCTTCAATCATCTGCGCAACCATGGCGCCGAGACGTCGTTCTTATCGGAAGGGCGTGCAAGCATTGCCAGCTCTGTGTTCATGCGCCAATCCAGCACTTCCTCTCTCACATCGGCGAGCTCCTTGGGATCGACATCGCGCAATGCAGCCTGTTCCTTGGGGTCGGCATCCAAGTCATACACCTCGATCGGATCTCGGTCGAAGCTGTAGATGTATTTCCTGTTCCCGTGCCTGGCTGCCAGGAACGACCAGTCGATGCTGCTCGTGAAGTAGAGGCGGCGCGTCGGATCGACCGGATGCAGGAGGGACTCACCGGGCAGTCGCGCATTTTCGATCCGAATGCTTAGCAACTCCGCGATGGTGGGGACAATGTCGATTTGCTGGCGAGGACCGCGGACCGGTCCCGCCTTCAGGAGCCCAGGGGCGTAGATGAGGGTCGGAACATGCAGCCCTTCCTGATAGACCGCGTTGAGAATTTGCCGGGTGCCATGTTCATCGAACATCTGTCCATGATCGCCTACGAACACGAACACCGTGTCGTTGAGCACGCCGAGTTTTCGATAGCCTTCCATGAGGGTAGAGAGCACACCATCGATGTAACGCAGGCAGTTGTAATAGGACTCCAGAGTGTGGTTTGATACGCCCTCGAACCTGATCCGCTTCCAGGTAGAGGGGGTCTCGAAGTTGTGGTGCCCCACATTCGTCATGATTGCCGTGAAGAAGGGGCGCTTCGCATCGACCTGGGCTGCAGTCCAGTCAAGAACGGGCTGGACCATCCATTCGTCCGCGATGCCGAAGTAGGTCACGCGCTCGGTTTCGGAGTTGCTCAGCTCCTCTTCAGTTCGGATGTACTGCAAATGGAAGGTGTCGATGACGTCGAGGTCGTTCTGGAAATGCAGCGTGGTGGGTGTAAAGAAACTCGTGGCATAGCCCGCTTCCCTCAGTATCGAAGGAAGCGTGCGTATTCGGGCCTGCTTCCGGTTTTCAAGCGCCCATCTCTGCGTGCCCTCGTTGGCCAAGGGGTACTGGCCGCCGAGCACCGCGATCCAAGCGGCGGCGGTGCGGGGAATCACGGCCGACATGTCCTCTACAACCATGCTTTCTCGAGCCAACTGCGCCAAGAACGGGGTTGTTTCGAGCCTGGGGTTGTGCACGGTCGTCGACTCCGCGCGCATGGACTCCAGCATGATGATCACCACGTTTCTACGTTTCGTTCGGGCGGTTTCCCGGGCGACCATCTGGGCGCTGTGCCAGCGGGGCTTGCCGGCCCGCTCGAACTCCTGAGCCACTTTCGTCCGGACTTCATCCATTGGCGTAGAGACGGCAGTCTTCGCCAAGACGATCAGAGTGCCTTCCGAGTGCCGCAGTAAGGCCATGATGCCGTGTGCAGGTACCGGAAGCAACACGGCGAGCGAGAATGCCAGCGCAACCAGGCCGCCCGCATACGAACGATACGAAGCTTGAAGAGGCGTCGTGGCAAGGCCGCGTTGCGCCCAGAACCACGCCACAGCAAAGACGACGCCGCCTGAGATCGCCAGCGCCCGCATGACCGTTGCCTCTGGCGCGATGAGCGGCGCGACGTCGTCAATGTTGAGGACGGCGAACCACAGGACGCGAGAACTGGCGGGCTGGCCGGTGGCGAACTGGTAGGCCCAGTCGATCCCCACAACACTGCACAGCAGCAGGACCAGAGATTGCAGCGCGACCACCGTGGCACGCTGCGCATGCCCTTGAGCGAAGTTGAGCACGAGGCCGAAAGTGAAGGTCACGATAGCCAGCGAGACGAGATCACGCCACAGGCATGCTGCCAGACCGATCATTTGAAGCTTCGTGGTGTAGAGCCAGACGCCGATCGTGTTGAGCAAGCCATCGTCGGGTTTGGGGACGGGAAAAACCAGCGCAAGCGCGACGACGATGCCGGCAACGATCAATGCGGCAGTCCATCGATACCTTGGCAGGAGAGTCCTTTGGATTGTGACGCCGAGCAGCGCCGCGGCGAGAAAGCGAACGGTGCTGAACCACCAGAGCCATTCAAGCCATGCGCCCCATCCTGCACCGTCCATTGGCACGGCGAAGATCGCGTTCATTACCAGCGCTGTCTTTGCGAGCGCGAGCCAGAGCGCGAGAGGTAGCACCAGCCATGTGGCCGCCGCCCAGGGATCCATGGACGAATTCGGAGTGGGGGACTGGGACTGCCTCATGTCCACAGTCTGCACTCTGCGGCTGCCGGGCGCCCCTGGGTTTGTCGGTATGTCCGATAGCGCTCGGAGGCGGCGCGGGCGCTTACCGATTGACGTCCCCTTCGAAGCAACCTCTCATTCACGGCCTGTCACTTCGCTCCTTCCCGATCCGTCGGGCCTGCAATTCACGACGAGTCTTGTCCAACTCCTCGGCGAGTAACTTTTCATCCGGCAATATGGTTTGGTACTCGGCTGCCAGCACCTTGTTGGGCAAACCCTCGAGCGCATAGTGCGCTTCAGCGGCACCCTTCTCTGCGCAAAGGATCAAGCCCACGGGTGGGTTCTCGCCGGGTCTCGTCCAATGTTCCCGGGCGTAGTTCAGATACAGGTGCATCTGGCCGGCGTCGGCATAGCTGAACTTGCCAACCTTGAGGTCGATGATCAGCAGGCACCTGAGTCGACGGTGAAAGAACAAGAGGTCAACGCGGAACCAGCTGTCGTCAATGCGTAGCCGACGTTGCCGGCCGACGAAAGCAAAGTCGTCGCCCAACTCCAGCAGAAAGTCGGCCAGGTGCTGCGTCAGGCCCTCCTCGAGCTCGGACTCGGAATACTCGTCCTTGAGGTTCAGGAACTCGAGCACGAATGGGTCCTTGATCGCCTGCTCGGGCGTTATGGCGTCGTCAGGCTGGTGCGCTTCGCCTTTGAGCAGCATTGCGGACTTGTTGTTGGACAGTGCGGTGCGCTCGTAGAACTGGCTGTTGATCTGCCGATCGAGTTGCCGCACGGACCAGCCGCCGCGCAACGCCTCGGTCTCGTAGAAGGCACGGGCTTGCGGGTTCTTGACGGATAGAAGGCGCACATAGGCCGACCAGGGGAGCGGAAAGGCGCGAGCGAGGGCGGGAAGGTCGGGCGATGTCCCAGACACCGTCTGGACTTTTGCGGGACTGGCCGATTCTCCAGACAGTGTCTGGGGAATCTGGTTCGCGGACCAAGCCGTGTAGAAGAGGCGCATCTGCCACAGGTTCTGCCGACTGAATCCCCGGCCGAATCTGGAAGACAGATCGGCCGCCAGGCGTTCGATGAGGGCTTCGCCATAGGCGGCGCGCTCCTGGCCACCTTGCTCAAATTCGACGATGCGTCGGCCGACCTCCCAATAGGTTGCGGTCATCAGCGCATTGACGGTGCGCGCGGCGGCGCCTCGGGCTGCTTCCAGCAGGGCCACGATACCGGCGCGAACGTTCGCATATTCGTCTGCACTGGGCGTCAATGCCGTCATGGAAGGTTCTCTCTCAAGGTTTCGACCTGTCATTCCCGCAATGCATTGCCATCGGAGTTTGCATAAGCTTTCTGGCTGTGCGGCAGTGTCTATCGACGCCAGCATATAACGCGGCGAGCGAGCGGCCTGTCCAGAGGGGAGCCCTTCTGCCTGACATTTCGTAAGTCGACAGCGAAAGCCTCGATGAATGTACTAACGGCAGACAAATCAAAATCACCTACTTGAAAGCGCAGAAACACCAAGCACGACGGAAGGGAAACAGTTGTCTGCGCACGGCGTTAGTATATTCACCCAATGCCGACTCTTCCCCTTTTTGACGAAGGCCCTGCCCTGGCAGGTCTGCGWGAYGCCTTCGMGCAGTGGCTCTCCGACCAGCGCGCGAGCGGYKCKCTGCGGCARCCSGGATCGATCGAGGTGTATCGCGAGATGTGGCGCGGCTTCATGGGCTGGTGCCTGGCCCAGTCGCCCGCCGTGACGCTGGAGTCGCTCGACGCGCAGGACCTCCAGGCGTTTCAGGCTGCCCGCTTCGGCATGAAGAGCCCGGACCTTTC
>NZ_JBFUKW010000048.1:0-37512 GCF_056400665.1 Variovorax sp. P5_A3 | reverse complement strand
TCTTCGCCCATGCTCGGCGTACGGCTAGCTTGTGAACGAACGCCGAGGTGCCCGGCAGAACTTCGGGCCAAAAGAAGGTGTCCTCCAACTCGAACTTCATGACCCCAGCCAAGTGCTCGCCGTCACGGGCAACGTGGTAGAGCCCAGCGTTCGTGTCTTGAAGGACGCGTTCATGGCTAGTCTCGACTGCCGACCACAGCGCTCTGCCACCGCTGACGAGCCACTGCGCCGCCTCTTGCAAAATGGAGGCAATCATTGGCGCATCGGAGGGGCGTGCTTCCTCGATTTTCATGGCTAGCGAGGACGGGTCGACGAACGCTCGTACCGACGCTCCGGTGTTTCACCACAAGTCGGCCGGCGCGACCGAGCGCGCGAAGTGAAGGTCAAGGTGCTGCCGCGCAACCTTCGGGCTTGAACACGCGCGTGGTCGAACCCGGGTACTTCTCAAGCTTGACGGCGGGCCGGGATGGGCGCGGCAGCAATTCCCCGCCGCAGTTCGGGCACGTGCCGGCGAGGCGCCGGTTTGAGCAGTCGCTGCAGAAGGTGCACTCGAAGGAACAGATGCGAGCATCGGCTGAATCCGGCGGCAAGTCTCGGTCGCAGCACTCACATCCGGGTCGCATTTGGAGCATGGCGAAGCCTCAAAAAACTTTGTCGATAGAGCTTAAACGAAGGCGGCTTGAACGGTGACGGCGACCGTCGGCTCCTGGCCGATTGTTGCCCGAGTCGCGCTGCACTGGGGCAGGCTCATCTTCAAGCCGCCGAACTGGCATGGATGCAGAAGGAAGCCTCCGGACGCGCTGCGACATTCTTGAGGGCGGATGAAACGCGCAGACTAAGTCGTGCACTTCGTAGCGAGCAACGATTCGCCCGGCCGGGTCCGCAAAGTCATATGTGCTGAGCACTCCATCCAGTCCGTCGTCCAGCGTGTTGTGCTGTGCAACCAGTCTCAGGCTTTGACCAGGCGCAAGCCTCAGCAAATCTTCGTGGGCCTTGAACGTCTTCACAGCGGTGGAATGTAGCGCCCTCAGGCGCTCGATCCCGACATCGCCTCGAACTCCTGGCGAAGGGCGCCTCGCCGTGCTGGTCGATGGCGGGTGTTTGTGGAAACACCTCGTCGTCCCACTCCGTTGCGTACGGCGTGGCCGGGATCTGCGCGACGAGGCCGCAAGCGGCGCGTCCGCGAATCGCGATTGCCAAGCGGTGGTACTGGGCCTCACAATGCGCCGGCTTCGCGGCGCCGTTTCGGTGAGCTCTGCGCAGTGGTCGGCCTGGCCCGGCCTCTTCAGCACCGGAACGGTTCATTCCCAAAGGACTCTGCATGGATTCGCGCATTCTGTCGCTGGTGACGCCGCTCTTGATCTCGACCCTGCTGGGCGCCTGTGCCAGCCCGCCAGCGGGGCCACCCAAAGACTCTCTCGCCCGCATCGGACAGACGCAGACGCTCAAGCTGGGCTATCGCGAGGATGCGAAGCCCTTCTCTTCCAAGGGCGCGGACGGTGCGCCGACAGGCTATTCGGTGGAGCTGTGCAAGCGCGTGGCCAGCTCCCTGCAATCGCAGCTCAAGCTCGCCAAGCTGGATGTGCAATGGGTTCCCGTGACCGCGACGACGCGGATGCAGGCTGTCAGTGACGGCAGCGTCGACATCGAATGCGGCAGCACCTCGCGCACGTTGAGCCGGGAGCAGCAGGTCGACTTCAGCAACACCATCTGGGTCGAGGGCGCTTCGTTCGTGTCGCTTGCGTCCTCACCCATCGCTCGCACTGTCGACCTGAATGGAAAGCGGGTCGGCGTGATTCCGGGCACAACGACCGAGCGGGTGCTCAAGGGGCTGTCTTCGCGCGGTGTGGTGCCTGTGCTCGTGACAGTGCAGACCTCCACAGACGGCATCGCCGCGGTTCGTGATGGAAGGGCCGATGCCTACGCCACCGATCGGTTGATCCTCGTGGGCGAAGTGACAGGCGGTCCGGCCGGTGCGACGCTGCGGCTCAGTGATGACTACCTGTCGATGGAGACCTATGCGCTGATGATGCGTCGCGACCCGGACATGCGGCTCGCGGTCAACCGCGCCCTGGCCGAAACCTATCGCAGTGGCGAGATCGCCAATGTGTTCAGGCAGAGCTTCCCGGCCGGCACCGCGCCATCGCCGTTGATCGAGGCGGCCTACGTGCTGAACGCGTTGCCCGAGTGATGCGCATATTTGGCTGAGGCGAGGACGCGACGCCGCGCGCGACGCGCGTCGTCGATTGGGAAGCACCACCGTAGAAGCCCGTGGCGCCGGCACGGCTGTGAAGCGCCTGCCCTTTGGGGCAACGCGACTGCCCTTTATGCCTATTTTCGGCATCCGGTTGTTCTGTCAGGATGCAGCGGCCAAGAACCGCAGAACTGGAGAGACGCATGGCTACCAAGGCCACCAACATTGACTACCCGCCGAGCCAGGTGCCGGGCTCGCTCAGTGTCGAGAAGGCACTCCAGCTGCTGCAGACGGGAAGCCGGGGCAGCGGGACCTGAGCAAGGAGAAGGCCATGGGATCCGACATCGAGTCCAAGGCGGCCGTGAAGGAGCGGATTGCCAACGAGCTCAAGGAAGTCGCGATCGTCACGGCGTATCTGTTCGTGACCCTCGCCGCGATGAACCTCATGAAGGCGGCGGTACTTCGTGACCACGGGATCCACTTCGGGTACTGGGGCGTTGCCATCGTGAAGGCGCTGCTGCTTGCCAAGTTCATGATGGTCGGCAAAGCACTGAAGCTCGGAGAGCTCAAGCGTAAAGGGCCGCTCATCTGGCCGACGCTGATCAAGGCCCTTGCCTTCGTTGCGCTGCTGGTCGTCCTGTCGATCGTGGAGGAGATCGTGGTCGGCTGGTTTCGCGGCCGCTCTATGGGTGACTCCTTGAGCGAACTGTTCGGCCCGGGACTGCTGGAACTGCTGGCCGGCGTACTCGTGCTGTTGCTGGTGCTCATTCCCTATTTCGCCTTCCTGGTGCTCGCCGAAACCCTGGGCGAACGTAGGCTGGTCACCATGTTCCTGGTGGACCGCCATGCGGGCGAAGAAGGACCGTCGGCCTTGCCGGGACGGTCCGATCAAGAGAATGCGGTCCCGAGGGATCGCGGTCGCTAGTAGCGCCTGCGAACCGCCGCGTTGCCATTCGGCCCGACGCAACCCTCGCGGTACACACCCTTGGCGCAAGTGACCTGCGCCGGTGCCGGCTTCTTGACCACTGCGGCGCCGTTGGGGCCTGCGCAACCCTCGCGGTAGACGCCCTTGGCGCAAGTGACTGCCCAGGACGCAGACGGAATCATTCCGAGAATGCCCAACGTGGCTGTCGCGGCGAGCAAGTAGCGCTTCATGACGATCTCCTAGGGTGATGCCGAAGAATTGACGGCGGTGTGGATTCGGGCGGAAGGGGATCGCCCGTTACCTTCATTCGCATGATCGCGCGATGGGACGCAGTCGGGAATGGGGTCGACGGGCGAAGTGTCGGTCACGGCGCGGGCACGACCTCGTAATACACGCCGCTGGAACCGAAGTACGGCTTGTACCAGGTGTTGCCGAACTGGTAGAAGTTGGCGCCGTTCACCACCATGCTGCGAGCGCCGACGGGCAACGCGGCAATCTGTGTGCCGAGCGGCATGTCGCCCTGCACCATATAGGGGGCCGGTTGCACGACCACCGCCGGCTGCTGCACCACCACCGTGGCGGGACGGCTCGCATCGGCGATCGCTGCGCCCACCGCCATGCCCGCGACCGCGCCGACGGCGGCGCCGCACCCATAGCAGCCCGCGGGACGATAGTAGGGGTGGTAGGGGTGGTAGCCGCCGACCGCCACCGCGCCGCCGCGCCATCCGCCGGCGGCCGCGATCCACGCGTTCGCGTCGGACAGGGGAACGAGGGCGCCGGCCACGACGGCCGCGCCGAAGATGAGTGTCTTGATCTGTTTCATCGCAATGCTCCTTGATGTGGTCACTTGGCAGGGCCCATCTGCTTGAACTCGAGCTTCGCGGCGCCCGGCGGGATGGTGGCGATGAAGGTCTTCGCGGGCACCGGCGCATTGAGTTTCCATTCGGAGAGCTCGACCGTGAAGGTCGGCTGGCGTTCGCCCGAGCGGTAGGAAACGATCAGCAGGTGCGGCAGCTTGTCCGCGCTGCCGACCCAGACCTCCCAGTCCAACCCCGGCGCGGTAAATGCCAGGTGCTCGGTCTTGACGCCGCCGATGGTCGTCCGGCCAACCCAGAAGGCGCTGGCGAGGTCTTTCGTCAGGAATGCATACGGGTCCGCAACCAGCAGGTCGAGGAAGGGGGCTGTGGCGTCGGAGCCTGGCTGCGTGCTCTGCATCAGCGCCTCGATCGCGCCGCCCGCGGCGTCGCGCTGCGAAAAGAACTTGCGATCGGCGGTGATCACGGTGACCGACTTGCCGTCATAGAAGTTGTCGCTCGGGAACAAGTCGCCGCGCGCTTCGACGAAGAGCTTGTCGGGCCGCTGCATCACCACGCGCGACGATGCGAGAAGGCTCACGAACTGCCCTGTCGGCGAAGGCGTCGGCACGATGCCGCGCACCTTGAAGGCCAGGGTCTTCGCGCCGGCCAGCGTGTCGCTCATGCCCTTGAGCATCGCGAGCGCGCGCTCGTCCTTGAAGTCCTTCGCGGGTGCGGCCACCGGCGCGGGCTTGTTGTCCTGTGCCAGGGCCGCGCTTTCGGCGCCCAGCAGCGCCGTTGCCGCGAGCAGGGCCAGGCCGAGCCGACAGCTGATTCGATTCAAGGTGAGGGTCATCACTGTGCTCCGGGGAGTTGAGATCAATGGAAGTGGGACGCATGGGGCGCGTCGGTCAGCGCCCCGTACCTTACGGCATGCGGCCGGCCTGCACCGCCACGTCGATCGCGGCCAGCAGGTCCTTGCTGTGGAACGGCTTCGCGAGATAGCCCGATGCGCCGCGTCGCATCGCCTCGTCGCGCAGCTGCGGGGCGTCATGTGCGGTGATCACGATGACCGGCGGCCAATTTCCGCGTCTGCGCAATTCGGCCAGCAAATCGAGGCCGGACATGCCGGGCAGATGGAAATCGCTCACGACGCAGTCCGCGTCCATCATCGGGCCGCTCGCCAGCAATGCTTCCGCCGAGGCATAGGTCGCGGTCTTCAGGCCGGCGGCCATGAGCAACCGCTCGATCGCCTGGCGCATGCTGTCGTCGTCGTCCACCACGAGTACTACGCGGGTCGGGATCGATGTCATTGCGGGGAGGCATCGCGCGGGTGACCACGCCGTCGCGAGAAGTGCGATGGGAGCATGTTCATGCGCGACTCCTTCTCTGCGGTGGGGGCAAGTGCCGAAGCTTGCGTTGCCGGATTGCCCGATCGGCGAGGCTGCGTTCAGGCTGAGTTCATCATTGCGCGTCGGCGTGCGAAAGGTAACTGGGTCGAAGGGCAGATCCATTGCCCGAAAGGGAAGCAGAACGCCTCTCTTCACGAGTCGGCGCGTGCCGCATGGGCCGTCATGCTTGCGTTCAGAACTTGAATCCGGCGCCGAAGTAGAGGCCGCCCATGGCCATCTTGTTGAGCATTGCATCGTCGCGCCTGACTGCCCGCGTGCTTCTCGCCTAGGTCGCGCTGTGGTTCAGCTTTTCGGCCAGGGCGCCGAGCTCCGCCGCCGAGTCCGCGCCCAGCTTGACCATCAGCTGCGCGCGCTGCGTCTTGATGGTGCGCTCGCTGCTGCCGAGTTCGTCGGCGATCTGCTTGTTCAGCTTGCCAGCGACGATGCGATCGAAGACTTCCCGTTCACGTGTCGAGAGCGTGGCGAACAAGGCTCGCAGACGCGCAGCCTCCGCGCTCACTGCCCTTTGTGCCGCATCGCGCGCGAGTGCGCGGTCGAGCGCCGCGAACAAGGCATCGCGCTGGATCGGTTTCTCCAGAAAGTCCACCGCCCCGCCCTTCAGGGCCTGCACGGTGGAAGGCACATCCGCATGGCCCGTCAGGAAGACGATCGGCAGCGGGATGCCGCTTTCCTCCAGCGCGCCCTGAAGGTCGAGGCCAGAAGGACCGGGCATGCGGACATCCAGCAGCAGGCAACTCGGACGATCGGGCGGTCGATGCAACAGGAACTCGCCAGCCGACGCGTACCCGCGCGCCTCGAAGCCGGCCATCTCGAGCAAGCGCAGCAGCGCACTGCGCAGCGACTCGTCGTCATCGACAACATGAATGAGCGGTAAAGTGATGTTCATGCGAGGGCGGCGGTCGGAATACTGCCTTCATCATGCACGGGCCACGAGACGGTAAAGACGGTGCCGTTGACGGGATCGCTCTCCACGCGGATGCGGCCCCGATGCGCTTCGACAATGGTCCGCGCGATCGAGAGACCCAATCCCATGCCTCGGCGCTTGGTGCTGAAGAACGAATCGAAGAGCTTGGAAAGGTGTTCCGGGGCGATGCCCGGGCCCCGGTCGCGCACGGTCATGGCCAGTCTTCCGGCCTCCGACTGGACCGACACGACGACAGTGCGCCGGTCCTCGGGCATCTCCGCGACGGCGTCCATCGCATTGAGCGCAAGATTGATGAGCACCTGCTGAACCTGCACGGGATCGCCGAAGACACGGCCAGTCGTCGGCGTGCTTCGCACGAGGAGCGTCACCTCCCTGCGCCGGGCTTCAGCCTGGAGGATCGCGCAGGCGTCGGTGACGACTTCGGCGAGGTCGAGTATCTGGTGGTCGATCTCCTTGTTCGACAGGAGCGTGCGCAGGCGCCGAATGACATTGCTGGCGCGCAGGTCGTCGCGCCGGATGTCGGTCAGGATCATGCGCAGGTCCTCGCGCCGATCAGCGCCGGACTGCAGAAGCATTTCAGCAGCATCGGCGTTGGTCAGGATGGCCGCCAGCGGTTGATTGATCTCGTGAGCGATCGAGGCCGTCAATTCTCCCGCGGTCGCCAGGCGCGATGCATGCGCGAGTTCGCCCCCGAGCTGCACCAGCGCTGTCTCGGCCTTGCGGCGACGGCGGTGTTCCAGCATGAGCGAGGCGATGAGCCCGGCCTGCAGCAGGATCACGGTGCCGCCGATGACGGCCACCGTCCGGTTCGCCTCCCAGAACGTGGGCTGCCTGAACTGGACCACCGCGTCGGGAGGGATGTCCGCGTCGGCGATGCCCCATCGACGTGTCTGCCGCAGGTCGACGTTCAGCTCGTTGGGTATGGCCCTGGGCAGGTTGAGTGACGCGGGCGACACGCCGTCGAGCAGGCTGTTGACGATCTGCCCGGCCTGACGGCCCGTGGCCTCGAAACTCGGGACACGGCCGCCCACGGCGCCGGTGCCGACGAAGCTGCTGAAGGGGCCGTAGACCGGCGCGTTGGCCGCACGGGCGATCAACTGGACCGATTCGCGCGCGGTGTACTTGAGCGTGTCGCCGCCTTGGTAGAAGCCCGGCGTGAAGACGATCCAATCGCCATCCAGCGCATGGAGGCGCTTCAGGAGCTCCTCGGTCGACGCGCCGGCCAGGAATTCGACGGCCAGCCGCCCCCGGAACTGCGCGAAGGCCCCACGCAGCATCGCCTCCCATTCGCGATCGCGCGGCATCGCGCCGGTCACGACAAGAAGATGGTGCGCCTTCGGATGCCACCGCAGCGCCTGTTCGATCGTGCCGGCAGGGTCGTACTCGACCGGTACACCGACCACGTCAGGTGGCAGCACCGGGAACGGATCGGGGTAGGTCCTGAACGCGGCCGTATGGATGATCGGGACACCGGGAAACAGATGCGCGCGATGGTTCAGCAGGAAGTCGAGCGATTGCCGAGCCACGGCGATGACGAGGTCGGGCGTTCGATCGGCGTACTTGTGCTGCAGGTAGGTCGCAACGGTGTTCTCGTAGTCGTCGCCGACGAACTCTGGATAGTCGAGGAACTCGGTGAAGACCTCCACAGGTTGCGCGGCGGTATCGTGGATCGTGGCTCGCAATCCGCGCTCGACATCGACGTTGGCCGGCACCAGACGGCCATTCGAATAGAGCACGAGCACGTTCCGGGCGTCAGCGGCCATGCCGGCCGGGGCGAACAGCAGGCAGCAAACCGCAACGAGCCACCCCTCCAAGCGTCGACCCCGAAGCGTCGCGGCCGAGGACCCTGCGCAAGGATCGCGCCTTGAAGGCCCCTCAGTCTGAATACCCATCGTTCGGTCAAATTGCAAGCGTCGTTACACGGATGATCCACGCAACACGCCTGTAAGTCCACAGTACTAAAGCACTGCGCTTCCCTTTCGGGCAACCGCTTTGCCCTTCGACCCCATTCTCATTGGCGACCTGTCGCGCAAAGATTCCGATGAAGCTGTCGGGCGCAAAGCGGCGCTCGCATCGTGTTTGTTCAACCACCGTGGAGAGAAAGCATGAAATCGATCAAGCTCAGCCTGGTGCTCTGCGCCGCCCTGATGGCCGCAGGTTGCGTGACCGACAAGACCTACAACACCGAGGTGAGCAAAGCCAACACCTACGCGGCGCTCAACCAGAAGCTCTCGGGCGAGTTGAGCAGCGATCAGGCACAGATCACGCAGTTGCAGAACGAGCTCAAGGTGACCTTGGTCAATGAGATCCTTTTCCCCGAAGGCGGCTGGAACCTCAGCCCCAAGGGGGAGGAAACGCTGACCAAGATCGCGCCGACGCTTTCCAATCTGCCGGGTCAGCAGATCATCGTCCAGGGCTTCACCGACAACGAGCCCATCGGGCCGGCATTGCGGAGTCGCTTCCCGTCCAATCTCGAACTCTCGTCGGCGCGGGCGGACAGCGTCGCCCGCTACCTCACGTCGAAGGGCGTGCCGCAGAACTCGATCTCGGCGCAGGGCTTCGGCGATGCGCGCCCTGTGGCGAGCAACGCCACGCCTCAGGGCAAGGCGAAGAACCGCCGCGTCGAGATCGTGATCTCGGCAGCCAACCGGCCGTAGTCAATCATCGGCGCAAGGAGTGCGGCGGCGAGCGCGACGCGGTACCTGCGAGGCCTCACTTCAGCTGAGCCAACGCCACTGCGTCGGCACCCGCCGGAAATCGGAGCCGCCCGGATGCATCGTTCGCGGCACGCCACACCGCCTCGGCCACGTCGGCCTCTGTCGTCACCGCGGCAGGCTGCGCGAAGGACGCGAAGATTTGCCGGGCGTACGGCATGTACGGCTCGGGAATCAGTCCCTCCATGCGCGGCCCGCCATTGCTCGTGAAGCGAGTGGTCGGCGCGTAGCCCGGCTCGACCAGCTTCACGCGCACGTCGAACGCCTCGAGCTCGAACGCGAGCGATGCGGTGAACCCTTCGATGGCCGTCTTGCTCGCGGTGTAGACGGCGACCATCGGCATGGGCGCCAGCGTGGCGCTCGAGGTCACGTTCACCACCACGCCCGATTTCCGCGCACGGAACTGGGGCAGCACGGCCTGCGTCATTGCCATCACGCCGAAGGTGTTGGTCTCGAAAACCTCGCGCGTCGTGGTCATCGGCGTGGCCTCGAAGGCGCCCATGAGTCCGATGCCCGCGTTGTTGACGAGCACGTCGATGGGGCCGCTCGCTTCGATGGCGGCGGCGATGCTCTCGGGCCTGGTCACGTCGAGTGCCAGGACGCGCATGCGGTCGGACCGGGGCAGGCTGTCCTCCTTCGGTGTTCGCATGGTGGCGATGACGTTCCAGCCCTGCGAGTGGAAATGGCGTGCGGTCTCGAGTCCGTAGCCTGAAGAGCAGCCGGTGATGAGTACGGTTTTCATGGCGGTTTCGCTGTTGGTTTGAAGGACAGCGAACGATAGCGATGGCACGTCGGACTATCTACAATGCAAAGTCCGAATTTCATTGGCAATCGTCCGGCAAATGAAAGACCCACTCGCTGAAATCATCACGCTGCTCCAGCCACGTGCCGTGTTCTCGAAGGGCATCTCCGGCGCTGGCCGCTGGGGTGTTCGCTACGCCGACTTCGGTCAGCCGAGCTTCTGCGCCGTGCTCGACGGCAGTTGTCGACTCGCCGTCGACGGGCAGGATGCCCTCACGCTGGAGGCGGGTGACTTCGTGCTCATGCCGGCGACGCCAGGCTTCACGCTGTCCAGTCTCCAACCCGCGACGCCCCAAGTGGTCGACCCGAAGGTTGCGCCCGCGCCCACGGGCGAGGTTCGCCATGGCACGCGCGGTGGACGTCCCGACGTGCGCCTGCTCGGCGGCTACTTCGTCTTCGACTCGTCCAATGCGGATTTGCTGGTGTCGCTGCTGCCGGCGCTGGTGCATGTGCGCGGCGTGGAGCGCCTGTCGCAGCTCGTGCGGCTCGTCGGCGAGGAATCGGGCCAACGCAGGCCAGGCCGCGAACTCGTGCTCACGCGCCTCGTCGAGGTGCTTCTCATCGAGGCGCTGAGGTCGACCCCAGGCGAGGAAACGCCCCCGGGGCTATTGCGCGGCCTTGCCGATGCACGCCTGGCGATGGCGATGCGGCAGATGCATGTCGATCCCGCACGGTCGTGGACCGTGGCCCAACTGGCGAAGAAGGCCGCTCTTTCGCGTTCAGTCTTCTTCGATCGCTTCACGCGGGCCGTGGGGATTCCGCCGATGGAATACCTGCTCGCATGGCGAATGGCCATCGCCAAGGATCTGCTTCGCCGCGACGATGTCGGGGTGGCGGAGGTCGCCGAGCGCGTCGGCTACGGCTCGGCGAGCACCTTCAGCACGGCGTTCAGCCGGCACGTGGGCGAGCCCCCGGGTCGCTATGCGCGTGAGCGCTCGAACGCGTGAGCGGACGTCCTTCCCGTCGCCGTTCAGGTCAATTCGGCTAATGTGTGGGCCTCTTCCCGACTGGAGCAAGCATGGCCAAGCCTTCGGATACGAACGAGAGTCGAGCGGGCACGCTGGTCCTCGCGCTGCTGTCGCTGCTCGTGGGATGCGTCACCGGGCTCGTCTGCGCCATGTTCCGGCTGCTGCTTCAACAGGCCGATACCTTGCGGGGCGACCTCATCGCGCTGGCGCACCGGGAGGGGTTCGTGGGCCTGGCCCTCGTCGTCGCCTGCACGGCAGCGGCGACGGCTGCCGCGGCGGCCCTCGTGAGCAGGATCTCCCCGAATGCCGCGGGCAGCGGCATCCCCGAGGTCGAGGCGGCGATCGCCGGCGGCGAGCCGGGCAGGCCGGTGCGCACGGCAGTGGTCAAGTTCCTCGGGGGCGTGCTCGCCATCGGATCGGGACTGGCGCTCGGGCGCGAGGGGCCCAGCGTGCAGATGGGGCATTCGATCGCCGACGTCTTCGCCCGGCTGTTCCGGCGCAGTCAAATCGACGCTCGGGTGCTCTTCGCCGCAGGCGCCGGCGCGGGGCTCGCCACGGCATTCAATGCGCCGATCGCGGGCGCGGTGTTCGTGCTGGAAGAACTCCTGCGACGGTTCGATACACGCACCGCTGCCGCCGCATTGGGCGCCTCGGCGGGCGCTATCGCGGTGGCGCGCGTCTTCATGGGTGTTGAACCGGACTTCGCCGTACCGCAGCAGGACTTCCCGGGCTTCGCGACGGTGCCGGTCCACATGGCGCTCGGCGTCGTTGCAGCGCTTGCGGCTGCCGTCTACACGCGAGCCGTCCTGGGCGCGCTGGCTGTCGGCGATCGAAGCAACGGATTGCCGGTGATTGCGCGCGCGGCACTGATCGGCGGCGTGGTCGGCCTCCTGGCCTGGTTCGCGCCCGAATGGGTGGGCGGCGGCGACGCGATCACGCAGCAGACGCTGCTGGGCGCCGGCGCCGGGTCGCTGTCCGCGATCGGCCTGCTGTTCGCGGTCCGCTTCCTGCTCGGTCCGCTGTCCTACGCGGCCGGCACGCCCGGCGGCCTGTTCGCGCCGATGCTGGTGCTCGGGGCGCAGATCGGCCTCGTTTTCGGGCGGCTGTACGAACAGTGGTTTCCGGGTGGTGCATCCCCCACCGCCTTCGCGGTGGTCGGACTGGCGGCATTCTTCACGGCGGTCGTCCGCGCGCCGCTGACGGGCATCTGCCTGACGGTGGAGATGACGGGCAGCGTCAACCTGCTGCTGCCGATGCTGGGCGCCTGCTTCGGCGCCATGGTCGTGATGAACCTCCTCGGCATTCCGCCGATCTACGACCTCCTGCGCGAGCGGGCCGAGCGCAGGTTGCGTTCAGCCGGGAATGGCAATTCCTGAGTCAGCCCCGCGCGCCGGCGGCAAGCTGGCAACTGTTGCGCGCTGTCGAGCAAGCCTTCATGGCGTCATTGAGGTGCGGGCGGCAGCTCTTTTCCTTGGCGGTCTTGCAAAACTGGTAGTCGGCCCTGGCGGTCTGCTTGCAGGTGCTGTATTGAAGCTCGCAGGGGGTCTGGCTGCCGCCGTCACCCTGGGCCGAAGCAAGGCCCGAGACAGCAGCGATGATCCATGCGGCGGAGCGGAGCGCGGTTCTTCCCATGTGCGTGCCTTCGTGCGGGGACGGGAACCGCATCTTACTGAGTCCGCCGGCCGCCGCGCGGTTCAGGCGGACTTCGGCTGCGGCAGGACTGCCGTCAAGGCGAAGTCGACGAGATGGAGCCAGGTCGCCTCGAGGCCCATGATGTTGCGGTGGTTGGAGCCGGCGATAGTCTGCACGCTGATGGGCGTGGGCCACGCGGCGATGAGTTTCTCCGAACGCTCCGGCAGCACGACATCGTCCGACTCGGCCAGCAGGACCTGTGTCTTCGCGGCGACCTCCTTGCTGTGCGCGAGGGAGTTGAACTGATGGCGCAGCAGGAGGGAAAGCGGAACCAGCGGGAAGCGTCGCTTGGCCACCTCCAGCATCGAGTCGTAGGGCGTGACCAGTTGCAGGCTCGAGAAGTCCTGTCGCGCCACGAGCTGGATGGCCACGCCAGTCCCCAGGCTTCGACCGACGACGTGCAGCCGTGCATGCGGGAAGGCGCGGCGAAGGTGATCGGCGAACTGGCTCGCGTCCTTGACGGATGCGATCTCGGAAGGATGACCCTCCGAATCGGCCACGCCCCGATAGTTGACCGCACCGAATCCGAAGCCTTCCGGAAGCCAGTGCAGCGCCTGGGCCGTGGCGCGGACGTCCTCGCCTCGACCCGCGAAGTAGATGAAGAGGTCCTGCAGCGCCTCTTCGCCGTGGGGATGGTAGACATAGCCTCGGACCATCCCGCCCGGCACCGTGTGGGAGTAGGTGGAGAAGTCGTCGGACAGGTGGACGACCGGATGCTTGCGAGCGTCGAACAGGATGTGTCCCTGGCGCATCGCGAGAAGGGTCCAATAGGCTGCAATGCTTCCGATCGCAGCGGCCGAAGCCGACAGTGCAACGCGAGCGATTTTGGATGGCAAGGAAAGCTCCAGGGAGGAAGGGTCAGGCGTTCGAAGCGTCGTGTGCTCTCACCAACGCGGCACCGGCTCGTCCTTGAGCTGCTTGCGCAGCAGCTCGTAGTCCGGCATCACGCTTTCGACGGTCTCCCAGAACCGCGCACTGTGGTCCATCACGCGCAGATGGCTCAGCTCATGCGCCACCACGTAATCGATCACCGACATGCGGAAATGCACCAGCCGCCAGTGCAGCCGGATCGCGCCGTCCGCGCTCGCGCTGCCCCAGCGCGTCGATGCGTTCGACAGCGACAGCTTCTTCCATTTCACGCCGAGGCGCGGTGCGAAGTGATCGAGCCGTTCGATGAAGATCCGACGCGCCTGGCGCATGAGCCACGCTTGCGCGGCGTCCCGGATCTGCGCAGGGGTGGCGTTGTTCGCCAGCGCGAGGCGCAGGGTGCGTGCTCCGGTCTCCGTGCCTGCATCGAGCACCGCGCCGATGCCCTCGAAGGCGTGGTGCGGGTCGAGGCGGACGGTCACGTCCTGGCCAAGGAAGGGAAAGGTGACGCCGTCTTTCCACTCGATGCGCGCAGCTTCGAGTCGCTGATGGCGTTGCTGTGTCTCGGTCAGCTTGCGCAGGATCCAGCTGGACTTTTCGAGCACGGCTGCGTCGACGTCGCGCAGCGCCACCCAGCGCGGCGCGCGAACCGAGAGGCCCTCGGCACCGACGACGAAGCCGATGGTGCGGCGCTTGCCGCGCGTGAACTCGTAGGCCACGCGGGCATGGCCCAGCATGACTTCGCGCGTGGCGCGCGGATGCACGAAGCTCGCGGGGCTCAGTGCGTCTTCCAGCGAGATCGAGGGCGGATGCCCGCCGGGTGGCGGCGGGACCTCGGGCGCGCGGGCGACCGGCGGCGGCTCGCCTGCAGGAGCATCGAAGAGATCGAGCGTGAACTGCCGCAGGCTGCGCATGTAGGACGGACCCAGCTTCAGGCGGTGGTCGATGCCGTCGAAGGCTCAGGCGCGTAGGCCTCGGGGTCGAGGCGGCGCATCTCGCCTTCGATCCAGGCCTCGACCTCGCGCATCAGCTCGTCGTGGCGACGGCCGACGCTGGAGATGGCCGGGCCGATCGACACGTCGACTACACCCGGGCGCTTGATGAAAGCCTTCCGCGGCCAGACCTTGGCCGAGGTGACGGCAACGGGGATGACAGGCACGCCGGTCTCGCATGCGAGCCGCGTGCCGCCGGTCTTGTAGATGCCCTGCTGGCCGCGCGGAATGCGCGTGCCCTCGGGGAACATGATGATCCAGATGCCCTGCTCCAGCAGCTTGCGCCCTTGCGCGACGACCTTGTTGAAGGCCTGCGTGCGCTGGCTGCGGTCGATGTGGATCATGTCGAGCCGCGCCATGGCCCAGCCGAAGAAAGGCACGTAGATGAGTTCCTTCTTGAACACGAAGGCCAGCGGATGCGGCATCAGCGTGGGCATGAGGAAGGTCTCGTAGGTGGACTGGTGCTTGACCAGGAGCACCGCGCCGGCGAGCTTGTCGGTCGGCAGGTTCTCCATGCCGGTGACGCGGGCGCGGATGCCGAGCAGCACGCGCGCGCCGCCAATCGCCCAGTTGAGCCATTGCACGGCCATCCAGTAGAGCGGAATGCCGCGCCGCCAGATGGAGCAGACGCACATGATGATCCCCCAGGGGATCACGGTGACGAGCATCCACAGCGCGTGGACGATGGAACGGATCAGGGACATCAGACGGCGACCTTCAGGGCAGCTTGCTCTTCTCGCTTGAGCAGGAATTCGACGAAGGCGGAAAGGTCCTCGTGCACGATGGTGTTGGGCGGGTATTCGGGCGGCAGCGGCACGCCCCGGCAGGCAGCGCCCATGCCGGTGAGCAGCAGGTGCGGCTCGCAGCCGGCGGACGCGCCGGCCAGAAGATCGCGCAGGCTGTCGCCGGCCGTGGGCACGTGGGCCAGGTCGACGCCGTAGCGCTCGCCGATCTGGAGGAACAGGCCCGGCCTGGGCTTGCGGCAATCGCAGCCCTCGTCGGGGCTGTGGGGGCAGTAGAAGACGGCTTCCACCCGGCCTCCGACGGCCGCCAGCATCTTGTGCATCTTGGCGTGCATGGCGTTCAGCGATGCGACGTCGAACAGGCCACGCCCAAGCCCGGACTGGTTCGACGCGATGACGACGTGCCAGCCCGCATGGTTGAGGCGCGCGACGGCTTCGAGCGCGCCGGGCAGCGGCGTCCATTCGATGTCGCTCTTCACGAAGTCCTCGCGATGCACGTTGAGGCTGCCGTTGCGGTCGAGGATGACGAGTTTCATGACGTGCCGATCGTTGTTCAGGCAGCGAGACGTTCGAGTTGCGCGACGCGGTTCATCGCGTTGTGCAGCAGCATCAGCAGGCCGAGACGGTTGAGGCGCAGGTCGGACTGTTCGGCATTGACCATCACGCCATCGAAGAATGCGTCGACGGGCTCGCGCAACGCGGCCAGGGTCTGGAGCGACGCGGTGTAGTCGCCTTCCTCGAATTGCGCGTTGGCCTGCGGCACGATCCGCTGCATGGCCGCGTGGAGCGCCTTCTCGGCGGGCTCCTGCAGAAGCAGCTCGCTGACGTGGGCGTCGGCTTCGGGCGACTTCTTCAGGATGTTGCCGATGCGCTTGTTGGCCGCGGCGAGCGCGGGCGCTTCGGGCAGTGCGGCGAAGGCGCGCACGGCGGCGAGCAGCTTCGGCACTTCGCCGAGGCGCTGCGGGCGTGGTGCCAGGACCGCTTCGACTTCCTGCGCACTGGCGCCCTGCTCGCGCAAGGTGCCGGCAAGGCGGTCGTAGATGAAGGCTTCGAGCGCGTCGGTCGGGTCGGTCAACGCGACATCGCCGGCCTTGGGTGCGCCGAAAGCGGCAAAGGCTTCGCCGAGCACTGCGCGCAATTCGAGCGGCAGGTTGCGCTCGCTCAGCATGCGGATGACGCCCAGCGCATGCCGGCGCAGCGCGAAGGGATCGCGATCGCCGGTCGGCAGGTTGCCGATGCCGAACATGCCCACGAGCGTCTCGAGCTTGTCGGCCAGCGCCACCACGACGCCCACGGGGTTGCGCGGCAGCTCGTCGCCGGCAAAACGCGGCTTGTAGTGGTCTTCGATCGCATCGGCGACTGCGGCATCGAGTCCGTCGTGCAGCGCGTAGTAGCGGCCCATGATGCCCTGCAGTTCGGGGAACTCGCCAACCATGTCGGTCACGAGGTCGGCCTTGGCGAGTTGCGCGGCCTGCGTGGCCTGGCGCGCCAGCGCGGCGTCGCCCAGCTTTTCAGCAAGACCGCGCGCGATGCGCATCACGCGCTCGACTCTTTCGCCCTGCGTGCCGAGCTTGTTGTGATAGACCACCTTGGCCAACGATTCGACCCGCGAGGCCAGCGACTTCTTGCGGTCCTGGTCGAAGAAGAACTTGGCATCGGCGAGGCGCGGACGCACCACGCGCTCGTTGCCGCCGATCACGGCGCTCGCATCGTCGGGCCGGATATTGCTGACGACGAGGAACTTGTTGGTCAGGCGACCGGCCGCGTCGAGCAGCGGGAAATACTTCTGGTTGGCCTTCATCGTGAGGATGAGGCACTCCTGCGGCACATCGAGAAACTCGCGCTCGAACTCGCACACCAGCACGTTCGGTCGCTCGACCAGCGCGGTGACTTCGTCGAGCAGCGCGTCGTCGAGGATCGGCTGCGTGTTGCCGCCGACCTTGACCGCGGCTTCGGCCAGCTGGCGCGCGATCTCGGAGCGGCGTGCCTCGAAGCCGGGGATGACGGCGCCATCGTCGGTCAGTTGCTGTGCATAGCTGTTGGCGTCGCGAAGCACGATCGGATCGACGGCCGCCTCGAAGCGGTGCCCGTGTGCCTCGCGACCGGCCTTCAGGCCGAGCACCTCGACGGGGACGATCGCGTCGCCGTGCAGCGCGACCAGGCCGTGCGCCGGGCGCACGAAGCTGACGCTGGTCCAGCCCGGTAGTTCGCAGCCGCTTTCGAGCTGGTAGCTCATGACCTTCGGGATCGGCAGCTTGGCGATCGACTCCGACAGTGCCTTCTGCAGGCCTTCGGCCAGTGTCGCGCCCTTGGCGGTGCTTTCGTAGAACAGCGCCTCGGCCTTGCCGTCCATGGCACGGCGCAACCCCGGCACGGCCGACGCATCGGCGCCAAGCGCGCCCAGCCGCTTGAGCAGCGCGGGCGTCGCATTGCCGGAGGCATCGAGGCCCACGGTCACGGGCATGAGCTTTTGCGAGACGGCCTTGTCGGCAGCCTGCGCCGACACGTTCGTCAGGTGCGCGGCGAGCCGGCGCGGCGAAGCAAAAGCGGTCAGCACAGAACCGGCATCGGCCAGCCCCTGTGCGACAAGCTGGTCGCGCAGCACGGTGGCAAAGGCATCGCCGAGCTTCTTCAGCGCCTTGGGCGGGAGTTCCTCGACGAAGAGTTCGACGAGCAGGTTGTTCTTGTCGGTCATGTGCTCAGGCCGCCTTCTTCGTGATCTGTGCGACCCACTCGCGCGGCGCCATCGGGAATCCGAGCCGTTCGCGGCTCTCGTAGTAGCTCTGCGCGACACTGCGCGCGAGATTGCGGATGCGGCCGATGTAGGCCGCACGTTCGGTCACGCTGATCGCGCCGCGCGCGTCCAGCAGGTTGAAGCTGTGCGCGGCCTTCAGCACCTGCTCGTAGGCCGGCAGCGCAAGCTTGTGTTCCATCAGGTTCTTCGCCTGCTTCTCGTGCGCGGCAAAGGCGGTGAAGAGGAAGTCGGCGTCGCTGTGCTCGAAGTTGTAGGTCGACTGCTCGACCTCGTTCTGCTTGTAGACGTCGCCATAGCTGAGTCCGTCGGTCCACGTCAGGTTGTAGATGTTGTCCACGCCCTGCAGGTACATCGCGAGCCGTTCGAGCCCGTAGGTGATCTCGCCGGTGATCGGCCGGCAGTCGATGCCGCCGACCTGCTGGAAGTAGGTGAACTGCGTCACCTCCATTCCGTTGAGCCACACCTCCCAGCCGAGGCCCCATGCGCCGAGCGTCGGGTTCTCCCAGTCGTCCTCGACGAAGCGGATGTCGTTCTTCTTCAGGTCGAAGCCCAGCGCCTCGAGCGAGCCGAGGTACAGCTCGAGGATGTTGCTCGGTGCGGGCTTGAGCACCACCTGGTACTGGTAATAGTGCTGCAGGCGGTTCGGATTCTCGCCATAGCGCCCATCCTTGGGCCGCCGGCTCGGCTGGACGTAAGCGGCCTTCCACGGTTCCGGCCCCAGTGCGCGCAGGAAGGTGGCGGTGTGCGAAGTCCCGGCGCCGACCTCCATGTCGTACGGCTGCAGCAACGCGCAACCCTGGTCGGCCCAGTAGGCTTGGAGCTTGAGAATGATTTGTTGGAAGGTCAGCATGTTGGGCCTGATGACCGCGGCCGGGAAAGTGCCCGACGCGGCGAACCGGTCATTTTAAGAGCGAGCGGGCAAGCGCCTTCTCTTCTGGGAATACCACGGCCCTGCGGAATGGGCCGCAAGTATTGCCCCCTTCGAGAGAGTAGGTGAGCGGACATGCCAGCTTGCTTTTTCCTGCCTGCAGGAAGACATTGAGCCTCCCGAGTCAAAGGAGAGCGGATCATGTCTCGTCGAAGCTTCCTTGTCGCTGCCACGGGCGTTGTGGTCACTCTGGCGGTCGGATGTGCGTCCAAGTCACCCCAGGAAGAGGCCGCCAAGCGCCGGGATATCGACGCGAAGTCGGAAGCGGCGCTCACGCGCCTGTACACCCAGTCTCCGGGCTCGCGCGAGCTGGCCCAGAAGTCTCGGGGCGTGCTGGTCTTTCCCGCCGTCGCGGCAGGCGGGCTGATCATTGGTGGCGAGTACGGCGAGGGCAGCCTGCGCATGGCCAACCGCACCGTGGATTACTACAAGATGGCCTCCGCCTCGATCGGACTGACGGCGGGCGCGCAGTCCAAGGCCGTGATCCTGATGTTCATGACACAGGACGCCCTCGACAAATTCATCGCCAGCAAGGGATGGACGGCCGGCGTCGACGCATCCGTGGCGGTCATGAAAACGGGTGCAGAGGCGGGCGTCGGCACATTGACCGCGCAGGCGCCGGTGGTCGCCTATGTGTCGACCAATAGCGGCCTGATGGCGGACGTGAGCTTGCAAGGGTCCAAGATTTCGAAGCTGGAATGACACGCGTGCGTGCGCCCGCATGCTGCACATTGAGGTTCTCGCCCTTTTCGACGGATCGGCCGATGAGCGGTCGCACAACAGGAGCATGCAAATGATCGACGCAAGAGGCGAATGTTGGAGCCGGACCATCGGCACACTGGCAGCCTGCGGACTTCTCGTCCTGTCGGGCGCGGCACTGGCAACCGACCAGTCGCAGCAGCGCCAGCAAGGAAGGAACGTGAATCAGGCGGCCAAACAGGAGTCGCGCTCGACCAAGATCGACTGCAGGGCGGAGAACAACCAAAGCAACGCCGAGTGCCGCCAGGACAAGCGCGACACGAAGCAAGAGGGCCGACAGGACAAGCGCGGCATCAAGTACTGACCCGCGAGGGAAGTCGCGCAGGAGCGCGCCTTCCCGGAGCGGGGGCTAGTACCTAGTACTCCCAGAAGATGCGTTGGAGTTCCTTGGTGTCGCTGGTCTTGGTCAGCGCCACCATCGCCAGGATGCGCGCCTTCTGCGGACGCAGGTCGTGCGCAACCACCCAGTCGTACTTGTCGTCGGGCTGCTCCGCGTTGCGGATCACGAAGCCGTCCGGGACGCGTGAACTGCGGATGACGATGATGCCGTCGCCGCGCACCTTCTGCAGCACCGGCACGATGCGGTCGGCCACCGAGCCGTTGCCGGTGCCGGCGTGGATCAGCGCCTTGATGCCACTCTTCGACAGTGCCTCGATGGATGTCGCCGGCACGCTCTGGTAGCCATAGGCGATCTCGACGGGCGGCAGCGCGGTGATGGTGTCGATGTCGAACTCGGACTGCATCGTGTGGCGCTTGGCGGGCGCGCGGAACCAGTAGTTGCGGCCCTCGACGATCATGCCGAGCGGTCCCCATTGGCTCTTGAAGGCTTCCGTCTTGATGTTGACCGTCTTGCTGACGTCGCGACCGGTCTGGATCTCGTCGTTCATGGTCACCAGCACGCCTTTGCCGACTGCATCCTTGCTGGCGGCCACGTTCACAGCGTCGAACAGGTTCAATGCACCGTCTGCCGACAGTGCGGTGCCCGGTCGCATCGAGCCGACGACGATGATGGGCTTGGGCGTGTGGACGGTGAGGGTCAGGAAGTAGGCGGTCTCCTCCAGCGTGTCGGTGCCGTGCGTGATGACGATGCCGTCGACGTCGGGCTGCTTGGCAAGCGCCGAGACGCGCTTGGCCAGCACCAGCAGGTTGTCGTTGGTCAGGCTTTCCGAAGCAACCTGGAATACCTGCTCGCCTCGCACGTTGGCCACTTTCGAGAGTTCGGGCAGGCCAGCGATCAGCTTGTCGACCGGCACCTTGGCGGCCGAATAGGTGGCGCTGTTGGCCGCCGAGGCGCCCGCGCCAGCGATGGTGCCGCCCGTCGCGAGGATGACGACGTTGGGCAAGGCGGTCTGCGCGTGCGCCACTGCGCTGGCGGCGAGCAACGCGGCCGCGCCTGCGAAAGCGCGAAATCTGGAGGCGAAATACATAGGGACTCCTGTTGACGATGGTGTGGCGAAGGGGCGAGACGATACTGGAACCATGCCGTTGCGACGCACCCTTTCGATGCCCAGTGCGCATGCGGTCATGCAGCACGCCTGCAAGCATGCGGCGGCGCAGCGTTTCGGGCAAGCGCTACCATCGCCACGCGGCAAGTCCTGCCGAAAACGATGACCACCGACTCTCTTTCCTCCGCGGCAGTGGATGCGCAGCAGATGCCGGCGCCCAACGGCCCGCTGTCGCGGGCGCGGCCCGGGCGCGAGCGCATCCTCGCGGCGATCCGCACGGCGGCCATCGCCGAGTTCAGCCTGCACGGGCTCAAGGGCACCTCGACGCAGGCCATCGCTGCGCGCGCGGGGCTGACCAAGCCCCAGCTCCATTACTACATCCCCGGCAAGGAAGAGCTCTACGAAGAGCTCCTGATGCAGGTGCTGCACGACTGGAAGGTGGTGTTCTCGTTCGAGAACCACGCTGGCGACCCGGGCGCGGTGCTGGGCGAGTACATCCGCAAGAAGCTCGACCACGCTTTCGACAACCCCGAGATCTCGCGCATCTTCACGCGCGAGGTGCTCGACGGGGGTCGCAACCTCGAGCGCTACTGGCCCAACGCGCGGACCTGGACGCAGAAGAAGGTCGACATCATCAACGGCTGGATCGCCCGCGGCCTGATGCGACCGCTGGACGCACGGCTGTTGCTGATGCACATCTGGGCCATGACCCAGAGCTATGCCGACTACGCGCTGCAGACGCGCGTGATGCTCGGGTTGCCGACGGATGCACCGATCGACCGCGAGCCGATCGCGCGCGAGCTGGTGGCATTCGTGCTGGGCGGCTGCGGCATCAAGGTCTAGTCTTTTTCCTCTCCCTCCGGGAGAGGGAGCAGCGCCCCGTCTTAGTGCAACGGGATTGGCACGTCGCTTGCATAACCTGACCAGTTGCTCTGATTAAGCGGTCAAACACACCATGCGAGTGCTCGTCGTCTATTGCCATCCGGTCGAAACCAGCTTTCATGCTGCGTTGCATCAGGAGGTCCTGCGCAGCCGTACATCGAGCGGCTTCAGCGGGCCGAGGCGATCGTCTTCTGCTTCCCGACCTGGTGCTTCGGCCTGCCGGCGATGCTGAAGGGCTACTTCGATCGCCTCTTCATGCCGGGCGTGGCCTTCGACCTCAGCGACCCGGCCAACGTGAAGCCGATGCTGACGAACATCCAGCGCATCTCCGCCGTCGTGACCTATGGCCGCCCCCGCTGGGTGGCCTGGTACATGGGCGATCCGCCTCGAAAGATCGTGACGCGCTACATGCGTAGGCTGACCGGCAAGCAGGCCCGCGTCGACTACCACGCCCACTACCACATGAACGTGGCGACCGAGTCGCAGCTGAAGCGCTTCATGCAGCGCGTCGGCCGCGCCATGGCTCGCTTCGCCTGAACGCCGCCCTCTCGACTCCCCCCTCATAGGACCACTCCATGCTCCACGGCTACATCCCGCCCCACCGCTTCCTGCCCTATCTGAGCTGGACCGAGATCGACGCGCTACCCGATCGCGAGAACACGGTGATCGTGCTGCCTTGCGGTGCGATCGAACAGCACGGCCCGCACCTGCCTTGCTCTGTCGACAGCGTCATCGCGTCGGGCGTGATGGGCAAGGCGCTCGAGCGCCTGCCGCCGGAAGTGCGCGCCTTCGCGCTGCCGACCATCACCTACGGCAAATCGGAGGAGCATCTGCACTTCCCCGGCACGATGACGCTGACCGGCACGACGCTGCTGTCGACCGTCATCGAGATCGGCGAGTCGGTGTATCGCTCGGGCTTTCGAAAACTGCTGTTCGCCAATGGGCACGGTGGCCAGCCACAGGTGCTGGAGATGGCGGCGCGCGAGCTGCGCCTGCGCCACGGCGATTTCGTCGTCGTGCCGCACGGTGTGTCGCGCCTGCCCAATGCGTCGAGCAAGCAGATCAGCGACCAGGAGAAGCGGCTCTCGATGCACGCCGGCCATTCCGAGACGGCGCTGATGCTCGCGCTCGCGCCCGACACGGTGCACATGGAGCGCGCCGCGGCCAACTACCCGCCGCCGTTCCCGATCAAGCTGCTGTCGGCCGATGGTCGCCCTGCCTGTGCGTGGACCGCACGCGACTTCGGCCCCAGCGGCGTGATCGGCGACCCCACCAGCGCCACGCGCGAGCAGGGCGAGGAAATTCTCGACACGCTCTCCGCCAGTTGGGTGCAGGCGCTGACCGAGCTGCATGCACTGCGCTGGGTCGTGCGCGAAGAAGCGACCTGGGCCCGCGGCCATGAACAGGGCTTCATCCAGTCGACCCTCCGCCCGGACGCCGCGTTTGCGGCCTGAGGCGCGCTCCTTGCATCCGTCAACAATTTTTCCAGCCCGTCCCTTTTCAACAGAGGTTCACACCATGCGCAACCCCTTCGCCTTCCGCCTCGGCTCCCTCGCAGCTGTCGCTGCGCTCGCCTTCGCGGCCGCCGCACCCGCACAAGCCGAGGACAAGTTCACCTACATGACGAACTGGTACGCCCAAGCCGAGCACGGCGGCTTCTACCAGGCAGTCGCGCAAGGCATCTACAAGAAGTACGGCCTCGACGTCACGATCAAGATGGGCGGCCCGCAGGTCAACATCACGCAGATGATGGCCGCCGGCCAGGCCGACTGCATCATGGGTTCAAGCGACATCCAGATGATGCAGGTGCGCGAAGGCGGCGTACCGGTGGTCAACGTCGCGGCCTTCTTCCAGAAGGACCCGCAGGTGCTGATCGCGCACGACGACGTCAAGAAGTTCGAAGAGCTCAAGGGCAAGACGATCCTTATCGGCGCGCAAGCCAACCGCGGCTACTGGCCGTGGCTGAAGGCCAAGTTCGGCCTGACCGACGAGCAGACGCGCCCCTACACCTTCAACATCCAGCCCTTCGTCGCCGACAAGAACACCGCGCAGCAGGGCTACCTGACGTCCGAGCCGTACGCGATCCAGAAGGCCGGCGTGAAGAGCACCGTGCTGATGTTCAGCGACCACGGCTTCCCCGCCTATGCGACGACCGTGTCGTGCATGGACAAGACGGTGAAGGAGCGCAACAAGCAGGTCGCCGCCTTCGTCAAGGCCTCGGCCGAGGGCTGGAAGAGCTACCTCGCCGACCCGGCGCCCGCCAATGCGCTGATCAAGAAGGACAACCCCAACATGACCGACGACCAGCTGGCCTACAGCGTGGCGAAGCTGAAGGAAATGGGCATGGTCACCGGAGGCGATGCCGCCACGCAGGGCATCGGCGTGATCACCGATGCGCGCACCAAGGCGAGCTACGACTTCCTCGTGTCCGCCAAGCTGCTCGACCCGGCCAAGGTCGAGATCGCCAAGACCTACACCACGGAATTCGTGAAGGACGCCAAGGTCCTGCCCTGAAACACCGGAGGCTTCGGCCTCCCTCGAAAGGCTCCTGCATGAACGACAACGAATCCGCCGAGTACACGCTGCCATTGCAGCCCCTCTCTTCCAACGCAATTCCGGCGGTGGAGGTGCTCTCCGCCGAGAAGACCTATCCCAACGGCACGCAGGCCCTGCTGCCGGTCGACCTCACCATCGCAGAGGGCGAGTTCGTCACCTTGCTCGGCCCCTCGGGCTGCGGCAAGAGCACGCTGCTGAAGATGGTCGCGGGCATGCTCGAACCGACCGACGGGCGCCTGCTGGTCTGGCGCAAGCCGGTCCAGCAGATCGAGGCCAGTGGAAAGCGGATGGCTTTCGTGTTCCAGTCGCCGACGCTCATGCCATGGGCCAGCGTGCGCACCAATGTGCGCCTGCCGCTGGACCTTGCAGGGGTGCAGCGCAAGGAAGCGGATGCGCGGGTGGCGGAGGCGCTCGAACTCGTGGGCTTGGACAAGTTCGCGTCGGCCTTGCCACGTGCGTTGTCGGGCGGCATGCAGATGCGGGTATCGATCGCGCGGGGACTGGTGACGCAGCCCGACCTGCTGCTGATGGACGAGCCCTTCGGCGCGCTCGACGAGATCACCCGCCACAAGCTGGATTCGGAGCTGCTCGATCTGTGGCGCAAGAAGAAGCTGACGGTGATCTTCGTGACGCACTCGATCCATGAAGCGGTGTTCCTGTCGAGCCGCGTGATCATGATGGCGGCGCGTCCGGGCCGCGTGGTGGAACAGTTCGAGATCAACGAGCCCTACCCGCGCAGCGCCGATTTCATGGTGTCGCCTCAGTTCAGCCGATATGCGAAGAAGCTGCAGGACAGCCTTCTGCGCGCCAGCAGCGCGCACGACGAGGTGTCCGCGTGAGCGCGCTGGCACCGACGAGCATCGCGGCCACTTCGCCAGGCGCGCCCGCCTCATCGTCCTCGACCAAGCCAAGACCCGCACCGCTGGCGCCCGTTGCGAGGAAGCCGGTGCGTACGCCCCTTCTGCAGCAGCAGCGTGTCCAGCGCGTGATGTATCCCTTGCTTGTCGGCGTCGTGCTGGTCGCGCTCTGGCAGGCACTGGTCACCGCGATGGAGCTGCCGCCCTATCTCGTGCCGTCGCCCTACCTGATGATGCAGACGCTGGTGACCGACTGGGTGCCGCTGGGCATGGCCTTGCTGGTGACGCTGAAGATCACCGTGCTGTCCTTCGTCGTGGCGACGATCGTCGGCGTGCTGATCTCCTTCCTCTTCGTGCAGAGCAAGTTGATCGAGACGGCTCTCTTTCCGTATGCGGTGCTGCTGCAGGTGACGCCGATCGTGGCCGTCGCGCCGCTCATCATCATCTGGGTGAAGAATCCAACGGCCGCGATGGTCGTATGCGCGGCGCTGGTCGCGCTGTTTCCCATCATCAGCAACACGACACTGGGGCTGCGCAGCATCGAGCCCGACCTGCAGAGCTACTTCAAGCTGAACCGTGCGACGCGCTGGCAGCAACTGGTGCGCCTGCGCATTCCGAGTGCATTGCCGTATTTCTTCGGCGGGCTGCGCATCTCCAGTGGTCTCGCGCTGATCGGTGCGGTGGTCGCGGAATTCGTCGCCGGCACGGGCGGCCAGGGCGCGGGTCTCGCCTACCAGATCCTGCAGGCGGGCTTCCAGCTCAATATCCCGCGCATGTTCGCCGCGCTGCTGCTGATTTCACTGACCGGCGTCGCGCTGTTTGTGCTGATGGCCTGGCTCACCAAGCTCGCGCTCGGCTCCTGGCATGCGAGCGAACTCTCACAGGATTGATTTCATGAACGCCCCCGTTTCCGCCATCGAGCGTCTGCATCTCGAACTGCCCGAGCTCGACTGGATCACCGACCCGAGCCGCATCGCGCGGCTGTCGCAGGACTTCGCGTGGTTCAGCCCGGTGCTCGACCGGCAACTGAAGGACAAGCGCGCCGACGCTGTCGTGCGACCGCGCGCCGAGGACGAGATCCGCGCACTGGTGAGCGCCTGCGCACGGCTCAACGTGCCGATCACGATTCGCGGCAGCGGCACTGGCAACTACGGCCAGACGACGCCACTGGCAGGCGGTGTCGTGCTCGACATGACGGGCTACAACGGCCTGCAGTGGGTGCGACCGGGCGTCGTACGCGCGCAGGCCGGCATTCGCCTCGGCGAGATCGAGAAGCACACCAGGCCCACCGGCCAGGAACTGCGGTGCGTGCCTTCGACGTATCGCAGCGCGACATTGGGTGGCCTGTTCGGCGGTGGCTTCGGCGGCGTGGGCTCGATCAATTACGGACCGCTCGCAGCGCCGGGCAACGTGCTGGGCCTTCGCGCGATGACGATCGAGCCCGAGCCGCAGGTGTTCGAACTGCGCGGCGAGGAAGCCCTGCGCATGCATCACCTGTGGGGCACCAACGGGCTCGTGCTCGAACTGGAGGTGGCGCTCGCGCCCGCGCATCCCTGGCTCGAGAGCCTCGTGGTCTTCGAGTCTTTTGACAACGCATTGGCCTTTGCGGATGCACTCGCGCATGCGCCCGGCATCGTGAAACGCGAAGTGGCCTTCTTCGCGAGCCCCGTGCCCGACCATCTTGCGCAGCTCGCAGAGCACCTCCCGAAGGGCTGCCACGCGGTGCTTTCGCTGGTGGCTGAATCGTCCGAGGAACCCGTGCTGCAGCTCATGCGCTTGTACGGCGGCACGATGAGCTATCGCAAGACGGCCGAGGAGGTGCGCAAGAGCAATCGCACCTTGATGGAATTCACCTGGAACCACACCACGCTGCACGCGCTGAAGGTCGACAAGACGCTGACCTACCTCCAGAGCAGCTTCGTCCCCGGCCAGCACGTTCAGCAGATCAAGGAAATGGAACAGCTCTTCGCCGGCGAGGTGATGATGCATGCTGAATTCCTGCGCAATCTCGATGGACTGATCACCTGCAGTGCGCTCCAGCTCGTGCGGTTCACGACCGAGGAGCGGCTGAACGAGATCATCCGCATGCACCGCGAGCGCGGGGTGCGCATCAACAACCCGCACGTGTTCATCGTCGAGGACGGGAAGGCCGGTGGCGCCTTGCCGCCCGAAATCATCGAGATGAAGAAGCGTTTCGACCCGCAGGGGCTGCTGAATCCAGGGAAGCTGCGCGACTGGCCAGTGGCCAGGTGACGGCCTGGCCGCTCAGGCCCTGCGGCGGTGCCACAAGAGAGTCGCCGCGATGACCAGCAGCGAAATACCCCACAAGGGCCACAGACCGAAGCGCGACACCCACATCGCATAGGGCGAGAGCCCTGCGCGACCTTCGACTTCGGCCTCCAGCACGCCGCGGGTGAGCCGCGGCAACTCGTGCGTGACCCGGCCGCGATGGTCGATGACGACAGTGGCTCCCGTGTTGGTCGAGCGGACCATCGGCCGCTGGAATTCCAATGCGCGCATGCGCGAGATCGCGAGGTGCTGGTCGATCGCGATCGAATCGCCGAACCACGCGATGTTGCTGACGTTGAGCAACACAGTCGGCGCATCGGCTTCGTTGCGGAAATTCGCGCCAATCTCGTCGCCGAACAAGTCCTCGTAGCAGATGTTGGGCGCAATGCGCTGGCCCTGCCACACGAAGGGTGCCTGGGCGAGACCACCGCTGCGGAAGTCGCCCAGCGGGATGTTCATCATGTCGGTGAACCACCGGAACATGCGCGGAATGAATTCGCCGAAGGGGACGAGATGGTGCTTTTCGTAGCGATAGGGCGTGGCTTCCCCAGGCTTGAAGCCCAGCACCGCATTGCTGTAGGACTGGCCGTCACCCATCGGGAGGCCGACGATGGCAGCCTGGCTGCCGCTCGCGTAGCGCGCCGCGATGGCGTCCAGGTAGCCGGGCGGGAGTTGCGACGGAAGCAGGGGCAACGCCGTTTCAGGCGTGATGACAAGCGGCGCGGTGGCATTCTGCAGTTGCTCGCCGTACCAGCGCAGCGCCGTCACGATCCCGCCGCCGGGAATGAACTTTTCGTCCTGGGGGATGTTTCCCTGGAGCAGCGCGATGCTGATGCGGCCGCGCGAACTTGCCGCATCGTCGGTGGGCGTGCCGCGCATCGTGCTGACGATGACCGGCACGCACAACAGGACGAGCGCCAAGGCAACCGGCGTGGCGAAGGCGCGACCGCGGGCATTGCGAAACGCCAGCGCAGCCAGCGTGGCGATGCCCGTGGCCACGGCACCGATGCCGTAGACGCCAAGCCAGGGCGCGTAGACCGCCAGTGGCCCGTCGACATGCGCGTAGCCGCCGGCGCCCCATGGAAAGCCGGTGAACCAACTGCCGCGAAGCAACTCCGCCAGCGTCCAGAGCGCTGCGAAGAATGCGGCCGCACGCAAGGGACTCTTCGGCGCGAACGCCACGAACAGGGCGCACGCGAGCGCGTAGTACAGCGCCAACGCCGCTGACAGGGCCAGCACGGCGATGGCGGCCAGCGGTGCCGCAAGCCCGCCGTAGGTGTGCATCGAGATGAACAGCCACCAGAAAGTCCCGCACAGCCAAGCTGTCGAGAACAGCCACCCATAAAGGGCGCCACCGAGCAACGGGCGGCGACCGGCATTGTCCGAACGCAAGGCATCGAGCTGCCAGACCAGTGCGGCGAGCGAAAGAAGTTGCAGCCACCAAAGCGGCTGGCCGTTCCACGGTGCGGCAATGGAGGCGGCTTGTGCGAGGCCGGCCAGGCCGAAGCCCGGCACGCGAATCAGCGCTTTCAATCGGCCGCGTCGTCGCCGCGAGCCGGCGAGACCTTGAACCAGCGCACCGCGCCGCCCTTCGTGTGCAGCACGACGAAGTCGAAAGCACCGATCGCGTAATGCTCGCCGCGCTTGGGCACATGGCCCATCTCGTGCGCGATCAAGCCGCCGATGGTGTCGAAGTCTTCGGTCAACGCCTTCTCGTCGAAGGTGATGCCGAAGGCTTCGGCCACGCGCTCGATGGGCGTGTCGCCGGACACGCGGTAGGTGTGGTCCGCGAGGCCGAAGATGTCGCCTTCATCCTCCGCGATGTCGAACTCGTCCTCGATCTCGCCGACGATCTGTTCGAGCACGTCCTCGATCGTGATGAGGCCGGCAACGCGGCCGAACTCGTCGATCACGATCGCGAGGTGGTTGCGATTGCCGCGGAATTCGCGCAGGAGATCGTTCAGTCCCTTGCTCTCGGGCACGAAGGTGGCGGGACGCAGGAGGGCACGGATGTTCAGGCCGGGTGCGCGCTGCAGCTTGAGCAGGTCCTTTGCCAGAAGGATGCCGATGATGTTTTCCTTCTCGCCCTCGTAGACGGGAAAGCGCGAGTGAGCGGTGTCGATGACCAGATGCAGCAGCGAGTCGAAAGGCGCGTCGATGTTGACCAGGTCCATGCGCGGCGCGGCCACCATCACGTCGCCGGCCGTCATGTCGGCCATCCGGAGCACGCCTTCGAGCATCACGCGCGATTCGGCGCCGATCACGTCGTTGTCCTCGGCGTCGGCGAGCGTTTCGATCAGCTCGTCGCGCGAGTCGGGCCCGGGATGGATGAATTCGGCGAGCTTCTGGAGAAAGCTGCGCTTGTCTTCGCGTTCGACGGGCGCGCGTTCAGGGTGAGGGTCTGCCACTGCGGGAGGGCGAAGTTGGGGGATTCAGAGCATACATGAGTCACCCCCGTTGCTTGCTCACTTCGTGTAGCCGCCTCCCCCCTCAAGGGGGCGTGGCCTGCGGACCGGCGAAGCCGGATCCGCGGCCACTCGCGAACGCGGCGCGCTGCGCGGCCGGCAAACCGCGCACCGGCTTTCCCTATTTCAGGAATACCGCGGAACCGGCTTTACCGGCCCGCTGGTATTGCCCCCTGCAAGGGGGTGGGCGAAGCGACACGAAGTGCGCGAAGCCTGGGGGTGAGCCAAGCTACTGCGATGATTTTTCGCGGGCGGCGCGGACGCCGCTGCGGATTTCCTGCAGCTCGGCCAGGAAGGACCAGAACTGCTTGGCGCGGGTCTTGAGCTGGAAATCGACTTGGGCGTAGTGCTGCATCGCGATTTCGCTCATGCGGCTGTCGAAGGTGGCAGCCGGAAGCTCGAGGTGGGCTTCGGATTCGGAGCCGCTGCGCACGACGGTCGCGCCGGCGTTGCGGGCGATCTTGAGCATCGCGGCGTTTTCGCTCAGGGCGTGGATGAACAGCATGCCGACGCCCTCGTTCCGGGCGACAACGACGGCGCGCTCGAACAGGCGGGCGCCATAACCGCGTCCGCGGGCATGCTCGGCGACGGATACGCCGAATTCGGCGCAGTCCTGCTGCTGTTCGGCCGGGGCAAAGGCGAGATGCGCCATCGCGATCAGGTCGAGGCGGCGGTTGTAGATGCCGAAGAGCTCGTCGCGCTCGAAATCGAGGCCGTCGACGTAGCGTTGAATCTGCTCGTCGGACGCTGCATAGCCGAAGCGCAGGTAGCGGTCGTGCGGTGCGAGCGCGAGAAGGTGTTGCGCGATGCGATCACGCTCGCGCGGGCCGATCGAACGGATCGGCACCATCACTGGGGTGGGCGCGCCGGCGCGCGGCTGCGCCTCAACCATCGGCGCCTTCAGGAACGAGCCGACGCCGAGTGAGGCTTGGAGGAGGGCCTTGGCGGTAAGCATGCATTGAATATAAGGGTTTTCCCTGAAGTCTCAAGGTCGTAGGGGCACCCATCCGTTTCACTGGTGAACAACTGCCCAAATATCAGGTCTCGGCCTACAACCGTGTGTTGCTACACGGGCACAGCGGTCGTTGCCTTCACGCGATCGAGGACAAAACTGGTCTTGCAGTCCTGGACGCTGGGATGTTTGAGCAGGGTGTCCATGATGAAACGGCTGTAATGGGCCATATCGGCCACAACCACGCGCAAAAGGTAGTCCATCTCTCCGGTCAGCGCCGCGCATTCGACGACCTCCGGCCAAGTTTGAACGCTGGCGCGGAACAAGTCCATCGGGTTGCGTTTGTGGGTTTCCGTATGCTTTTCGAGGCGGACGTTGAGGTAGGCGGTCAACCCTAGCCCGACCGATTCCGGCTTCACCAGGGCGACGTAGCGGTCGATGACGCGCGTTTCCTCCATGCGCTTGACCCGCCGCAGCACCGCGCTGGGGGAAAGGCTGACTTGCTCGGCGAGTTGGTCGTAGGTGGCGCGACCATCGAGTTGTAGCGTGCGCAGAATGAGGCGATCGATCTTGTCCAGTGCGTCCATCGTTTGATTTT
The DNA here is from genome assembly GCF_056400665.1 of Variovorax sp. P5_A3. NCBI lineage: Bacteria > Pseudomonadati > Pseudomonadota > Betaproteobacteria > Burkholderiales > Comamonadaceae > Variovorax > Variovorax sp. P5_A3. Next base: position 5,999 of record NZ_JBFUKW010000048.1, on the reverse strand, counting down.
CGCAGGATTATTGCGCCAACGCGTCAAAGCGGGCGCAACAACGCTGAAATCATGATCACTCGCGCTTTTACAGTTCAACACCGACGCCTCAGACACGCGGCGCAACATTGATCCACCCTCACCCGCCCTACGGAGCACAACCCGCCATGAGCACCACCGACGCAACCGCCTTCACGCCCTGGGAGAACCCGATGGGTACCGACGGCTTCGAATTCATCGAATACGCCGCACCCGATCCAGCCGCCATGGGCAAAGTGTTCGAGCAGATGGGGTTCAGGCCGATCGCCAAGCACCGTCACAAAAAGGTCACGCTGTACCGACAGGGCACGATCAACTTCATCATCAATTCGGAGCCCGACTCGTTCGCGCAGCGCTTCGCGCGCCAGCACGGCCCGAGCATCTGCGCGATCGCGTTCCGCGTTCAGGACGCCAAGGCGGCCTACGAGCGCGCCATCTCGCTGGGTGCTTGGGGCTTCGCACCAGGCGCCGGTCCGGGCGAATTGAACATTCCTGCCATCAAGGGAATCGGCGACAGCCTGATCTACTTCGTCGACCGCTGGCGCGGCAAGAACGGTGCAGCCCCTGGCGATATCGGCAACATCGGCTTCTATGACGTCGACTTCGAGGCGCTGCCTGGCCTGACGGCGGCCGAGGCGCTCGCACCCGAAGGCCACGGCCTCACCTACATCGACCACCTGACGCACAACGTGCATCGCGGTCGCCTGAAGGAATGGGCCGACTTCTACGAACGTCTCTTCAACTTCCGCGAGATCCGCTACTTCGACATCGAAGGCCAGGTCACCGGCGTGAAGAGCAAGGCGATGACCAGCCCGTGCGGAAAGATCCGCATCCCGATCAATGAAGAAGGCAATGAGAAGGCCGGGCAGATCCAGGAGTACCTGGACAGCTATCGCGGCGAGGGCATCCAGCACATCGCCATGGGATCGCTCGACCTGCCGCACTCGGTCGATGCCTTGCGCGCATCGGGCGTGAAGCTGCTGGACACCATCGACACCTACTACGAACTGGTCGACAAGCGGATCCCCGGACACGGCGAAAACGTGGCCGAACTGAAGAAGCGCAAGATCCTGATCGACGGCAAGAAGGGCGCTCTGCTGCTCCAGATCTTCAGCGAGAACCAGCTCGGGCCGATCTTCTTCGAATTCATCCAGCGCAAGGGCGACGATGGCTTCGGCGAGGGCAACTTCAAGGCGCTGTTCGAAAGCATCGAGCTCGATCAGATTCGCCGCGGGGTGCTCGCCGCCGCACAATAAGCTTCCTTTTTCAACAGGAGCTCTGCATGCGCTCGACGTCCTCGCTTCGTTCTTCCCTCTGCATGGTGGCTGCGGCCCTGACGCTGGGAGGCTGCGCGATGCCGCCGCGGCAAGCCGAGACGACGTCGCGCCTCGATGCCGTGCAGAAGGCGGGCGTGCTGCGCATCTGCACGCCTGGCGACTACAGGCCGTTCAGCTTCCAGAAGCCGGATGCGAACTTCGAAGGCATCGACGTCGACCTGATGACCAGCTTCAGCGCCAGCCTCAACGCGAAGCCGGAGTGGGTGAAGACGACGTGGGCCAATCTTCTGCCCGATCTCGCAGCCGGCAAATGCGACATGGCGGTGGGCGGCGTGTCGGTGACCACGGACCGTCAGAAGCGCGCCTTCTTCAGTACGCCCTACATGGTGAACGGCAAGACGCCCATCGCACGCTGCGCGGACGTCGCCAAGTACCAGACCGTGGAGTTGATCGACAAGCCCGAGGTGCGCGTGATCTTCAACCCGGGCGGCAGCAACGAGCGTTTTGCGCGCGCCAATTTCAAGCGGGCCAAGCTCACGCTGCATGGCGAGAACGTGACCATCTTCGACGAGATCCTCTCGAACCGTGCCGACGTCTTCGTGACCGAATCGGCAGAAGCCATCACACAGCAGAAGCTCAAGCCAGGCCTTTGCGCGATCAATCCTGACAAGCCGCTCCAGTACGGGGAAATGGCCTGGATGCTGCCGCGCGACGACGCGGCCTTCAAGGCCTACGTCGACCAGTGGCTTCACCTGTCGGTCGCGGGCGGCGATTTCCAGCGGGTGATGGACCGCTGGCTCAAGTAATCATTCATCGGAGCACCCCATGGACACCCCCGCTGGCGCGGTCATGCCCGCCGTTTACGGACAATCGGAGCGCCCTCCTCGCGGCGACTACTCGCGCGGCGGGGCCGTTCATTCCGACTACACCTGTCCGCAGGACTGGGCCAGCTACACGCTGGCGGACCACGACACCTATCGGCGTCTGTATGAACGCCAGGCTGCGCAGTTGCCAGGCCTGGCTTGCGATGCCTTCATCGACGCGCTGCCTTTGCTGGGCGTCAAGGATCGCATTCCGCGCTTCGACGAGATCAACGAGCGCCTTTACAAGGCCACCCGCTGGGAAGTGGTCGCGGTGCCCGGGTTGATTCCGGAGCTGCCGTTCTTCACGCTGCTCGCGAATCGCAAATTTCCAGTGACCGACTGGATTCGCAAGCCCGAAGAGTTCAACTACATCGTTGAACCCGACGTCTTCCATGACCTGTTCGGCCATGTGCCGATGCTCTTCGACCCGACTTTTGCCGACTATGTGCAGCGCTACGGCCAGGGGGGCATCAAGGCCCATGAACTGGGCGCGGGCGAGAGGCTGGCACGACTGTACTGGTACACGGTGGAGTTCGGTCTCATTCGCCAGCCAGACGGAATCCGTGCATACGGCGCGGGCGTCCTGAGTTCGGTCGGCGAACTGCAGCACGCAGTGCGCAGCAACGAACCGCATCGCCTGCCGCTCGATCTGCTGCGTGCGATGCGAACGCGCTACAAGATCGACAGCTACCAGAGCACCTACTTCGTGATCGACAGCTTCGCCCAGTTGTTCGGTCTCACCGCGCCTGACTTCACGCCGCTTTACAAGCAGCTCGCGACGCTGCCGGATGTCGAGGCTGGCGTGCTTCTGCCGGGCGAAGGCGGCTCGATCGCCTGAGCACGCACAGGGCGCTGCATTTCAGCGCTCCAGAAGTCCCAGCGTATCGCGCATGAGCTGCTCGTCGAACGCCATCTCCACGTGGCCCCTACCGGGTAGGAGGCGGTTGTCCGCGCCGGGCAGCGTCGCCACTGAAGTGGGGAAGACGATGTTGTCGCAGTTGGAGTGCCAGCAGATGAATGGGACCTGTCGAGCGCTGGCCCGCTCCCCTTCGATCTTTTGCAGCCACTCGCCGCCCATTCGCATCTCGCGACCGTTGACCGTCCGACCGAAGCGAGCGAGCCACGTGCCCCGATGCGGCGTGGCGATCGTGACGATGCGATGGACGCGTGCGCCGTCCGAGTCACGCAGCCATGCCCGCGCCGCCAGGCCCCCCATGCTGTGGCAGACGAGAAGCGGCGGCAGTCCTGTCGCGGCCGTTACGCGAGCAACCGCATCCTCGATGATTTCAACATAGCGGTCGATCGACCCAAATGCGGGCTCCAGGTTGACTGCGACGAACACGCGGCCCGAGGTCTGCAGGTGACGCAGCCATGGATTCCAGAAAGCGCGGTTGCAGACGAATCCGTGGACCAGCACTGCGCCGCGCCGCGCATCGGGCTGGAGACTGTCGGGTATGGCGCGCGTGCGGAACGGCTGGCGCCAGAAGAAGACTCGCGGTGCTGTCCAACTCTCGGCCAACCAGGCGCGAATGTATTGAGTTGGGCAGGCTCGGGGCACGGGGTCACGCTCGCTCACCCGATAGCTGGCGACGAATTCGACCGCCAGGAAGCAAGCATGCGCGCATGCGAGCACCAACAGGCCGATCAACGCGACGACCGTCGAACGCCCCCACCATAGCGTTGTCCACGCGACCGCAATCGCCAGCCACCCCACCACCAGCAACCGCTGTAGACGCGCAATCATGGGGTCGACTATCGCATGCGTGACTGCTCTCGCACCGCATTAGGACAAGCCCGCTGGCGTTGGACACGAGCTCGCTTCGACAATCCGCGCCAAAGGAGACCGCATGCAGACTTCAGTGCTTCAGAACTATCCCGCCGGCGTGCCGCACGAGGTTCACCCGGAACAGTACCGCTCGCTGGGACAGATGTTCGAAGAATCCTTCAAGCGCTATGCCGACCGGCCGTTCTCCGTCTGCATGGAGCGGTGGATGTCCTATGGCGAACTCGATGCGCTGTCGACTGCCGTCGGGGCTTGGCTGCAGTCGCGCGGGTTGGAAGCCGGGGCGCGCGTGGCGATCATGCTGCCCAACGTCCCACAATTTCCGGTGACCATGTGTGGCGTATTACGCGCCGGCTATATCTGTGTGAATGTGAACCCGCTCTACACAGCGCGCGAACTCGAGCATCAGCTCAAGGATTCGGGTGCCACAGCGATCGTCATTCTCGAGAACTTTGCCGCCACGTTGGAGCAGGTGATCGATCAGACGTCCGTGAAGCATGTCGTGGTCGCGTCGATGGGCGATCTTCTCGGCGGGCTCTACGGCAAGTGGATCACCTTGGCTGTGCGCCATCTCGCGAAGATGGTGCCGCCGTACAAACTCGCGCTCGACAACGGGCGCAGCGTCACGCCGTTTTCCGGTGTGGTCGCTGAAGGCCGCCGCCGCAAGTTGTCGACGGATCCGTGCACTCTCGATTCGATCGCATTCCTGCAGTACACCGGAGGTACGACGGGTTTGTCCAAGGGAGCAGTGCTTACGCATCGCAACATCGTCGCGGCAGCGCTCCAGGCCGAGGCATGGTTCACGCCGGCCCTGGCCCGCGCGGGGGACTTGTCCAAGGTGAACAGCATCGCAGCGCTGCCGCTGTATCACATATTCGCCTTGACGCTGTGCCTGCTCGCGATCCGGCAAGGCTCACACCTCACGCTGATCCCTAATCCGCGGGACTTCGACAAGTTCGTTGCCGTGCTCAAGAAGCGCCCCTTCCACATGCTGCCGGCGGTGAACACACTCTTCAATGCGCTGCTCGTTCACCCCGAGTTCAAGACGCTCGATTTCTCGAACCTGTTCGTATCGCAGGCGGGCGGGATGGCTGCGTCGGAAGGGACTGCGCGCAAGTGGTTCGAAGTCACCGGCTGTCCGATGATCGAAGGCTGGGGCATGAGCGAGACCTGCGCGATCGGTACGAACAATCCCGTGTCTAACACCGCATTCACCGGGACCATAGGCCTGCCCCTGCCCGGGATCGAAATTGCAATCAAGGACGATGACGATCGCTCTCTTTCGGTGGGAGAAGCGGGCGAGCTTTGCATCAAGGGGCCCAACGTGATGACCGGCTACTACAACCAGCCTGTCGAAACCGCTGCAGCGTTCACATCGGACGGCTTCATGCGCACGGGCGATATTGCTGTGATGCAGGAGGACGGGTACAGCCGAATCGTCGACCGCAAGAAGGACATGATCCTTGTCAGCGGCTTCAATGTGTTTCCGAATGAACTCGAGAACGTGATCTCCCTGTGTCCGGGCGTGATCGAATGCGCCGCAGTGGGAGTTCCTGATGACAAGCAGGGCGAGGCCATCAAGGTATTCGTGGTCAGGAGGGACGCATCAGTGAGCGAAGACGCCGTCATGCGTTACTGCCACGACCAGCTGACAGGGTACAAGCGTCCGAAGCACATCGAGTTTCGGGACTCGCTGCCGAAGTCCAATGTCGGCAAGATCCTCCGCCGGCAGTTGCGTGCGGGTGCGCAGGTTTGATGAATCCCGGACGTCTGCCGGACTAACTTGGGATTCTGAAGCGCGGACGTCCAGACGCCGGCGTCTAGCCGTGTCGTTTTCACGGGTCGCGACTGGACTGCTGCCGTCCACAACGGGTGCGTGACCCCTTCTGAGCTTTCCGAGCCGACGGTCGCGCGGCTCAGATTTGCGTCTTTTTCTTGCGGTAGAAGCCGTAAAAAGCCAAAAAGCCCAGCCTTGTGGGGCTGGGCTTTGAGGGGGCTGTAAGAGCCTGACGATGACCTACTTTCACACGGGAACCCGCACTATCATCGGCGCTGAGG
>NZ_JBFUKW010000047.1:0-23888 GCF_056400665.1 Variovorax sp. P5_A3 | reverse complement strand
ACTGCTTGACGCCGCCGAAGGGCGCGACCTCGTTCGAGATCAGCCCGGTGTTGACGCCCACCATGCCGGTCTCGAGCGACTCGCTGACGCGCCGGATGCGGCGCCTGTCCTCGGTGAAGACATAGGCGGCGAGCCCGAACACCGTGGCATTGGCCATCGCAATGGCGCCGTCCTCGGTCTCGAAGCGGAACAGCGGCGCCACCGGCCCGAAGGTTTCCTCGCCCGCGACGCGCATCGATTGCGTCATGCCGGTCAGCACCGTGGGCTCGAAGAAGTTTCCGCCGAGCGGATGGCCACTGCCGCCGGTCTGCAATTTCGCGCCCTGGGTCAGCGCATCGTCGATGTGCTGGCGCACCTTGGTGATGGCGCGCCCGTCGATCAATGGGCCCTGCGTGACGCCCGGTTCCAGGCCATTGCCTACGCGCAGCGCCTCGACAGCCTTCACGAGCCGGCGAGCCAGCTCGTCATAGACGCCGGCTTGCACGTAGATTCGGTTGGCACACACGCAGGTCTGGCCCATGTTGCGGAACTTCGAGGCCATGATGCCCGTGACCGCGCGGTCCAGGTCAGCGTCGTCGAAGACGATCAAGGGCGCATTGCCGCCGAGCTCGAGAGACAGCTTCTTGATGGTCGGCGAACACTGCTGCATCAGCAGACGGCCGACGCCGGTCGAGCCGGTGAAGCTGAGCTTGCGCACCGTGTCGCTCTCGCACAGCGCGGCGCCGATCGCGGCGACGTCGCCGACCAGGATCTGCAGCACGCCGGGCGGGATGCCCGCCTCCTGCGCCAGCGCGCCGAGCGCGAACGCGGCGATCTCACCGCGCGCCTCGGCCAGCGGCTTGCCCTGCTCGAGGGTCATCAGGCGCGCCAGATCCTCCTGGTGCGCCAGCATCAGGTCGGCCCAGCGGCGCAGGATCGCGGCACGGTCGCGCGCCGTTCGTGCGCGCCAGGCCGGCAGCGCGGCCTCGGCGCCGGCGATGGCACGCCCGGCTTCGATGCGGCCCATGTTCGGCACCAGGCCGAGCAGTTCCCCATTGGCCGGGTCGCGGACCTCGAGGGTGCCTTCGTCATCGGCGGGCACCCACTGGCCATCGATCAGGCAGGCGTTCTTTAGCAGTTGCGGGCGGCTGAGCCCGAGGTCGCGCAAGCTGCTCATGCCTGCAACGCGCCATCGAGGATCGTCAGCGCACGCTCGAACAGCGCATCGGGAATGGTCAGCGGAAACAGAAAGCGGATCACGTTGCCGTGCATGCCGCAGCTCAGAAGCAACAGGCCCTGCGCCAGCGCGCGTGCCTGCACGCGCCGCACGGCCTCGGGATCGGGCCCGCCAGTCGCGGGGTCGCGCAGTTCGATCGCGACCATGGCACCCTGCGCGCGCACATCGGAAATGCCCTGGTTCGATTCCTTCGCCGCCAGCAGGCGCGCCACCAGCCGACGGCCGAGCGCGTCGGCGCGGCCGCAGAGCTGTTCGTCCTCGATCACGTCGAGCACCGCATGGGCCGAAGCCACCGCCAGCGGATTGCCCGCGTAGGTGCCGCCCAGGCCGCCGGGCGCGGGAGCGTCCATGATCGCCGCGCGGCCGGCGACGGCCGACAGCGGCATGCCGCCGGCGAGGCTCTTGGCCATGGTGATCAGGTCGGGCTCGACGCCGTGATGCAGCATCGCGAACAGGCGTCCGGTGCGTCCGAAGCCGGTCTGGATCTCGTCGGCAATCAGCACGATGCCGTGCGCATCGCAGAGCGCGCGCAGGCCCTTCATGAGCTCGGTTGGCGCGACATTGAAGCCACCCTCGCCCTGCACCGGCTCGATGATGATCGCCGCCACGCGCTGCGGGTCGATGTCGGTCTTGAACAGCTGCGCGATGGCGGCCAGCGAGTCGGCCGCGGTCACGCCCTGCTGCGTGCTCGGGAACGGCACGTGGAACACGTCGCCCGGGAACGGGCCGAAGCCGACCTTGTACGGCGCCACCTTGCCGGTCAGCGCCAGGCCCATCAGCGTGCGGCCATGGAAGCCGCCGCCGAAGGCGATCACGCCCGGCCGCCCGGTGTGGGCGCGGGCGATCTTGATGGCGTTCTCGACCGCCTCGGCGCCGGTCGTGAAGAAGGCCGTCTTCACCGGACCGCTGATCGGCGCCAGCTTGTTCAGCCGCTCGGCCAGGGTCACGACACTCTCGTACGGGACGATCTGGTAGGCCGTGTGGGTGAAGCGCGCCAGTTGCGCGGCGATGGCTGCCTCGACGCGCGGATGTCGGTGCCCAGTGTTGAGCACGGCGATGCCGGCTGCGAAGTCGATGAACTCGCGGCCTTCGACGTCCCAGAGGCTGGCGTTCTCGCCTCGTTGGGCAAAAAAGTCGCACATCACGCCGACACCGCGCGGCGTGGCTGCAAGGCGTCGGTCACGGAGTTCACTGTTGGTGGTCATGGTCAAGAAAGTGGAGTGATTGCTGAAGATCTGATTGAATGTCGAATTGGCACCAATTGAAAGATCCAATTTCGTTTGTTTGGTGGTGCCAATACAAAGAGCCAAGTATGAAATCGATCTGCGCCGACCTGGTGCTGCAGCGCCTCGCGGCCGACGTCCGCACCGCGCTGAACCGCCGGCTCTACGACTGCCTGCGCGAGGCGATCCTCGACGGCAGCCTGCCGCCGTCGAGTGCGCTGCCGGCTTCGCGCGACCTCGCGCGGGAGACCGGCATGTCGCGCAACACCGTGCTGCACGCCTATGCGCAGCTGCAGGCCGAGGGCTACCTGCATTCGCGCGTCGGCAGCGGCACCTTCGTCGCCGAGACCACGCCAGACAGCCTCCTCAGCGCGGGCCTCGCACGCAGCACCGAGCCCGCCGCCAGCTCACCGGTGCGCCTGGCGAAGCGCGCGCAGGCGCTGCTGGCCAACGCCTCGGCGGCTCCGCAGCAATGGGGAGCCTTCATGCCCGGTGTGCCCGACGTGACGCAGTTCCCGCACCGCACCTTCAGTCGCATACTCACGCGACTGTGGCGCGCACCGGCTCCGGAGCTGCTGACCTATTCGCATGGCGGCGGCCATCCGGCGCTGCGTGCCGCCATTGCCGAGCACCTGCGCGTGGCACGCTCGGTGCGCTGCGATCCAGACCAGGTGCTGGTGACCGAAGGTGTGCACCAGGCGATCGACATGACCCTGCGCATGCTGGTCGACCCACGGGACACCGTGTGGGTCGAGGAGCCGGGCTATTGGGGCTTCCACAAAGTGCTGCAGATGGGCTCAGCACGCGTGCGGCCGCTGCGCGTCGAGGCGGGGTCTGCTGCCTGGCCGCGCGGAGGGCAGCCGCCGCGGCTGATCTTCGTCACGCCGTCGCACCAGTACCCGCTGGGTTCGGTCATGAGCCTGGCGCGGCGGCGCGAGTTGCTGGACTTCGCGCGCGCATCGAGCAGCTGGATCGTGGAGGACGACTACGACAGCGAGTTCCGTTTCGCCGGCCGTCCGATTCCCGCAATGCAGGGGCTGGAGGCCGAGAGCCCAGTGATCTACGTCGGAACTTTCAGCAAGACGCTGTTTCCGGGCCTGCGCGTGGGCTACATGGTGCTTCCGAAAGCGCTGGCCGAGCCGTTTCGCACCGCCCATGCCGATCTCTACCGCGAGGGGCACGCAATCACGCAGGCTGCGCTGGCCGAACTGATCGACCAAGGTCACTACGCCGCTCACATCCGGCGCATGCGGGTGCTGTATGCGCGGCGGCGCGCGCTGCTGGCCGAACTCATCGGCGAGCGGCTCGGGCCGGCCTACCTTGATGCGCAGTCGAGCAATGCGGGGCTGCACCTGGTGCTGCGCCTGCCCGACGGCAGCGATGACGTGGCCGTCACGCAGCAGGCGCAACAGCGCGGCGTCCTGACGCGGCCGCTGTCGCGTTACTACGCGCGAGGGGGCACGCCGCGCGGCCTGCTGTTGGGATACGCCTGCGTGCAGGAGGAGCACATTGCGCCGGCGTTCGAGTTGCTGCTGGGATGCTTGCGCTGAATGAAAGGTACGTCACGAAATTGCCCGATCCCAAATCCGTAGTTGGCGCTTTTCCCTGACGCTCAACGAGGGTTGCGATCTGGCTGCGGGAACTTCTGAATAGCAAGTCACCTTCTCAATGACCGGGCACTGCCCGTCGGGGATCTGATTTGGAATCAACTCCAAAAGTACCGCACCTACCTTGCGGAGAACTCTGTGCTTGCCACCCACCAGGTCGTCAAGGGCTCTGAATTTCACCATGTCATGGTGGTGATGAACGACAAGTTGGCCGGCGGCAACCAAATTTCCTACGACAAGATCTTGGGGCTCTGTTGAATCTAGTGGGTTGCGGGGCTTGCGGGTTGATCGCATGAAGGTCGAACTTCCCCGCGATCAGCGGTTCGAAAAAACCCAACTCAAGCCCGCGTGGCGTTCACCGCGCGCGAATCAGTCGACGAACATGCCGAACGAGTCCTGCAACGCGCGAAGAGCCTTCAGCCGGTCGGCGGTGCGGTGCCTTAGCTTGCAGGCCACCTGGTCGAGCATCAAATTGGTGAGGCTCAAGTAAGGCGCCTGCGCGTCCCAGAACAGGTTGCTCTCGGTATTGACGGTGAAGACCGCGTCGGTGCAGTCGCGAGCCCAGTGGCAGTGGGTGTCGCAAATTATCACGAGCGGGACACCCTGCTGGCGGCACTGCTGCCCCAGCAACTGGCTGAACTTTGTGTAGCGACGCATTTCGAACAGCACCAGGCATGGACGTTTCGCGCTGCCAGCGAACAACTCCGCGAAGGTGCCGTCGCGGCCATCGAGCATACTGACCCCGGGGCGCAAGTACTGCAACCGGGCCGCGAAATCGGCCGCAAGGCCGCCCAAGGTCTGGAAGCCCGCGACGAACACCTGGTCGCTCGTGACGAGCCGCGCGACGGTCTGGTTCCACAATGGTGTGCCGACCAGCTCGTACACCGCGATCAGTGCGTTCACTTCGAGCTGGAGGTTGTCGTGCAGCGCGACACCATCGCGGTCGTTGCCGCGGATGCGGTCGAGCCGGTCGCTGACCAGCAGGCCGGGAGTGGTGGCGGTGCCGCGCAATTCGTTTTTCAGTTGATCGAAGCCTAGATACCCGAGCGAGCGCAGGAACCGGCTGACTGTCATCGCGCTGACGCCCACCTTGTCCGCAATCGCAGCAGCGTGTTCGAACGGCAGCAGGTGCTCGTTGGCCAGCATGTAGCTTGCGATCCTGCGGGACGAAGGTGTCATGTCCGGGTAGGCCCCGGCTATGCGGTCGCTGAGCGTCCCGCCTACGCCACGCCCGCGCGCCGCCCGTTTCGCGGCCGTCTTCGCGGCGCTGCCCGCGCTCCGATCAGACTGGCGCGGGGACATGGTCGAACCAAGGCTGCGCCTGTTCCAGTTGGCCAGCGAGTCGAAACAGCAGGTCTTCCCGACCGAACGCCGCACTGAACATCACGCCCACCGGCAAGCCGTCCGGGGTCCAGTGCAGCGGCACCGACATGCTGGGCGCGCCGCTCATGTTGAAGAGGTTGCAGAACGGGGTAAAACGCATATGTGTCCGAGTGTACGCTTCGAGCTCGGGATTGCTCATGCTCAGCGGGCCGAGTGGCACGGCGACCTGAGCCAGGGTCGGACTGAGCACGATGTCGTAGCGCTCGTGGAACGCCGCCATGCGGCGGCCGTGCTGGTGGATCTTGAGCAGCGCGTCCGCATGGTCCAGCGCGGAGAACGTGGCTGCATGGCGAACAGCGCGCCACGTCACGGGTTCGACATCGTCTTCGCGTAGTGCGCGTCCCAGCACCGCTGCCTGTCGGTGCAGGGCGCCGCTCACGCCGGTGGCCACCAGCGCCCAGGAAGCGGTTCCCAGCTCTTCCATGTTCCCGGGCAGTTGTGCCTCCTCGACGATGTGCCCGAGGCTCGAGACCAACTGCGCCGCGCTCCGGGCTGCAACGATGCACTCCGTATCGACCGGGGAGCCGGAGAGCGGTGCCAGTTGCAGCGCCACGCGCAGCCGGCCCGGGTCGGCCCCGACCTCGCTGAGGTACTTGCGCGCGACCGGAGGGGCGGCATAAGGGTCGCCCGGCGCGGCGCCCTGGGTCGCGTCCAGCAGTGCGGCACTGTCACGCACGCTCCGCGTGAGGACGTGAGCGACGCCCATGCTGCCCCAGCTTTCACCGATCACCGGGCCCAGCGGCGTGCGGGCACGGGTCGGCTTCAGCCCGAACAGGCCGCAGCAAGACGCCGGGATGCGGATCGAGCCGCCGCCGTCGCTGCCCTGGGCTGCCGGCACGATGCCGACAGCGACCGCGGCGCCGGCACCGCCCGATGATCCCCCCGAGCTGTGCTCGTGATTCCACGGATTCCGCGTAATCCCATGGAGCGCAGTCTCGGTGGAAGCAGCAAGGCCCATTTCCGGGGTGTTGGTCTTGCCGAAGATCACGAGGCCCGCCCGCTTGTAACGCTCGACCAGCGTCGAGTCCGCAGGCGCCACGCTGTCGGCAAAAAGCTTACTGCAATTGCTCGTCGTCGTCCCGGCGAGCTGCACGGAGATGTCCTTCAGCAGGAACGGAACGCCCCTGAACGGGCCGTCCGGCAGCCCGTTTCGGATCGCCGCGCGTGCCAGATCGTAGTGCGTCTGGGACAGGGCGCCGATCAGCGGGTTTACTGATTCGGCGCGATCGATGGCCGTTTGCAGCAATTCGTCGGGGGTGATGTCGCCCCTGGCCACCCGTTCGGCCAGGCCGATCGCATCGTGGCTGCGGTACTCGTCAAAAGTCAGCACGTAATCATCCTCTCGCGCGGCGCGCGTAGGCAGCCAGTATGCGCCTGTCGGCACCGGAATGTTAGTCAAACAACACTTGTTGACATTAAGATATGCAAATAACATAATTGCACGGCACTGACATGACAGTCGAACCGCGCGCTGGCGCGAACCCGGCGACCCGCTAAAAGGAGTGTTCCCCATGAAGATTCATCTGCTCGCCTGTGGCAAGCGCGGCGCGGCGACCTTGATCGCCGCCGCCATCCTCTTCGCCCCCTGCACGGTGCTGGCGCAAAAGGCGCTTAGCTGGGGCGCCGGCGGCGACGTGGACAGCATGGACGTCCACGTCGCGGGCACCGTGAACTCGTGGCAGATATACGAGATGGTTTATGAGACGCTGCTCACGACTGACAAGGACATGAGGCTTCGTCCTGGTCTGGCCGAGAGCTGGAAACAGACGTCGCCGACCAGCTATACGCTCACGCTGCGCGGAGACGCGAAATGGTCCAACGGCCGTCCGGTTGTCGCAGCCGACGTGATCGGCAGCCTTGAGCGCATCACGGGTGTGGAGATGAATGCGGTCGGCGTGGCGGCGGCAAAGAGCGAAGACGACGCGAAGAAGGCGAGCAGTAAGATCTCGTCGTACTGGTCCCGCCAATTCGGCGTCATCAAGTCCATGTCCGCGCCCGACGAACACACTGTCCGGGTGGAGCTTGAAAAGCCGCACACTGCCTTCCTCCCGGCGCTTGCCCACATTACAGCGGCGATCATCCCGATCAAGGAGCTGAAGGAGGGCAGCTACGATCCATCCAAGCAGCTCATGGGCTCCGGCCCGTTCATGGTCAGCGCTTACAGGCCCAAGGAAAGCTGGACCCTTGTGCGCAACCCGTACTACTGGCGCAAGGGCTATCCGAAGGTCGACACTCTGAATGTGTTGATCATCCCGGACGAAGGGGCGCGCGTGGCGGCGTTGCGCGACGGCCGGATCGATTACTCGACGTTTTCCAATCCGGACATTGGCCGCCTGGTGGCCGGTGACAAGCGCCTGGTCGTCGACACACAGGCGACGAGCAACTACTACCGTCTCGACATCAACGCGCTATCGGACAAATCGGCCTTCAAAGACAAGCGGGTTCGCCAAGCGATGAATCTGGCGATCGACCGCGATGCGATCGCGAACATCGTGTTTGCAGGCGCCTCAAGACCCGACTACCCGGTGCCCGGCGCCTTCGGCAAGAACGCCTGCAGGGACCTCGATACCTACAAGCTGCCCCGCGCGGCGCGGTTGGAAAAGGCGAAGAGGCTGATGGCCGCGGCCGGCAAACCGAGCGTAGATGTCGAGGTGATTGCGTCCACCGCGGACCCGATCTACGCACGCATTGCGCAGGTGATCCAGCAGAACGTGAGGCAGGTCGGCATCAACATCAAGATCCAGCAGATGCCCGCGGCCGAATACCTCAACAAGACCTTCACCAAGGGCGAGTTCGATACCTCGGTATCGTGGCTGGCAGGATACAGCGACCCGAGCATGGCGGTGGCCTGGTGGAACCCGAAGTACGCGGTGTGGAACGCGGTGTTCCAAGAGTATGTCCCGGCGCTGGCCGACTTGCTCGACAAGACGAAGAGTGCCCCTGAAGGCGCCGAGCGCGACGCCCAGCTGGCCGAGCTGTGCCGCATGATCGACGATGGAGCGAACATCCTCGCGCTGGTCACCAAGGTGGACTTCATCGTGCATCGAGGCGACACCATGGACATCCGGCTCGACCCGGTGTCCGGCTCCTCGAACACGTTCCAGTATGTGGCCGAGTTCGGCTCGAAGCGATGATTGCGCCAGCACACCCACGGAATCGGCAGCTTGCTCGCGTTCGAGCAGCGAGCGCGCGTCTGATTCCCTTCCTTGCGCCGAGGCTCGGGATCGCGGTCATCACGATGCTCGGGGTCGCTCTGATGGTCTTCGTCGCGCTTCGCCTGCTGCCCGGCGGCTACGCCGATGTCCTTCTCGGACCCTTCGCCACGCCGGAGGCGCGCTCGATGATCGGCGCCAAATACGGACTCGATCAACCTGTGCCCATCCAGTTCTTCAAGTGGCTCACGGCGCTGATGCGCGGCGACTTCGGCGTTTCAATGGTGAACAAGAGCCCCGTGATCGACGAGCTGCTCCGTCGGCTGCCAGTCACAGCTGAAATCGCAGTGCTGACGCTGGCGTTCGCGCTTGGCATCGGCTTTCCGCTCGGGATCGCCAGCGGGATTCGATCGAGTGCCAGCGGAACAGGGGGGGCGGGGCGGCTGGTGGGTGCACTCGGCGCCAGCGTGCCCGAGTTCGTGCTCGGCAGCGCTCTGATCTTCCTGTTCTCGCGCTGGTCGCTGGGCCTGAAGGTAGGCGGCTTCGTTCCGCTGTTGCAGGACCCTTGGGAAAACCTGCGATCCGTCGTGCTGCCCACCGCTTCCCTCAGCATCTTCGGCATCGCCCTCATCCTGCGGACCACCCGGGATGCGGTCCTGAGGGTGATGACCGAGGGACATATTCTGGCAGCGGTGGCCCGTGGCGAGACGCCGAACCAGATCGTGCGGCACCACATCCTGCGCAACGCGGCTATCCCGATCGTCACCGTGACTGCTACCTATTTCGGCTTCCTGCTCGGTGGCGCGATCATCGCCGAGATCCTGTTCTCGATCCCCGGTGTCGGGTACTACATCTTCAGTTCGCTCGAGAGCCGCGACTACGCGGTGGTGCAGGCTGGTGTGCTGGTGGCGTCATTTGCCTTCATCTCGCTCAACATGCTCGCGGACGTGGCGTATGCGCTGATCGACCCACGCATTGGCGCCAAGAGGGCCAGCACGTGAAGCTACTGTCTAGCCGCGCTGCGCTGCGCGTCCTGGGGGGTGACCGGCTTGGCCTGCTCGGTGCGTGCCTGCTCGCGCTGTTCCTGTTTCTCGGCGTCTTCGGCCCCCACCTGCCGCTTGGGGATCCGACGGCGATCGGCGCGGGTGTACGGCTCGGCGCGCCGACTGCACAGTTCCTCTTCGGCACCGACGAACTCGGCCGGGACTATCTGCCACGCGTGGTCGAAGGCATTGGTGCGACCTTCCTGCTGTCCTCGATCGCGGTGGTCATCACCGCAGTCATCGGCGCTTTCCTGGGTATCGCCGCCGGCTATCTGGGCGGGGCCGTCGACAGTGTGATCGCGCGCTGCGCGGACGTGCTGTTCGCCTTTCCGGCGCTGCTGTTCGGCTTGCTCGCCGCCGCCGTGATTGGCCCGGGCAGCACATCTGCCATCGTCGTGATCTCCACGGCGACGCTGCCGCTGTTCATTCGCGTGATTCGTTCAGTGTCGCTCACAGTAGGGGAGCGCGAATTCGTCGTCTCGTCGGTCATCGCCGGCGCGTCGACGATGCGCGTGATGGTGGTGCACATCCTGCCGAACGTCATGGGCGCAGCCATCGTCCAGCTGACCTACGCGCTGTCGGTCGGCATGCTGATCGAGAGCGGCCTGAGCTTCCTCGGGTTGGGCGTGCAACCGCCGAGCGCGTCGCTCGGCTCGCTGCTCCGACTCGGGAGCGTCTACCTAACGGTGGCGCCATGGCTGGTATTGATCCCCGGCGTCGTGCTGGCGTTAGCGATCGCATCCGTCAACTTGCTTGGCGACGCTATCCGGGATGGTTTGGAGCCCCTGCGTGGGAGGCCACTGACATGACGAAACGTGTTGAAATCCGGGATCTCGTAGTGTCGTACGCGTCGGGCGACAGGTCGATTTGCGCACTCGATGGCGTGAGCCTTGCGATCGCCGCCGACGAGACGATCGGCATCGTCGGGGAAAGCGGGTCAGGCAAGTCCACACTGGGCATGACCATCGGCCGCTTGCTGGCTCCGAATGCATCCTTCGACGGCGGCGACGTCTTGGTTGAAGGCCGTTCGATTCTGCGCTGCACGGACGCGCAACTGCGCGCCGTCCGACGCGACCGGCTCGGTTTCGTGTTCCAAAACCCGATGTTGGCACTGGACCCGACGATGCGCATTGGCCGCCAGATCGCCCTCGCGCTGAACTTGCCTGCCGGGTCGGCCCGCATCATCGAACTGCTCGCGAAAGCGAGCCTGAGCGATCCCGCCAGGGTGGCGGCCTGCTTCCCACACGAATTGTCCGGCGGCATGGCGCAGCGGGTGGTGATCGCCCTGGCGATCGCGCGCAACCCCGCGGTCGTGATCGCCGACGAACCGACCGCGTCCCTCGATGCCTCCATCACGGGCGCGATACTCGACTTGCTTATGGCGCTCGGCCGCGACACTGGCGCCAGCTTGGTGATCACGAGCCACGATTTGCGGATGGTCGCCCGGCGCTGCGCGCGCATCCTCGTCATGTATGGCGGCCGCGTCGTTGAGTCAGGCGAGAGCCGCCAGGTCTTCGCCGCGCCCCGTCACCCCTACACGCAGGCGTTGGTGCGGGCTGCGGCCGGCAACGAAGGCCCTGGTGGCCAGCTTCAACCTATTCCCGGAGTGCCGCCCGTGCTGCATCAGCGATCAACCAATTGCGCATTCGCGGCGCGTTGCGCGCGTGCGCAGCCGATCTGTCACAGCCAGCGCCCGGCTGACGTCAACCTGCAAGGACGGGTCGTCGCGTGCCACTTTGCGCTCGACAGCAACACTGTTCCTGCCGAGCCCTTGGAAGCGACGTGATGGTCACCGCCCAACCTACCGTCCAGTTGCGTGGACTCGGTGTCACCTACCGCAAGGGTCCGCCTTGGCACCGCATCGCCGTACCCGCCGTCAATCGGGTCGACCTCGACATCGCCCCGGGCGAAACGGTCGGCCTGGTCGGCGAATCCGGATCGGGCAAGACAACGCTGGGGAGGATCATGCTCGGTCTCGTGCGGCCCACCTTCGGGACTTTTCTGTTCGAAGGCAAGCCGTTCGATCCCGTCGTGCGGCGACAGGGCGCGCTGTCGGTGGTCTTCCAGCATCCGGAGTGGGCATTGAACCCTCGCCTGCGCTGCGGCGCCTCGATTGCCGAGCCGTTGCTGATCCAGAGACTCGGCGACCGCGCCGAGCGACAGCGCCGGGTCGCCGCCATGCTCGCCGAGGTCGGCCTCGACGGCGAGCTCGCTGCCCGCTACCCGGGCGAGTTGTCGGGCGGGCAGCGCCAGCGCATGGCGATCGCACGGGCGCTGATCACGAGCCCACGGTTTATCGTGTTCGACGAGGCAGTGAGCGCGCTCGACGTCTCGGTGCAGAGCCAGATCCTGAATCTGATCCGCGGCCTGCAACAGCAGCACCGCTTCGCCGCACTGTTCATTTCGCACGACCTCGCGGCGACCCGCTACGTCTCGCACCGGATCGCGGTCATGCGCGCGGGCGACTTGGTGGAAGTCGCTTCCGCGCAGCAGTTCTATACCCGTCCCGAGCACCCGTACAGCCGTGCGCTGCACGATTCGATCGTGTGACGACCCCGACCGCGCGAGTCGATTCCTGGAGACCCTATTTTGAAGCCTTTCTCTATCGCGGGCCTGCAACTCGCCCTGGCGCCCGGGGACAATCGAGACCGCATCGAGCGCGAAATCGCGTCGACGGTGAAGCGCTTTCCATGGGTGCAGATGGTCCTGTTGCCTGAACTTGCCTCGTTCGGCTCGGCGCTCGGCAGCGCCGAGCCATTGCCGGGACCGACCGAGGCGCGTTATCAGGCGCTCGCCCGAAAGCTCGGCATCTGGCTCGTGCCCGGATCGCTGTACGAACGGGAAGGTGACCGCATCTACAACACCGCCATCGCGATCGACCCAGCGGGCATCACCGTTGCCCGCTATCGCAAGATCTATCCGTTTCTGCCTTACGAAGCCGGCGTCACCCATGGCAGGGAATGCGTGGTGTTCGACGTGCCGGAGGTCGGGCGCTTCGGCCTGTCGATCTGCTACGACCAATGGTTTCCGGAAGTGGCCCGAGCTCTCGCGTGGAAAGGGGCGGAAGTCATCCTGCATCCCACGCTCACCAGCACCACCGATCGTGCCCAGGAGCTGGTGCTGGCGCAGGCGAACGCCATCGTGAACCAGTGCTACTTTGTGGACATCAACAATGCGGGGGAGCTTGGCAACGGCCGCTCGATCATTGTCGGGCCCGAAGGCGAGGTCATCCACCAGGCCGGCGAGCACAACGAGGTCATTCCGGTGACGCTCGACCTGGAGCGGGTTCGCGCGTCCCGTAGGCGCGGGATCAACGGGCTGGGCCAGATGCTGAAGTCCTTTCGCGATACGCGTGTCGATTTCCCGTGCTACGCGAACCCGCCGGCCGATTCGCGAAGCTTGCGTGAGTTGGGACCGCTGACGCTGCCGGCGCGCGGCGAGTAATTGTGAATGCGCGCCAGCGCGATGGAGGAACACTATGAGCACCTTGACCTCAAGCACCTTGACCTCAAGCACCTTGAATGAACAGCAGATCCTGGGCGCCGTCCGCAGCTTGAAAGGGGAGTCCGTCGACATGCTGTGCGAACTGGTGGCGCATGCGTCGTTGCTCGGAGATGAAGCCCCGGCGCAGGCCGTGATGGCGCGCAAGTTTGGTCAACTCGGGCTGAAGGTCGATGAGTTCGAGATCGATGAATCGAAGATCCAGCAGCATCCGGGCTACTCGCCTTCGCTCATTTCATACCACGGCCGACGCAACGTGGTGGGCGTGCACAGACCGCGTGGCGCCACAACCGGTCGCTCGCTGATCCTGAACGGACACATCGACGTGGTGCCGATCGGCCATCCGCAGCTGTGGGCGACGCCGCCCTTCGAGCCACGCATTGTCGGCGATCGCGTCTACGGGCGTGGTGCTGCCGACATGAAGGCGGGCATCGTCGCCTACACGATGGCGTTCAAGGCGTTGCGCCAGCTTGGCTTCGAACCGGCAGCGCCGCTCTACCTGCAGTCTGTAATCGAGGAGGAGTGCACCGGCAACGGCGCGCTGGCCTGCCTGGTCGCCGGCTACACGGCGGATGCGGCACTGATCCCTGAGCCTAGCCAGGAATGCGTCATGACTGCCCAGATCGGCGTGATGTGGATGGCGATCGAAGTCTTTGGCGTGCCCGTGCATGCGTCGCGTGCACAGGAGGGCATTGCCGCGACCGAGTTCGCCCAATACCTGGTCGACGAACTGCGCGCCCTGGAGCGGCAGTGGAACCAGCCCGAAGCGCGCCATCCGATGTATTGCGAGCATGCGCACCCGATCAACTTCAACCTTGGCCGGCTGGCGGGCGGCGAGTGGACCTCATCGGTGCCCACCCATTGCCGCGCGGACCTGCGAATCGGCTACTACCCGGGGCGGCCTGTCGTTGAGGTGCAGGCCGAGATCGAAGCATTGCTGAAGGCAGCGCATGCCCGGCATCCGCGCGCCGCTAACGTCCGGTACGAGGTGGTCTACGCTGGATTTCAATCCGAGGGCGTCGTGGTTGACATGGAAGCGCCCGTGATCTCCACCTTGATGCAGTGCCACCAGGACCTGCTGGAGGCCCAGCCCGGAACAACCGCCTTCACGGCAACGACCGACGTGAAGTTCTTTCACCTCTACGGAAAGATCCCGTCGACTTGCTACGGGCCCACCGGCGAGAGCATTCACGGCGTCGACGAATGGGTATCGATCGAGAGCCTGCAGCGCGTGACGGCGGTCTATGCCCTGTTCATTGCAAGGTGGTGCGGAGTAAATCGGCTTGCGGACCGTTCTTGAGGTCGTTGATCCGGCGTACCACTGCGGTACGCAGCCGGCGGGCGCTTTTTTGCCCGCGCGCCGGCGAACAACTGGCGTCTACATGTCGACCACCCACCTTGCCGCCCCGCAGGCCGCCGATGCAGACCGCGTGCCGCCGAACAACCCCGACTGGCGCCGTCGCAAGGACGAGGCCACGCCGCGTGGCGTCGCGGTGCAGCAGACCTTCTACGCCGCCCGTGCCGAGAGCGCCGAGCTGATCGACGACTACCTCGTCACCAAATACGTGGCCCTGGCGGGCCTGTGAGCCGCATCCGATGAACCACCGCACCACCTCCACCGAACTGGCCGACGCCAACGACGTTAAAGGCACGCTGTCCTATGTCCAGCCCACGGGCGTCAGCCCCTGGGGCACTTACCTCACGCAGGTCGACCGCGTCGTGCCGTACCTCGGCCCGCTGGCGCGCTGGGCCGAGACGCTCAAGCGCCCCAAGCGTGCGCTGATCGTCGACATCCCGGTCGAGCTGGACAACGGCGCGGTGGCCCACTTCGAGGGCTACCGCGTGCAGCACAACCTGTCGCGCGGGCCCGGCAAGGGCGGCGTGCGCTACCACCCCGATGTGACGCTCGAAGAGGTGATGGCGCTGTCGGCGTGGATGACGGTGAAGAACGCGGCCGTGAACCTGCCGTACGGCGGCGCCAAGGGCGGCATCCGCGTCGACCCGAAGGGGTTGTCCATCAAGGAGCTGGAGCGCATCACGCGGCGCTACACCAGCGAGATCGGCATCATTATCGGGCCGCAGCAGGACATCCCGGCGCCCGACGTCAACACCAACGCACAGGTCATGGCGTGGATGATGGACACCTACTCGATGAACACCGGCGCCACCGCTACCGGCGTGGTCACTGGCAAGCCGCTGCACCTGGGCGGCTCGCTGGGCCGCGTCAAGGCCACCGGCCGAGGCGTGTTCGTCACCGGCCGCGAGGCGATGCAGCGGTTGGGCATCGAGCTGGCCGGCGCGTGCGTCGCGGTGCAGGGCTTCGGCAATGTCGGCGGCGTGGCGGCTGAACTGTTCGCGCAGGCCGGCGCGCGCATCGTCGCAGCGCAGGACCACACCGGCACCGTCTACCAGCCCGGCGGCCTGGACGTGGCGGCGCTACAGGCCCACGTGGCACAGCATGGCGGCGTGCACGCTTTTGCGGGCGCCGAGGTGCTGGGCGACGATGCCTTCTGGGACGTACCCACAGAGGTGCTGATTCCGGCCGCGCTGGAAGGTCAATTGACCGCGGAGCGGGCCGGGCGCCTGGCCGCGCGGCTGGTGCTCGAGGGCGCCAACGGGCCAACCGTGCCGCGGGCCGATGACATCTTGGCCGAGCGCGGCGTCACCGTGGTGCCCGACGTGATCTGCAATGCCGGCGGTGTCACGGTGTCGTACTTCGAATGGGTGCAAGACTTTTCCAGTTTCTTCTGGACCGAGGAGGCGATCAACCAGCGACTGGACAAGATCATCCTCGATGCCTTCCGGCACATCTGGCACACGGCTGACACGCACTGCATCGGGCTGCGCACGGCGGCCTTCGTTGTGGCCTGCTCGCGCATCCTGACGGCGCGGCAGGAACGCGGCCTGTACCCCTGACGCGATGGCCAGCCCCGTGCATCGCATCGTAGTGGTTGGGGGGGGCGCCGGTGGCCTGGAGCTGGCGACGCGGCTGGGCAATCGCCTGGGCCGCCGCGGCCTTGCCCACGTCACGCTCATCGACCGCAACCGCACCCACTTCTGGAAGCCCCACCTCCACGAGATTGCCGCCGGCAGCATGAACCTCGGCCTGCACGAGCTGAGCTACATGGCGCAGGCGCACTGGCATGGCTTCACCGACCGCATCGGCGAGATGACCTGGCTGGACCGCGACCGCCGTGTCGTGCAGGTGGCGCCGCATCTCGATGAGCACGGCCGGCCGGTGACACCGGCGCGCGAGTTCCCGTACAACACGCTGGTCATCGCGGTCGGCAGCCAGACCAACGACTTCGGCACGCCCGGCGTGCGCGAACACGCGGTGGCGCTGGAGACACCGGCCGATGCCGAGCGCTTCCACCGTCGGCTGGTCAACGCCTGCATCCGCGCCCATGCACAGAGCTCGCCGCTGGCGCCCTGGCAGTTGAAGGTGGCCATCATCGGCGCCGGTGCCACTGGCGTGGAACTGGCCGCCGAGCTGCAGCGCACGACGCGCGAGCTGATCAGCTACGGCCTCGATCGGCTCGACCATGCGCGGCACATCGGCATCCACCTCATCGAGGCCGGCCCGCGTGTGCTGCCGGCGCTGCCAGAGCGGCTGTCGGCCGGTGCCCTGCGGCAGTTGCAGGCCCAGCACGTGACCGTGCACACCGGCGCCCGCGTCGCCGCGGTGGACGGGCAGGGCGTGCAGCTGGCCGACGGCCGGCGCATCGATGCCGAGCTGGTGGTGTGGGCCGCGGGCATCCGCGCGCCGGCATTCCTGGCCGGGCTGGGATTGGAAACCAATGCATTGAACCAGCTGAAGGTGCTGCCGACGCTGCAGACCACGCAGGACGATCACGTGTTCGCCGTTGGCGACTGTGCCGCCTGCCCATGGCTGGGCCGCGAGCCGGCCACCGTGCCGCCGCGCGCGCAAGCCGCGCACCAGCAGGCCACGCATGTGGCCGATGCCCTGGCGCGCCGGCTGCGCGGCCGGCCGCTCAAGCCTTGGCACTACCGCGACTTCGGCTCGTTGGTCTCGCTGGGGCGCTACAGCACGGTGGGCAACCTGATGGGCAGCCTGAAGGGGGGCACGCTGTGGCTGGACGGGTATTTGGCGTGGGTGATGTACCTGTCGCTCTACCAGATGCACCAGCACGTGCTGCATGGCGCGGCACGGGTCGTGCTCAACATGCTCGGGCACTTCTTCACGCGCCGCACCCGCCCGCGCGTGAAGCTCCATTGAGCCGTTGGGGCATGGCACCCCAATGGGTTACGCACACGAGGGATTGGTCGAGGCGGCAAGGGCATCATCCCCACCCCGTCGAGCATGTGGGCCCACGACGCCAAGCTGAACACCCCGTCGTTGTCGGCGCCGAACATGATCTCAATGGCCTGGTGGCCGGCCTACGCCACGCCGTCGGACTGGCTGATCGGTCTGTTCCGCACCGAGAAGCCGACCGTGTTCAACCTGTCGAACTACTCGAACCCGGCCTTCGACGAGCTGGTCAAACAAGGGCGTCGAGAAGGAAGCCAGCGACCGCGCGGCCGCCACACCAAGACCGTCAACCCGGACGTGATGTCCGGCCCCAACGCGCCGTCGGTATTCGGCGTACGCGGCGGCAAGCAGGTGGCCGAGAGCCTGACCGGCAAGTTCGCTCTGGAGACCAACAACATCGGAGCCGACGGCACGATCGCCGCCCGCTTCTGAGGCCGCTGGATCTCAGGGGATACGGCAGCAGGATTGACGCCGGGACGTGAGCATTCATGAGGGTTACAGGCGAATTGCAGGGACGACTATTGAGTCATCTTTAGGCAATCCAAAAATCCAAATCGGAAACAAATAATGACAAGCCTTCAACTTCTAAAAACGCTGTGCGCCGCCGCATGCGTGGCTGGGGCGCTGAGTGCCCGCGGAACTGGAGGACAGGTTGATAACTTCGAAATTTATGCGCCTCTTTATGCGCCTTTGTCAGGTACCGGCGCGGTCGCCCGCACCGCCGCCAATCTCAGCTACGCCACCTTGATGGGTAGCTCCACCAGCTTAGTCGACTATGGCGCCTTTGCCGTTCCAACGAACGCAGCCAACCCCGGCCAAACTTTCGAGGGCACGCTGACGCTAAATAACCTCGGCGCCACTGGTAGCTTCAGTGAACAGGGCACCTCGCGTGCCGTTTTTTACCAGGATCCGGGCCACCTACCCGCCTTTTCTTTTCAGTTCGTTCAGAGCGGAACGCACATCGTCCCCGTCGCGCGCGGCTTGATCAGCACCACTCATCCAAATTGGTCCTACATCCTAGAACCGGGTCGGGTTTGGAGGGAAACGAACGATCAAGGCTACGCCCGCGCAGCTATGCCTTTTTCCCTGCAGGAAAAAGGCGCGAACTGCACCCATAACGGGGTGATGAGCTTTCTCTTCAAGTCTGACGGCAGTGTCAGCAAAGTCGCCTACCAGATCGCTGGCGAGACATGCCAGTACTTCAAATTCAATATGTGGGGCCTTGCGGCGGCTAGCTACACGCCACAAACCATCGACAAAGCCGCCGAAACAATCACCGCCTACCAGAACGAAGTCGCCGCACGCATGCCGACCAGGCCAATCGATCAGTTAGCCACTGATTTCCCCGCCTCTGGAATCGTGCCAGCAAATATCGGCAGCGAACAATCCCTTTCTGCCAGGAGCCTCTGGGGAGTTGCCACTGACGGCATCAACTACGTCGGCGGCTGCGAAACACGCTATGGAACCTATCCGTTTTGCGATGTCATGGACCTGCCCTCCTACTCGCTGGCCAAATCGGTAGCTGGGGCCATTGGCCTGATGCGGATTGAGAAGAAGTATGAAGGTGTTCAGAGCGCGATGACCATACAAGCGACAGTAGGGCCGTGTTCCGGCAACCAATGGAGGGAAGTAACACTACTGAATACGCTGGACATGGCGACGGGCAACTATGCGAGTGCCGGCTATGAGGTGGACGAACGCTCCGCAAACGCATACAGCAATTTCTTCAGCGTCAATACGTACAGCCAGAAAGCCACTCATGCCTGCAGCTACTCCAGGATGTCCACGCCTGGAACAACCTGGGTCTATCACACCTCCGACACCTTTCTGCTCGGCTCCGCTCTCAACATGATCTATAAACATTGGGAAGGCGATACCAAGGACTACTACCGCGATATGCTGGTGACCGAGCTGTGGAAGCCGCTGAAAATGAGCCCAACCACTTGGACCTCCACCCGTGTCGTCGACAGCGTCGCCCATCCCTTTACCGGCTATGGCCTCACCTTTCACCATGACGACATGGTCAAGATCGGTGAATTTCTGAACAAGAACAACGCGTCCATCGCCGGTGCGCAGATGCTCGACAGCACCCTCTACAACGAAGCCATGCAAAGAACCAGCAGCCACGGTCTGACCGCCGGCGCCGCCAGTTACAAGTATCTGCACGGCTTCTGGGCTTGGGACGCGGGCAGCCAGGATTCAGACGCGGCTGTCTGCCCAAATGCGAAGTGGATTCCCTTTATGTCCGGATTCGGCGGCATCGGCCTTGTCCTTCTTCCAAACAATATGGTGTATTACTACGTAAGTGACAATCACGAGTATGGGTTCAAAAACGCAGTGATCGAACTGAATAAGATCCGGAGCATCTGCAAATAGATGGGATGGACACCCGCCGCCCCTCGGGGCGGGATGGGCGAGGATAGAGGCACCCCGGGACCGAACGGTGCCAAAGTGGCATCTCCATCCACCACCTCAGGAACAGAGGGTCCGAAATGAATCGTACGACGTATGGTCTGGATATTGCAAAGCGCGTATTTCAGATGCACTGGGTCGATGTCGACACCGGAGAGATCGTGAATCGACGCTTCAGCCGGACAGACCTGATCGAGTTCTTGTCGAAGGGCTCTCCAGGGCAGGTCGCACTTAGGAGGCGTGTGGCAGTGGGCATTGGTGGGCGCGCAAGATCCGCGCGCTTGGCCACGAAGCGGTGTTGCTGCACGCGAAGTTCATTCGACCTTTTGTGCAAACCAATAAGACCGATGCTGCTGATGCCCGGGCGATTTGGACTGCTGTTCAGCAGCCTGGCATGCGTACGGGGGCGGTCAAGAGTGAAGAACAGCAAGCGGTGCTGGGGCTGCACCGAGTGCGCACTCAACTGACCAAGTTCCGGACGATGCAGATCTATCAGCTGCGCAGTCTGCTCTACGAGTTTGGCGTGACGTTGAGAACCGGCAGGCGGGCAGGTTTGGCCGAGCTGCAGAACCGAATGACTGACATTGAGGGTCAAGTGCCCGGTGTGCCGATGGACGTGTTGCAAGAGCAACGCGCGCGCGTTCACAGCTTGGACGAACAGATTTCGATTCTCGAGAAAAGAATAGCAGCCTGGCCGAAACAGGAAGCCAGTTGACGTTCGTTGTTGGCGATCCCGGGCATAGGCCCCTTGACTGCCAGCGCATTGGTCGCCACCGTGGGTGACATACGCACCTTCAAGTCGGGGCGTGAGCTGGCATCGTTCATAAGGGCTGGTGCCGCGGCAGCGCGGAACCGGCGGCAAGATTCAGCTGGGCACGATCAGCAAACGCGGGGATCCCTACCTGCGCACCCTGCTGATTCATGGCGCCAGATCGGTGTTGTTCAGATCGAGCAAGCCGAATCCCTGGGCAGAGGAACTGAGCAAGCGGCGTCATGCCAATGTCGCGGTCGTCGCATTGGACAACAAGATGGCACGAACCGCGTGGGCGATTCTCGCTCATGGTCAAGCCTACCAAGCGGGTTACATCAGAACCCGGCCACAGGCGCAAATGACCTAGTTCGATGAGAGTGCACCGAAGGTTGCGCAGGTTGATGATGAAGTGATGGCACGACAGGTCGGACCGCAAGAACTCAAACCTGAATAATGTCTTGCGCTCAAAGCGCGGCGACTAGATGAGGCAGTTCTTGGCGAATTCCATCAGGGCCCGCAGGCGGAGCCTGCATCCAAGGCCGAATGCAAGACTGCATCCAGTACCCGATTGCCTTCATCGCCACATCCACTTGCACAACGGCGGGTGTCCATATAAGACATGATGGTCGCCGTCCCAGCGTAAGCGGGCGGTCTCCAACGTCGTAGATTGAACGCCGAGGCGTGTAGAGCTACATGCTGTGGCTTTCGTCGTTAGCAACACAAGGAGATGCTATGGATGCCTCCCTCCCGAAGGGGAGTCAGGACGGTCGTTGCTCGCAGAGATCAAGCCCAGCGCGAGCGGGGTGGACCCTCTGCTGGATACGGCATCAAAGTGCCCAAGGCGTGATAGACCGAGGTCTTCACAAACACCGCAGAGGGTCCAGTCATGAATCGTAGTACAGGCATGAATGCAGGACAAATCATCGGCACCATGAACGGCCGGCAGGTCGTCGGCCTGGACATTGCCAAGCACGTCTTTCAGCTGCACACGGTGGACATGGGCACGGGCGAGGTCATCAACGTGCAGCTCAGGCGCGCCAAGGTCATCGCGCACTTTGCCAATCGCCAGCCCTGCCTCATCGCCATCGAAGCCTGCGGGGGCGGCCACCACTGGGCGCGCGAATTGATGGTGCTGGGCCACACGGTGCGCCTGCTGCACGCCAAGGCGGTGCGGCCCTTCGTCTCGGGCAACAAGACCGATGCCACCGATGCTCGTGCGATCTGGCTTGCCGTGCAGCAGCCTGGCGTGAAATTCGTTGGCATCAAGACCGCGGTCCAGCAAGCCACGCTCACGCTGCATCGCCAGCGCGAACTCCTGATGAAGATGCGCACCATGCAAACCAACGCTCTGCGTGGGCTGCTGTATGAATTCGGCGCCACCTTCGCCAAGGGCCGCAATGCCCTGTTCAAGGACGTCGAGCAGGCTCTGGAAGAGCTCTCGCCACAGTTGCCTCAAACGGTCAGGGACAGCCTGCACGAGCAAGTCGAGCGCATCAAGGTATTGAGCCAGGACATGCAGACGATAGAGAAGCGCCTGGCGCTCCAACTCAAGGCCGATTCGGACATGCAGCGCATTGCGCAGATTCCAGGCGTGGGCCTGCTGACGGCGACCGCGGCCATTGCCACCATGGGCGAGGCCATCGCCTTTAGGTCAGGACGAGAGTTCTGCGCCTGGCTGGGCCTGGTGCCCTCACAAACTGGCACGGGCGGCAAGGTGCGCCTGGGCAACATCTCCAAGCGGGGTGACACGTACATGCGTACCTTGCTCATTCACGGCGCCAGAAGTGTGCTGATACATGCCAAGGAGCCTGGGGCGTGGCTTGAGGGGCTCAAGAGTCGCAGGCCAGCCAACGTGGTGATCGTGGCACAGGCCGCCAAGATGGCCCGAACGATCTGGGCCGTGACGGCCAAGCAGCAGGATTACCAAAGGGGCTTTCAAAGCCTCAGGCCGCAAACGGCCTGACGTCAGGACAGCCAATTCATCAACCAACGAAAGAAAGGATATGGATCGGTCTTCGCAAGGGCAGTGAGGCAGCAACGAGTGAAGTGATGTGAAACAGGTCAGACCGGGACGAGCTAAACCTGCATGGTCGGTCGGACATAAAAAGTCCGCCATAGGAGATGAGGCGCTTGTCAGCGGATATGCATGGGGGCCAGCGGGCGAGCCGGGAAACCAGGCGAACCTCGCAAGCAAGGCCGGATATAAGGACGCAGCCGACTTCTTCGCAGCACGACATGAATTCTTCTTGCTACCCGGGAGGCATCCATATAAGACCGACCATGAAAGAGCGTGCCAAGTTTCGCGTGGGCCTGGATTTCCATAAGGACAACATCAGTGTTGGCGCGGCCGAGTTGGGTCGAGCACTGGCACCGTTGATTGGCTAGGTGGCGCACGATCTGAACAAGCTTCTGAAGGTGTTGACCAAGATCGGATCCGCCGAGCAGTTGCACACCGTGTATGAGGCTGGACCGACCGGCCTGGGGCTGCAACGCGCCTTGAAGGAAAGGGGCTACCTCTGCGAGATCATTGCCCCTTCGCAGATCCCGCGGCGTCCGGGCGACCGAGTCAAGCCGATGGACGTGACTGCATTCAATTGGCCGAGTGCTCCCGCGCCGGCCAGTTCAGTGCGGTGTGCATACCCGAGCTTGGCGACGGAGCGATCCGCGACTTGGCGCGCGCGCGAAGTCAACAGCCGTGTCCAGGCCCGGCACCAACTCAAGGGCTTCTTGCTGCGCCACGACATCCGCTACCCCGGCAAGACCTCGTGGAGCATTGCCTACTACCGCTGGCTGTCGACGCTGAACCTCGACGCCGGCGCCACCCAGACGGCGTTTACCGAGTAATGGCACACGGTTGAGGCCGCTGACGAGCGAGTCGATCGGTTGATGAAGGCGCTGGTGGCGTCGATCACGAACCGGCGTTTCGAGCCTGTAGTCCGTGCGCTCGAAGCTCAGCGACCAATTGCAGCAAAGACGTCGCGGCAATCCCAAAGGCGGCGATCATAGGCGTTCATTCCACCATGAACACCCGAGGGCCGGCTGTAGCGGCTGCGACGCTCGAGCTGTGCTCGCGTCGCATGTGTCCTTCACTCAGCGCAAGCATTTCGACAGCACCTCGAAGGCCGCGCGATGCGTTCGTCCTGCACGCAGGCATAGGCGTGCAGCACGGTGTTGCGCGACATGCCGGCCTGGCGCGCACGAACGGCGCGCGACCGTGCCGCGATCCTGCGCCGCTGGGCCGACCTGATGCTGGCGCACCAGGAGGATCTGGCGCGCCTGATGACCCTCGAGCAGGGCAAGCCGCTGGCCGAGGCGCGCGGTGAGATCGCC
>NZ_JBFUKW010000046.1:0-26144 GCF_056400665.1 Variovorax sp. P5_A3 | reverse complement strand
CATTACTCGGCAACACGGCAGTTGCTCGCGGACGCGGGTCTCGATGGCAACGAAGGCGGAACCTTCAAGCTTCGACACACCTTCGCGATGCGCCAACTGCGACGCGGAACGGCGCCCGCGGAAGTCGCTCGGTGGCTGGGTGTCGAGGTGGCAGTGATGGACCGCTACAGGCACGTCCTGAGCGGCCCGATGGACGTTGTCTAAGCACGTGCGTACGGAAGGTTGAAGACTGTCGGTATCGATTGCGTTGCCAGAAGCTTTCTTGCGGCAGCGAATTGCTTTACTGCTTTACACAACACCAGGTTTGCCATATTCAACACTTCTGCAACAGGAGTGGCAGAATCGGCCACAGAGAGTCGTCAGTACTCTCGTTCCTGAAATACCAAAGCAAGCAATGGCACAAACCTATAGACAGATCCAGAAGCAGATCGAGCAACTTCAACGCCAGGCCGATGCGTTGCGTGACAGCGAGATCAAAGGCGTCGTCGACCGCATCAAGGTCGCGATCGCGCACTACGGACTGACCGCTGCCCATCTGGGCCTTGACTCCACCGCCAAGAAAGTTGTCGGAAAGAAAGGCACCAAGGCCCGGGCCCAATTCAGCGATGGCGCCGGCAATGTGTGGTCAGGTCGGGGCCCGCGTCCGCGTTGGCTGCGTGAAGCGCTCGCATCGGGACGATCGATCGAGGAGTTCAAGTCGGGTTCGACGATCAGGTCGAAGCTCGGCTCAGCTATCGACAAGATGGAAGCGGCCGCGCCGGCGGCCAAGGCACCCGGAAAGAGGGCCAAGCGTGCCCCCTCCAAGGTCCACTACAGCGACGGCGCTGGCAATTCGTGGACCGGCCGCGGTCCGAAGCCCGGATGGCTCAAGGTCGGCCTCGACAGCGGCAAGACGCTTCAGGATTTCTTGAGCAAGTAGCCGAACGCACGGGGTGGGCCGAGCGGTCGACAATTCGGACACTGTCGGTCCGGCTCGCAGCCTCTGAACGACCTCGCAGAATCTCGCCGGTCGAATTGCCTCATTTTTGCGGTTCGACCAGTTCCCAGGCCCGCGACTGGTCGTAGGGCACCTCGGCCTCGGCCAGCAGCACGTTCATGTGGCGCGGCACGCGCCCTGCCAGCGCCATTTGCTGGTCCGACACGCGCGGTCCCCGGATGCCTGGCGCTCTTGGAACCCGTGTGTTTCGTGGCCAAGAAGCTTGATCGCGATCTCGTTGGATAGCGACGTGACCGCCGGTTACCAGCTGGACAAAGACATGAGCTTTTGTCTTACAGAGGCGTCGCACTCGCGAAGGCACAAGCGTATCAGTGATGTGAACTCTTCACATCCTCCCTTTTCACCGGCTTGCCGGGGCTGGGTGATGCACGCGGTGCGCCCGCTCGCGCGCGCCAAACCCCCTCAAGCAGTTGCTCGACGACATAGGAGACCAGTCCATGTTTGAACTGTTCGGGAAGAAGAAAAAGGTGAATCATTCTTTGCCGGAAATCGATCACCCGGCAATGGGGCGCCTGAGTGGCGCGTCAGGGGTTCTACAAGGAAGGATCGAATCCGAACGTGGCGTCATCGTCCTGTCGATCAACCCAGACGACCAGCCGCTCGAGGCCTCGCTGTCCCTCGCCGAACGAGTCATGAGAAACATAGCGACTCTGGACGACAAAGGCAGAGACCTGGTCGCGGTGCACGCGTTGGAGACTTACAACTCTGACTGGCGCTTCGGAGAGCGCATCAACGACGGCGGCATCATGGAGATGTTCGAGAAGCCCGTGAAATCGAAAGCCGAGTTCTGCGCCTCGCTCAAGCTGGGCAGGATTCAAATCACTGGCAGCGACTTCGTCACCTTGAGGTTCATGCTTGGTGACATGTCTTCCAAGCACGATCTCGATGTGACGTCATTGGACGGAATCGACTTCAACGAAGTTCGGGTCGAACTGCAAGGGGGCGATGCAACCTCTGTGGCTCGCCAACCCAACAGATCGCACTGAGAGCAGCGGGTAAACCACCATGCACCCTGCTCATACCGAAGCACCAGGCTCCAGCTACCAGATCGGCCTCCGTGCAGACATCTCGTCGGAGCCGTACTGCCTCACGTTCACTCAGCGAACGGTCAAGCGCTCCGTGGACATTGCGGGGGCGCTGGCGTTCTTCGTATTCCTCGGGCCGCTGTACCTGATCGTTGCGGCGGCTGTGCTCGTCGGGATGGGCAGGCCGGTGCACTATTGGCAGACACGCTTGGGGCAGGATGGCCGGCCCTTTCGTTGCTACAAGTTCCGCTCGATGGTCATGGGATCCGACGAAGTCCTTGAGCGTCATTTGCAGCAGGACGCTACGGTGCGCACTCAGTGGGAACAATTCCAGAAGTTGGAGAACGATCCACGCATCACACGCCTCGGCCGTGTTGTGAGGAGACTGAGCCTCGACGAACTGCCGCAGTTCTACAACGTGTTGAGGGGCGACATGAGCTTGGTCGGTCCTCGGCCCTGCATGGTACGCCAGCGCAATCTTTACGGTCGCGGCTGGGTTCACTACTGCCACATGCGACCCGGCATTACAGGCCTGTGGCAGGTCAGCGGTCGCAATCGCCTCCCCTATGCCGACCGAGTCGCCCTTGACGCCAGATACGCAGCGGAGTGGTCCATGCGACTCGACGCAAGAATTCTCGCTCGCACCTTCTGGGTCGTTCTGAGCGGCGACGGATCGTCCTGATCGGCTGGACGCCATACGCGTCGACGAGCAACTCCCGACGGCGCTGGTGCCCGGTGGCAAGCACCGCGGGCATTGCCGCGGGCTTCCCCGGCAAATGCGCTCGGCGGCAACCCCCAACGTATCGAAGGTATTTCATGACACGAATCACGAACACGATCAAGCGGGTGCTGCCGGACCCCATGATCAAGGCGATCCGTACCTACCGAGGCCGGTCCAAGCTCAGGATGTTCGCCGGCCTTTCGACCAAGGAAGTCTTCACCAAGATCTACGAAGAAGGTGCTTGGGGGACGTCGCACGACCCAGGCCAGGCATTCTTCTCCGGAAGCGGTTCACGGGCCGATGCGGTCGTGGACACTTACGTAGCGGCGGTGGGACGGTTCCTTGGCTCCCTCGACCACAAGCCGGATGTGGTAGATCTCGGATGTGGCGATTTTCATGTGGGTTCGCGGTTGCGACCTCTATGCTCGCGCTATGTAGCCTGCGACATCGTCGAGCCGCTCATCGCTTTCAATGCTGAAAGGTTTCAAGCGCTCGGCGTCGACTTCCGGACGCTGGATTTGACGAAGGATGAACTGCCTTCCGGCGAGGTCGTGTTCGTCCGACAGGTCTTGCAACACCTGTCGAATCGCGAGATTGCTCAAGCCCTGCCGCGAATCCGGGATCGGTACCGGTTCCTGGTTCTGACCGAACATGTTCCGCTCACTCCGTTCCCCCACAACCTCGACAAAGCATCCGGACCGGACAATCGCCTGGACATCCACAGTGGCGTCGTCCTGACGAGTCCTCCCTTCAATCTTGCAGTGGTCGAAGGCTCCGTCCTGTGTCAGGTCGAGGAGTGGGGAGGGATCATCCGAACGGTTCTCTATCGGCTCAGCTAGTTCCGGCCGAACACATGTCAGCGATCGCCGCACGCAATCACTTGGATGCGGCCTACGGGCATCAAACTGCCCACCGCTTCAAATTCGAAATTTCGACGGGAGGATGGCACGAAGGTCGTCGCCAACTCGCCGGCCCAAGGAGCGAACCATGCGCGACATCATTGGCCCGGATGCCGTGGGCAAGGAGCCATTCCACTTTCAACCGGGCACCGCGATGCACGCGGGATGGATGGTTGTATGGCTCGTCTTCGGCATGTTGGCTGCTCACGAATTCAGCGGACTCGCGACAGATCCGGAGAGCGATTCCGCACTCACGGTTTTCTATGCCGTGGCCGGGTTGGCCGGTCTGGGGATGATGCTGCGGCGCTCAGTGCGAACCAAGCATCCCGCACGTCTCTATCCACCATTGGCGCTGAGCTTGGCGGGCCTGGGAATCTTTGCATTGCTCGTCTACCAGAGAAAGGCGCCGCCGGACTGGGTCAGCACACTCGTTGCTGCTGCCGGCTTTCTTGCGCTATCTGCCTGCGCCGCCGCGATTGGCGCCGTTATCGCGTGGCGCCGGCGGGAGGCCGAGCGCGATCGCCGTAGCCGAGAGACCGAGGCTTGGGAGCGACGGAGGCTGCTCGAGCGAACAACGTCGAGTCCCATTGAGCAAATCATTGTCGAGCTTGAAAATCCTCCTATCGAGAATGACGCCGACTTGCTGCCTCCGAGGCCGCCGAAACGTTGAGTGCGACGCGGAAATGATCGCTGGCGTTGTACATTGCAACCATTCCTCGCCAGGAGTTGGCCATCCACCTGCGTCATCTGCGCTACTTCGTGAAGATCGTCGAGGCCGGCAGCTTCTCGCGTGCGGCAACGACGATCTTCGTGGCTCAGCCGGCGCTGAGTCAGCAGATCGCGGAGCTTGAGGAAGAGCTCGGCGTCGCGCTGCTGCATCGAAGTGCGCGCGGTGTGCGCCCGACGGTCGCGGGTGAGGCGCTGTACCGCGAAGCGGTGTCTATCCTGCGGCAGATCGAGAAGCTGCCCGACATCGTGCGTTCGACCGGCGGCGAAATCGCAGGCTCCGTGAGCCTGGGCATGTCCTCGACCCTGGCTTCCTTTCTTTCGGGTGCCTTCATCAAGGCCTGCAAGAGTGCGCTGCCCAAGGTGAGCCTGAACCTGGTCACGGCCGACAGCATCAGCCTGCGCGCGCGCATTGAGGCGCAAACGCTCGACCTCGCGATCCTCTTCGAGGAGGAGACGCCCCCTGGGCCCGGACTGGTGCGCAAGCCGCTGTTTCGCCAGCGCCTCTATCTCGTCGAGCGCAAGCGCGGGCCCCGAGCCGCGAAGACGGTTTCCCTCAAGCAGCTTGCGGCCTTGCCGCTGGTGCTGCCGAGCCCGCCCAACGCCACGCGCTCGCTGCTCGACGCCGAGTTCGCCGCCGCGGGCTTGACGCTGCAGGTGGCGGTCGAGACCAACCTGCTTTACGGCATCCTGTCGGCGGTGCAGTCGGGCGTCGGCGTGGCGATCCTTCCGATGGGGGACTTCTCCGCCACCCTGAGCCCAGCCAGCGTCGTCGCGACACCGATCGAACCGCCCATCCACCAGACGGCGCACGTGGTCTCTTCCGACGTCGCCCCGCTGACCCGCGCGGGCGAAGCGGTGCGCGATCTGCTCGGGCCATTCATCCATCGCTTCCTCGACGAGACCGCACCGGCGGGCATGGAGCACGTGGCAGGCTGAACGACGGAGGCGCAGCCGATGTCCGCTGCTCCCGATCTGCCGCCTGAGTCACTGCCCATATCCGCTGCCCATATCCGCTGCCCATATCCGCTGGCTATATCCGCTGCATATAGCCACATACCCAGACAGTATTTTTCATGCGGGGCCTTCGGGATCACAGTCTGCTCCGGCCGAAGGAAAGAGCGCAGCGAATCCGCTGCCGCCGTCGGCCGAGGAGCGTGTCGTGGCCAAGCTCGTCTATCGTGTCGTCGCCGCCTGTGGGGCCCTGGGCTACGGCTTTCCGAGGGCGTCGCTGCAGGAGGCGCTGAAGGGGCGCATCGACGCCATCATCTCCGACGCGGGCTCGATGGACGCCGGCCCCTACTACCTCGGCACTGGCGAGGAGTACTTCGAGCGCGAGGCGGTGAAGGCCGACTACTGCCACATGGTCGAGGCCGGTCTTGCCACCGGCAGTCCGGTCATCCTCGGCAGCTGCGGCATGGCAGGCGGCAATCGCAATCTCGACTGGATGCTCGACGTGGCCAAGGAAGTCTTCGCAGAGCTCAAGGTCAAGGACGCGAAGGTCGCGGTGATCCGTTCCGAACTCGACAACGAGGACGTGATCAAGGAGCTGCGCGCGGGCGCGCTGCTGCCAACGGGCATCGGCCCCGAACTCAGCGAGGATGCGCTGCGCGAGAGCGTGATCGTCGGCCAGATGGGTATCCATCCGCTGATCACCGCGCTCCAGAGCGGCGCGCAATACATCTTCGCCGGACGCGCCTGCGACATCGCGCTCTTCGCCTCCGACATGATCCGCCGCGGCATCGATGCCGGCATCGCCTACCACGTGGGCCACGTGCTCGAATGCGGCGCGCTGGCCTGCGATCCCGGCACGCCCTCCGACTGCCTGGTGGCGGAGATCTACGACGACGGCTCGGCCGTGTTCGTCGCGCCGGAAGCCGGTCGCCGCTGCACGCCGTACTCGATCGCGGCCCATTCGCTCTATGAGGAGAGCCATCCCCAGCTGCAGTTCTATCCCGAAGGCATCCTGGTGATGGAGCACACCGAGTTCTTCGCACCGGACGCCCGCACCACGGGCATCCGCAACAGCATGTTCGTGCATGCGGCCAAGCCCTGGCCGTGGAGCATCAAGCTCGAGGGCGCGCGCCGCCTCGGCAAGCGCCGCGTGTCCCTGATCCACATCGATGCGACCGACCTGGCGAAGATCCCGGCCGACGTGCTGGTCTACGGCCGCAACGGCGTGCAGATGCGCGCGGTCGAAGGCGACGAGCGCGAACTCGGCATCATCATCGAGACCCATGCGAAGACGCCCGAGGCGGCCGAGACCCTGGCGAGCCTGCTGACCCACTACCTGATCCACTACGGCTATCCGGGGCGCAAGGCGACCGCCGGCAACATCGCCTATCCGCTCTCGCCGAACCTCGTGAGCTTCAAGCGCGAGGACGGGCTCTACGGCGCGATCGTGCCGAGCGGAACGCGCGATCCGGTGTTCTTCGCCAAATACGAGAGCATCAAGGCGGCAGTGATCCGGGTCATCGAAGCCGAGTTCCCGGATGCGCTGGCGCAGGCCGACTACCGCATCATCGATGCGGATGCTTCCAATCCGGCGATCCTGCTGCGCACCGTCGACAGCGATCCGGCGCGCCTCGAAGCCCGCCACGCGTCCGAGATCGAAGCCATCACCCGCCTGGCCAGGCCGAAGCCAAACTCGCACCTGAACATGGACGCGGCCGACGCCTATGCCTGGTCGCTCTACCACCTGCTGCAAAACGAGGAGCTGATCAAGAAGACGCTCTTCCCGATCACCTACTACCGCGCCGAAGGCAGCGACTGGGTCGAGGAAGGTCGTGAGCGGCCGCGCTATTTCGACATCGGCATCAGCGGCTACGAAGGCAACCTGGACGACCGCACGCTGTCGCTGATCGCGGATGCGCCGCCGAGCGGCCATCCCCACGGCAGCCAGCGCCTGCTCGACATGGCGGTCGTGATCCGCAGCAAGGATGCAGGCATCAACCGGCTGACCTTCGACATCGTCTTCAATTCGGCCGCCGACTACGAGACGGCCCTGCGCTCGAACGTCTTTCACAAGGACCATGTGGCGAGGATCCTGCAACTGCCGCCCGAAAGGATCGTCGGCAGCTTCTTCGTCGATACCTGCAATGCGATCAAGATCTCGATCGACCGCCCGAACATCTCGGCGTCGCCCGACGAGCGCGATGTCTTCGGCGCGCAGCAGCAGTCGCTCTTCGAGCGGCTGGAAGTCCCGATCTTCGCGCATCCCCTGGTGCGCGCCTCGGCACTCTGAACGCTTCCTGGAGATACCAGCCATGACCAGAACCGTCATTGAACACGTGCTTGGCCGATTGCGCGACATCGGCGTCGACGCCGTCTTCGGCGTACCCGGGGACTACTCCTTCGCGGTCAGCGATGCTGTCTGCAACGATCCGGCGCTGCAATGGGTGGGCTGCTGCAATGAGCTCAATGCCGCCTATGCGGCCGACGGCTACGCACGGATCAAGGGTGCGGCCGCACTCAGCACCACCTTCGGCGTCGGCGAATTGAGCGCGATCAACGGTATCGCCGGGGCCTATGCCGAGCATCTGCCGCTCTTCCACCTGGTCGGCATGCCCAACATGGCGACGCAGGCGGCGCGCGCGCTGATGCACCATACCCTTGGCAATGGCGAGTACGACCTCTACCAGCGCATGAGCGAGCCGGTGGTCTGCGCGCAGGCGGTCATGACGCCGCAGAACGTGGCCTACGAGACCGAGCGCTTGATCGCCGAGGCGCTGCATCACCGTCGGCCGGTGTACATGGGCTTCCCGGCCGATCTCGCGGTGATGCCGGTGGCTGGCCAGGCGCAGCCGATCGCGCGGGCGAAGAGCGATCCCGTGATGCTCGAGAAGGCCGCCGCGGCGATCGTCGCCGCGCTCGACGAGGCCTCGACGGCCTGCGTGCTGCCGGGCATCCTGGTCACGCGAGCCGGCGCGCGCAGCGAGATGCAGGCGCTGATCGACGCATCGGGGCTGCCCTTCGCCACCATGTTCATGGCCAAGTCGGTGCTCGATGAACGGCAGCCGGGCTACGTCGGCATGTACGACGGCGTCTTGATCACGCCGGAGGTGCGCGAGTTCGTCGAGGGCGTCGACCGGGTGCTCGTCGTCGGCTCGCCGATGACCGACTTCAACACCGGCGCATTCACCGCACGGCTCGATCCGGCGCGCACCATCACCATCGCGCATCACCGTGCGCAGGTCGACGGCAAGACCTACGCCAACGTGGAGATCGGCGAATTGCTCGCGCTGCTCGCGCGGCGCTTGCGTCGCCGCGACTGGAAGCGCGGCGCGCCCGCTTCGCTCGGCGAGCCGAAAGGCCGCGGCGACGATCCGATCACCGTCGACGCGCTCTATCCGCGCTGGGCCGACTTCTTCCGCCCCGACGACATCGTGGTCGCGGAAACCGGCACCGTCTCGATGGGACTGGGCTTTGCGCACCTGCCCAAAGGCGCCAGCTTCCACAACCAGACCCTGTGGGGATCGATCGGCTGGGCCACGCCGGCCGCCTTCGGCGTCGCGGTGGCTGCTCCCGGACGCAGGGTCGTGCTGCTGACGGGAGAGGGCTCCCACCAGCTCACGGTGCAGGAGCTTGGCCAGTTCGGCCGCCGCGACCTGAAGCCGGTCGTCTTCGTGCTCAACAATGCCGGCTACCTGATCGAGCGCCTGCTCAACAAGGATCCGGCCATTGCCTACAACGACGTCGCCGAATGGCGCTACACCGAGCTGCCCCACGCGCTCGGCTGCGACGGCTGGATGACGGCGCGCGTGACCACCTGCGCCGAGCTCGACCGCGCGCTGCACGCCGCGGGCGATGCGCAAAGCGGTGTCTACATCGAGGTCGTGACCGATCCCTATGCGGCCTCGCCATTGGCGAAGAAGCTCGGTGACGCCCTCAAGGAACTGAGAAAGGCTTGAAGACGATGAACAAGCGCGAGATGCTGCGGCTGCTGGCGGCCGGCCTGTCCATTGCGCCGGCCATCGGCTGGCTGCCGAGAGCGGCCGCCGAGGCGCGCTTTCCCGACAAGCCGATCAAGCTCATCGTGGCCTTCGCGCCCGGCACGGGCAGCGACGTGCTGGCCCGGATCATGGCGGCGTCGATGGGCCCGCTGCTCGGCCAGCCCATCATCGTCGACAACCGCTCGGGTGCCGGCGGCGTGATGGGCACGGAGCAAGGTGCACGCTCACCCGCGGACGGCTACACGCTGACCCTGGCCACCACCAGCACCCTGCTGACCAATCCGGCGCTCAGCCCCAAGGTGCGCTACCGCGCGGACAAGGACTTCACGCCGGTGGCGGGGCTCGCGCGCACCGCCTTCGTGCTGGTCACGGCCGAGACGTCCGAAGCGCCGCACAGCATCGCCGACTTGCGAAAGCGCCTCGCGCAGGGCGGCAGTTCCTTCGGCTCGGCCGGTGTCGGCACGATCACGCATCTCGCGGCCGAGGTCTTCCTCAAGCAGGCCGAGCAGAAGGCCGTGCATGTGCCCTACCGCGGCAGCGGCGCCGCGCTCACCGATGTCGCGAGCGGGCAACTGCTGTTCGGCTGCGACACGGTGGTTGCGGCACTGCCACTGATCCGCGGCGGCCGACTGCGTGCGCTGGCCGTCTCTTCGCCACAGCGCCTGCCTGCCTTGCCCGATGTACCGACGGCCGCGGAGGCCGGCATCCCCAAATGGCAGCTGAGCGCCTGGTGGGGCCTGGTCGCGCCCGCCGGCACCCCGCCGACCGTCGTGGCCTCCTTGTCGAACGCGGCGTTGAAGGCCCTGGAGTCGCCCGAGGTCAGGGGCCAGCTCGCAAGCCAGCAGCTCGAGGCGATGGCGCTGCCGGCAGCCGGCTTCGGCGCGCTCATCCACAGCGAGCAGCCCTTCTGGAGCGCGTTCGTGCGCCAGACCGGCATCCAGGTCGAATACTGAGAAGAGACATCCAACCATGAACGAACTGCGCATCGTCGCGCTCAACGGCTGCCTGGGCTACGGCTTCGAAGAGGAGAGCCTCGCCCGCGGCGCGGCTCTCCAACCCCACATGTATGGCGCGGATGCCGGCTCGACCGACGCCGGGCCCTATTACCTGGGCAGCGGCACCTCGATGGTCCGGCGCGAGCAGGTCAAGCGCGACCTGTCCCTGGCCTTGCGCCAATCGCGCGCGAGCCGGGTACCGCTGGTGATCGGCTCGGCCGGTCTGGCCGGCGGCGAGCCGAACCTGCAGGCGGTGCGCGAGATCCTCATCGAGACCGCGCGCGAGCAAGGGCTGAATTTCAAGCTGGCGACCGTGCATGCCGAGATCGACAAGTCGGCCGTGCTCGATGCGCTGTACAGCGACGGCATCACGCCGATGGCCGGCGTTCCGGCGTTGACCGAGGCTGACATCCGTGACAGCGTGCGCATCGTCGGCCAGATGGGCTGCGAGCCTTTCGCCCAGGCGCTCGCCGCTGGCGCCGACGTGGTGCTCGCCGGGCGCGCCTGCGACACCGCGATCTATGCGGCGATGCCGATCGCGCGCGGCTTCGATCCGGGCCTGGCCCTGCATCTGGCCAAGATCATGGAATGCGGCGCCCAGTGCGCGTTGCCGCAGGGCACCAACGATTGCATGCTGGGCATCCTGCGCGACGATCACTTCCTGGTTCGTCCGCTGTCGGCACGGCGCGCGTGCACGCGCGAATCGGTGGCCGCGCACACCATGTACGAGCAGAACGACTCGCTGATGCTGCACGAACCCGAAGGCCGGGTTGACATGCGCGATGCGAGCTTCGAGCAGGTCGATGCCCAGACGGTGCGGGTCAGCGGATCTCGCTTCCTGCCCACGTCGCAGCTGAAGATCAAGCTCGAGGGCGCGCGCAGTGCCGGCTTCCGGGCCTTCACCCTGGCCGGCATCCGCGACGCTCACATCATCAGCGAACTCGACGGCATCGAGCGCACCGTGCGCGAGGCGGTGCGCCGCAACCTGCCCGTGGCGGTTCAGGACGCCGACTTCCGGATCGACTTCAAGGTGTATGGCCGCGACGCGGTGCTGGGCCTGCGCGAACCGCATCGCGCGAAGCCGCTGCACGAGGTGGGCGTGCTGATCGAGGTGGTGGCGAAGACCCAGGCCCTCGCCAGCTACGTGCTATCGCTCGCGCGTTCCTCGATGCTGCATTGCCCGTTCCCGGGCCGCAAGACCACGGCGGGCAACCTGGCCTTTCCGTTCTCGCCCTCCGACACAGCCGCCGGCGAGGTTTTCGAGTTCAGCGTGTACCACCTGATGCGCGTCGCCGATCAGCGCGCGCTCTTCCCGATCGACATGGAGCGCATCTGATGCCGAAGCTCGAACAACTCGCAAGCGTGTTGCGCAGCAAGAACGCCGGCCCCTTCCAGATCACCTTCGACATCATGTTCCCGGATGCCGCGACCTGGCAGCAGGTGATCGATGCCGGGGTGCTCGAGGCGGACCGCGTGGCCGCACTCTACGGCGTGCCTGCGGCCGAGGTCAGCATGATTCCGTTCGCACGCGTGCATGCAATCAAGGTCACAGTGCCGCGCACCACCGGCAGGCGGGGCAGCGGATCGGCTTTTGATCGAGACGTCTATGGGGCCCAGCAGCATGGGCTGCTCGGGGAGATCGATTGCGGGACGCCAGGGGTTGGATCGAACGCCCGTCCGGCATCGAGCAGCAGGTGACCGCGTCGCCTCGGGTAAGTGGGTTCTATGCCGCGCCGATGCCGGCCACGAGGTGGCTCACTGGGCCGCCGCCGCGCAGCGCCGCGGTAAAGGCGAGCATGCGGTCGATCGGTACGCGCGCCCGCCGCCCGAGCGCCGGGTCCACATGCACCTCGCCCGCGCCCGTCTCGAGGACGTGCGCGAGGCCGGCGAGGCCGTTCATTGCCATCCACGGGCAGTGTGCGCAACTCTTGCACGTCGCCGAATTGCCTGCCGTGGGTGCCTCGATGAAGGTCTTGCCCGGATTCAGCGCGCGCAGCTTGTGCAGCATGCCGCTGTCCGTGGCAACGATGAACTCGCTCGCGTCCATGCGCTGCGCCGCGCCCAGGATGGCCGATGTGGAGCCGACCGCGTCGGCCAGCGCGATCACGTCGGCCGGCGCCTCGGGATGCACCAGCACGCGGGCTGCCGGGTGTTCCTTCTTGAGCAGTTCGAGTTCGAGCGCCTTGAACTCGTCATGCACGATGCAGGCCCCTCCCCAGCTCACCATGTCGGCGCCGGTCTCGCGGCGGATGTAATCGCCCAGGTGCCGGTCGGGCGCCCACAGGATCTTCTGGCCCTGCGCGCTCAGTGCCCGCACCACGTCCAGCGCGCAGCTCGAGGTGACCAGCCAGTCGGCGCGTGCCTTCACGGCCGCGCTGGTGTTGGCATAGACCACGACGATGCGGTCGGGATGCAGGGCGCAGAAGCGTTCGAACTCGTCCGCAGGACATCCGAGGTCGAGCGAACAGGTGGCGTCGAGGTCGGGCATCAGCACACGCTTCTCGGGCGACAGGATCTTGGCGGTCTCGCCCATGAAGCGCACGCCCGAGACGACCAGCGTGCGCGCCGCATGGTCGCGGCCAAAGCGCGCCATCTCGAGCGAGTCGCTGACGAGGCCGCCGGTCTCCTCGGCCAGGTCCTGCAAGTCCGGATGCACGTAGTAGTGCGACACCATCACCGCGTCGCGCTCGCGCAGCAGGCGGCGGATGCGCGCCTTGAGCGCCTCGCGTTCGGTTGGGCCAGGCTCCGGCGGGACGCGGGCCCACGCGTGGCGGGTGCTGCAGGCCGCGCCGCCCTCTTCGGCGGCGAAGTGCGGCTGCTCGTAGTCGACATCGATCACCGGCAACGTGGTCGTCAGCGTCATGGCTCAACCCTCCCGGAAGCGCATCGAGAAGTCGATCGCCTTGACGTCCTTGGTCAACGCGCCGATCGAGATGCGGTCGACGCCGGTCTCGGCCAACGTTCGCAGCGCATCGAGCGTCACGCCGCCCGAGATCTCCAGCACGGCACGGCCATCGCGTGCCGCGTCGTTGCGGCGCACCGCCTCGCGCAGCGTGGGCAGGTCCATGTTGTCGAGCAGCAGCATGCGCGCGCCGTTCGCGAGCGCCTCGTCGAGCTGCGCCAAGGTCTCCACCTCGATCTGCACGAATTTCGCGCGGCTCGCGACTTCGGCCGCCGCACGCAATGCCGCGCCGACCCCGCCTGCCGCGACGATGTGGTTCTCCTTGATCAGCACGGCATCGTAGAGGCCGATGCGATGATTGACACCACCACCCATCCGCACCGCGTACTTCTGTGCCAGGCGCAGACCCGGCAAGGTCTTGCGCGTGTCGACGATCTGCGCTCGCGTGCCGCGCACGGCGTCGACATGGGCCGCGGTCTTCGTCGCGACCGCACTGAGCAGTTGAAGAAAATTGAGCGCCGTGCGCTCGGCAGTGAGCAAGGCTCGCGCTGCGCCTGAGATCTCGAGCACGGTCTGGTCGGGCGCACAGCGAGCGCCTTCCGCCACATGCCAGACGATCCGTGCGTCCAGGTCCAGGTGGCGAACCACAGCCTCGACCCAGGGCGCGCCGCACAGCACGGCCGATTCGCGGGCCACCACACGCGCTTCTGCGCGCCGGTCGGAAGCGATGAGCGAGGCGGTGAGATCACCCCCGGCGACGTCTTCATCGAGTGCTCGTAGCGCATCGGCCCGCACGACGGCAGCCCATTCAGCGGAAGAAAAATCGAGGGCACTGTCAATCTTCATCATCATTCGCAAGTCGACGCCGCATGCGGCAATGGGGCCGCGATCGTACCAGCGGCGCACCCGCTTTCAGCCCGCTCTAAATGCACGCAGGCGTAGCGCAAGAGTCGGGTATGGTTCGCCCGATTGTGATTCGAACCAAGAGCGACGACCTGTGATTTCTCATGAATTCGACGTGCTCATCGTCGGCAGCGGCCTGGCGGGATTGAGCACCGCGCTGCACCTCGCACCCACGCACCGTGTAGCCGTCATCACCAAGGGTGCGCTGCAGGATGGTGCCAGCCAGTGGGCGCAGGGCGGCAT
The DNA here is from genome assembly GCF_056400665.1 of Variovorax sp. P5_A3. NCBI lineage: Bacteria > Pseudomonadati > Pseudomonadota > Betaproteobacteria > Burkholderiales > Comamonadaceae > Variovorax > Variovorax sp. P5_A3. Next base: position 11,781 of record NZ_JBFUKW010000046.1, on the reverse strand, counting down.
CGCCGCTGTCCTCACCGAAGGCGACAGCGTCCAGTCGCACCTCGACGACACACTGGTTGCGGGCGCGGGCCTGTGCGATCTGGCCGCCGCGCGCTTCGTGGTCGAGCATGCACCCGAAGCGATCGCCTGGCTGCGCGAGCTTGGCGTAGCCTTCTCGCTCGAGGATGGCGCGCTGCATCTCACGCGCGAGGGCGGCCACAGCCAGCGCCGCATCGTGCATGCAGCCGACGCCACCGGCGCCGCGGTGCAGCGCACACTGATCGCTCAGGTGCGGCGCACGCCCGGCATCACGCTGTTCGAGCAGCACACGCTGGTCGACCTGATCACTGGGCGCAAGCTCGGATTGGCGGACACTGCCTGCCTCGGCCTTCACGCGCTCGATGCGACCACCGACGAGGTGTTGACCTTTCGCGCGCCGCACACCGTGCTGGCCACCGGCGGCGCCGGCAAGGTCTATCTCTACACGAGCAACCCCGACACGGCCACCGGCGATGGCATCGCCGCGGCCTGGCGCGCGGGTTGCCGCGTCGCGAACATGGAGTTCATCCAGTTCCACCCGACCTGCCTGTACCACCCCGATGCCAAATCCTTCCTGATCAGCGAGGCGGTGCGCGGCGAAGGCGGCCGCCTCCTGCTGCCGGACGGCACTCGCTTCATGCCTGCGCACGACGAGCGGGCCGAACTCGCACCGCGCGACATCGTGGCGCGCGCGATCGACTTCGAGATGAAGAAGCACGGCCTCGACTGCGTGCACCTCGACATCTCGCACCAGAGCCCGGCCTTCCTGCAGGAGCATTTCCCGAACATCCTGGCGCGCTGCGCCGAGCTGGGCATCGACATCACGCGCGCGCCGATCCCGGTGGTGCCGGCTGCCCACTACACCTGCGGCGGCGTGCTCACCGACCTGGCGGGACGCACCGACGTGCCCGGCCTGCATGCGATCGGCGAGACCGCCTGCACGGGCCTGCACGGCGCCAATCGACTGGCCAGCAACTCGCTGGTCGAGTGCATGGTCTTCGCCCGCGCGGCCGCACAGGCCATCGCCGCGGCACCGCAAAAGGCGTGCGCCGAACTGCCCGCATGGGACGACAGCCGCGTCACCGATGCCGACGAGACCGTGGTCATCTCGCACAACTGGGACGAGCTGCGACGCTTCATGTGGGACTACGTGGGCATCGTGCGCACCAACAAGCGGCTCGAACGGGCGGCGCACCGCATCGCGCTGCTGCAGGGCGAGGTGCAGGAGTTCTACGGCAACTTCCACGTCACACGCGACCTGCTCGAACTGCGCAACCTCGTGCAGGTCGCCGAACTGATCGTGCGCTCGGCCCAGGCCCGCCGCGAAAGCCGCGGCCTGCATTTCAGCCGCGACTACCCCGCGCTCGCCGCACCGGCGGCACCGACCATCCTCGTGCCGCCTGCAGGCTGACACGGCCCGTCCAACCACTTGCATTCAGAGAAGGAGTCCTTCGACCATGTTCCGCACCCTGCTCAAGTCCAAGATCCACCGTGTCGCGGTCACCGATTGCGAACTGCACTACGAAGGCTCTTGCGCCATCGACGAAGACCTGCTCGATGCCGCCGGCATGGCCGAGAACGAGCAGGTCCACATCTGGAACATCAACAACGGCGAGCGCTTCGTCACCTATGCGATCCGCGGCGAGCGCGGCACTGGCATCATCTCGGTCAACGGCTCGGCCGCCCGGCGTGCCGCAGTCGGCGACCTGATCATCATTGCGGCCTTCGGCCTCGTGCCCGAGGAGCAAGTGGCGAAGCATCGGCCGAAGCTGGTCTTCGTCGACGGGGCCAACCGCATCAAGGAAGAACGCGCCCACATCCCCGTGCAGGCGGCTTCAGGCGAAGCCGTCGCGGCCTGATGCCAGGCGCAGCGAACTCCGCCATGACGTCGCCCTCCGCCGCGGATGCGGCCTCGCCCTACGGCACCCTCCCCTCGCCCTCGCCGCCATCGGCACGCAAACCGCTGAGCCTGCCTCGCTTGGCCGACATGCATGCGCGTGGCGAGAAGATCGTCATGCTGACCGCCTACGACGCCACCATGGCGGCGGTCGCCGATGCGGCGGGCGTCGAATGCCTCCTGGTCGGCGACTCGCTGGGCATGGTCTGCCAGGGCCTGTCGAGCACCGTCGGCGTCTCGCTCGACACGATGCGCTATCACACGGAGAGCGTGGCCCGTGGGCTGCGCCGCGCGCAGGGCACGGCCTGGCTGATTGCCGACCTGCCCTTCGGCAGCTATCACGAGTCACGGGAGCAGGCGCKGCGCAGCGCCTGCGCGTTGATGCAGGCCGGTGCGCACATGGTCAAACTCGAAGGCGGCGGCTGGACCACGGAGACCGTGCGTTTCCTGGTGGAGCGCGGCATCCCGGTCTGTGGCCACCTCGGCCTCACGCCGCAGACCGTGCATGCGCTGGGCGGCTATCGCGTGCAGGGCAAGGGCGTCGAGGCTGCGGCGTTGCTCAAGCAGGAAGCGCATGCGTTGCAGGATGCGGGCGCAGCGATGCTGGTGCTCGAGATGGTGCCGGCCGCGCTGGCCACCGAACTCACGAACGAACTGCAGCACTGCGCCACGATCGGCATCGGCGCCGGCCGCGGCACCGCAGGCCAGGTGCTGGTACTGCACGACATGCTGGGCGTCGGCCTCGGCAAGATGCCGAAGTTCGTGCGCAACTTCATGAGCGGTGCGCCGGGTATCGCGCAAGCCATGCAAGCCTACGTGCGCGCCGTCAAGGACGGCAGCTTTCCCGACGATCAACTCCACGCCTGGTAGAGGAGCATCGACCATGTATATCGCCCGCACCATCCCCGAACTGCGCGACCACCTGGGCCCATTCCGGCGCCCCGCCTTCGTGCCCACGATGGGCAACCTGCACGATGGCCACCTCGACCTCGTGCGACAAGCCAAGCCGCTCGGCGACGTCACGGTCGCCAGCATCTTCGTCAACCGACTGCAATTCCTGCCGCACGAGGACTTCAATACCTATCCACGCACCTGGGACAGCGATTGCGAGAAGCTGCGTACCGCTGGCTGCGATGTGCTGTTCGCGCCCGACGAAAAGGCGCTGTATCCCGAACCGCAGACCTGCAAGGTGCACCCCGATCCCGAACTGGCCGACATTCTCGAAGGCCATTTCCGGCCTGGCTTCTTCATCGGGGTCTGTACGGTGGTCATGAAGCTGTTCTCGTGCGTGCAGCCCGCCGTGACCCTGTTCGGCAAGAAGGACTACCAGCAGTTGCTGATCATCCGCCACATGGTGCGTCAGTTCGCGCTGCCCATCGATGTCGTGGGCGTCGAAACACGGCGTGCCGCGGATGGTCTCGCGCTGTCCTCACGCAATGGCTACCTGGACGAGTCGGAAAGGGCCGAGGCCATGCGCCTATCGAAGGCGCTTCAAGGCATGGCCGAAGCGGTGCGCTCCGGTGAGCGTGATCTCGCGGCGATCGAGGCGCGTGCAATGACTGCGCTTCGTGCTCGCGGCTGGCAGCCCGACTACCTCGTGCTGCGCCGGCGTGCCGACCTGCAGCCGGCCTCCGCCGGAGAGCCTCTGCTAGCGCTGGCCGCGGCCCGCTTGGGTTCCACCCGGCTCATCGACAATCTCGAGTTCGACACGACGATCTGAGCCGCGATCGGAGCGGCGAGCCGCTGCCTATGCGCCCGAAGGACGGGTATCGGAGAGGGTCACGGCATCTTCCTACTCGAATGCGCAGAAATCTCCCCTTGGCGCGCGGCAGCGGCGGGGGGACCGTCACTCCTGAAATGAATTTCGGGTGGCGCTATGAGAATCTGGTCACTGCTTCGACTTCCGGTCGCACTGGCGGCGCTCACGCTGGCCGGTTGCGTCGCGGCACCGCCGCAGCGATGGGGCGAGTGGATCGATCCCACCCCCGGCCCGAACTCAGGCATCTTGCGAAGCGGCAAGGTTCTGGTTGGCTGCGATACCTTTGATCTACTCATTCGCCAGCCTTGCCAGGACGACGTGTCCCGGGCGCTGGCGGCAAGGGGTGCGAACCCTGTCGTCGCTCCTGGGGCCACGACACCGAGCGCCCTCGAGCCGGAGGCTCAGTTGAGCAGCGGTGCAACGGCCATTGGCGCCAACGCGGTCTTCGTCCTGGCGCTGGCGCCTGCGGCGACGTCAGCGCCCTTCGGCTCCGGCGTGTCCGTGGGTATCGGGGGCTTCAACTGGGGACGCGGCGGCGGTGCCGGCATCGGTCTGAGCGCTCCGATCGGAGGGGGCTGGGGGACCACCGGGTTTTCGGCGACTGCGCGGGTGATCGACGCAAGCACCGGCCGGATGGTGTGGAGCACGTCCTTTGTAGCCTCTCCATCGTCGGACATCGGCGGACAGGTCAGGGAACTGACTCGCAACATCCTCGACTCGGCGCAAGCTGCGGGCCTGCTCTGAACCGTGGGCCGGGCCCGCCCTGTACTCCGGCGTGCCAAGGACGTGCGCCACGGCACCCGAGCTCGGCCTCAGGCTTCTCCCGGCTTCCAGTCCGGACTGAAGCCGCCCAGCGTGGGGTGGTACATCTCGTCGCCGTCGTGCTGGGTGAACTCGACATTCAGTCGGTCCTCGGTCAGGCCCAGCAGTTCGATGCAGTGCGCGCACAACGCCCTGGCGACTTCCATCCGAAGTTCGGCTGGCCGGCCGCGGCGGATGTCCAGCATCAGCAAGGAGACGGGAACAGGAAGCTTTCCGACCTCGGCGATGCGCCATACGCCGCCTGCGCCCAGTTCCCGAATTGCTACGGAGATTCGCCGAACGTCAACACTCATCATCGAGGCGTAGGTCTCGCACATCCGAGCCGCGAGGCGCTGCTTCAAGTCCTCGGGATAGCTGCCGTTGACGTCGAGTTGCAGGTAGGGCACGGAAGTTCCTTGAAGAATCTGTGGCTCGCATTCCGCCAGAGGACGAGCGGAAATGATAGCCCTCGCTGCGGCTTGCGCCGATCCCGCGCTGTGCCCTCCCCTGTCAGCGCCGACGACTCAGTCGCGGTCGATGAACGCACCGACGCAGAGTGCAGTGCCCACGACGTACAGCAACCAGGTCTGCGGGATCGCGTACGGATAGAGCATCAGCGCCACACCGAGCCATTTGCTTCGCGGACGACCGGCGCGCTTTCCGTGGCGGTAGACCGCGATGCCAATGAGGCCGAACAGAACGGCACCAATGATGTAGGCCGGGGTCGGGAGCGTCAACCCGAGCGACTGCAGTGTCTGCAAGCTGTCCATGGATGATGGGGCCAGGAATGGAAGGTGATCCTCTGAGCGCTGGCGGCTTATAGGAGTTCAAGGCGCCTCCTGCCCCTTGGCCGCTGCGAGTCGCTGCGCGGCGTTGCGGCCGAAGAGCCAGAACTCACCGAGCTCACAGGGTCTGGATGACTGCCATGATGTTGCCCTCCGTGTCCTTGAACCAGGCCGCCATGGCGCCGCCTTGCGTCACGATGTCGTCCGCGTCCTTGCCGGGCATGGCGTAGCTCTCGAACACCACGCCGCGCGCCTTCAGTTCGGCGACTTCCTTCCGGATGTCCTGCACTTGCCAGAATGCCTGGCTCGCCTGGGACGTTCCCGCATTGGGCGTGGGATACAGGAATGCGCCCGTGCCGGCGCCGAACTCGTAGTGGACGCCGCCGCCCAACTCGGCTTTCGGCGTGAAGCCGAGCTTGACTTCGTAGAACTGCCTGGCTCGCTGGAGATCCTTGGCGGGGATATAGGCAAACATAGGGGATTGCTGCAGCATCGCACGCTCCTTTGTGTCCTCGAACGGCCGCGATTGTGCGCCCTGTGCAAGTCCCGGTTCAACCACCTGTCACTCAAGGACATGCAACCCATCGCGCAGGTCTCGCTGCCCCAGGTGGTATTTGTCATCGACGCCACCCTGCCCTACAAGACCTCCGATGTCGCATCGGCGGTTCTGTTCCTCGCCTCGCCGCTTGCCTCTTACATCACGGGCAACGTGATCGCTGTCGACGGAGGTTCTTCGCTTGTCACTGGCGGCTTCAGTCTGCCGAAGTCCTAGCCGGCGTCGTTCATTTCAGCCGCTGCCTGCTCCGGGACGTCGAGGGTATAGCTCGCCTCGACTTCGGGGATATCGAGCGTCCGGCCAGGTGCCTGCGCGCTGGCCTGGTGAGTCTTCAGCGCCTCGAGCAGGACGCGCCTTCCTTCCGCCAGCGCCCGGTCCACGGGTCCCAGCTGCTCCCTCGACCGGTCGTAGTCTCCCTGGCTCTCCAGCACGTAGTTGTCCTCGGCCAGCAGGGTCAGGGTGGGATGGGCCTCGGCATAGCCGGAGAAGCTGTCGCCACGCTCCATGCTTTCCCGATCCTGGTGCCAGCGGTTGTCGGCAGAGCGCGCGGCACCATGCCTGAGGTTGTTGAACAGGTCGTTCCGGTCCGCAACGCGCCCCAGGTTACTCAGGCCGAAGCCACTTTCCCTGAGCGGGCCGTGGCGATTGAAGATCACCGACCAGAGAAGCGTCGTCTCGTCGTCGATCGGCACGCTGATCTTGAGCGCCTTGTCCTCGAGCGGATCCGGGCCGAGCGAGTGGAACTGGATGAAGGGGAGCACGAAATGGCCGGAGGTCTGTTTCCTGGCGTCCTTGTTGACGAGGCTGAACCCGTACGGCGTGCGCTCGACCAGCATCTGCGGATAGTCGTACTGAAGACCGGTGTCGGTCTTGCGCCCCTGGTTCGAGAAGTAGTTGTCCCCGCGGAACGGGATCTTCCGGTTGGTGTCGTGATGGAGCATCTGGGAGTGGAAGACGTCCCAGAGCGTCTCCAGCGGGCGCAGCCAGTTGCACTTGACGATGGCCGTCGCGGTGATGACCTGGTCGTCCGGCAGGCTCGTGAACGCCAACTCGCGAAACGGCGGCGGCGCCCCGTTGCCGAGCCAGGCCCACACCATGCCCTGCTGCTCGCGTGTCGCATGCGACCTTGTCTTCAGCCGCTCGAGGGGCAGGTGCTCGGGGTGCGTCGGTGCGTCCCGCAGCAGCCCATCCGCGCCGATCTTCCAGCCGTGGTAGATGCATCGCAGTCCGTTCGGCTCGTTCCTGGCAAGAGCCATGGACGCGCCCCGGTGCGGGCAGGCTTCGTCCATGACACCCACTTCGCCGGAGGGAGACCGGAACGCGACCAGCTTCTCTCCAAGAATGGTGATCCTCAGCGGCCCTGCGCCGGCCAGGAGCTGCTCGCTGCGGGCAACAGGCACCCAGTACTCGCGCATCAGGCGGCCCATGGGGGCGTCGCCGGTGACTTGCGTGATCAGGCGGCTCTTCTCTCGTTCAAGCATGGAATCTTCCTTCCTTCTGTGTTCAGTGGCGTTTGGCGAATCCGTACCGCGTCAGCAACTCCCGCTGCTCGACGGCGGACTGTGCGACCCATCGACGGTAGTCCTCGGTGGACATGTACCGGGGCTGTTGGTCGGACCTGTCCAGCAATGCAATGACGGCCGGTTGCTCGAGCGCGAACTTGAACGCGTCGTGCAGCGTCTTGACGACGTTCGCCGGCAGCCCGGCGGGGCCGCCCAGGCCGGTCGGGCTGTCGATGGCCACGGTGTACCCGAGGTCCTGCATCCTCGGAACTTCAGGATGGCTCTTGAGCTTCTGCCCGGAAGCGATGGCCAGGTAGCGCGCCTTGCCGCCCTGCACGATCGAATTGGTCCCGATCACCGTGTCCACCGAGAAGGTCACCTGCTTGCCCAGGAGGGCCGTGACGCTCTCGGCACTTCCCTTGTAGGGCACGGCTTGCCAGGCGACCTTGTCCCGGGCCGCGACTTCTTCCATGAAGATGTGGGCGCTCTGTCCCAGCCCTGGAGGGACCGCATACGCCACCTGCTGCGGGTTCGCACGACCCCATGCCAGCAGGTCGGCCCATGAACGAAAGGGAGAGTCCGCCGCGACCGTGACGGCAAACACGTTGTCGACCATGTTGAGGATGTACGTGAAATCCTTGATGGGGTCGTAGGCCACGTCCTCAAGTACCGGTTGTCTCCACACGGCCGTATTGACCGCTCCGATCGTGTAGCCGTCGGGGAGGGCGTTCTTGATCGCGAGGAACGACGTCACGCCTGCGGCGCCCGGCTTGTTCTCGATGATCACGGTCTGGCCGAGCTTCTTCTCCGCCTCGACGGCCGTGGAGCGCATCACGATGTCGGTGAATCCACCGGCGGGGTAGCCGACGATCAATTTGATCGGGCGGGACGGATAGGCCGTCTGTGCGTGCAAGCCGGTCGCGGCCATCGCAGCCGCGCCGGCGCCCGCGGCGCGCAACAGGGCGCGCCGGGTCCAAGGATGCCCATTTCTGGAACGCATGCGATGTCTCCTGGAAGTAGCTTCGGGCGGAGTATGGGAGGACGGGCGGATGAACCCAAATCGCAAATTCAGATGGCAGCATCGCTTTTGCTTGTGGCCTTCGACAAGCGCAAGGCGTCACCACTATTTTCGATGGCGCCATCGCAATCATTCGTTTGGTGCGTGCCGACGCGGTCCCTAGACTTTCATCGGAACTCGGTCGGCCCCGAGCCGAGAACAAGAAGGAATCACGCATGCGTCTTGCCAATCGTCGGATCATCATCACGGGCGGAGGCTCCGGTATCGGACTCGAGACCGCCCGGCGCTTCCAGGCCGAGGGCGCCAGGATCGCCGTGCTGGACCGCTCGCCGAAGTCCCTGGACACGGCGCGCACACAGCTGCCGGCTGCGGCCGCCATCGAATGCGACGTGTCGCAGGAAGCCTCCGTGCAGCGCGCGGTCGCGGCCGCCGCAGAGCAGCTCGGGGGCATCGACGGCGTCTGCAACATCGCCGGCATCGGCACCCGCAAGAGCTTCGACGAGACGACGGCCGAGGCGATGCTGACCGACATCGGCGTCAACCTGATGGGGCCGTTCCTGGTATCGAAGGCGTCACTTCCGCATCTGCGCACCGCGGGAGGCGGAACCATCGTGAACGTGTCGTCCGGCCTCGCGCTGCGCCCGACGGAAGGCCGCACCGCCTACGGCGCCTCGAAGGGCGGCCTCATCACCATGAGCAAGGCCATGGCGATCGACCTCGCGAAGGACAAGGTGCGCGTCAACATCGTCTGCCCCGGCCTGATCGACACGCCGCTGGTGAGGGACACCAGCCACGGGGCCACCTTCACGCCGCAGCAGTACGAAAAGCTGATGGACCGGCGCATCATCCGCCGCATGGGCGACGCGCGCGAGATCGCGGATGCCATCCTGTTCCTGACCAGCGACGAGTCCTCGTTCATCACCGCGACGGTGCTTGCGGTCGATGGCGGCGGCTCGATGCACTGAGCCGCGCCCGCCCATGATCGCGGAACTGCGAACCTACCTGCTGCGGCCTGGCGGCGTGCCACCCACCGAGGAGCTCTTCGGCAAGCACCTGCACCATCGCACGCCCATGTCGCCGATGGCGGGGCTCTGGCACGCCCTGACGGGCCAGCTCAACACCATCCTGCATCTCTGGCCCTACGACAGCGTCCAGGAGCGCTGCGACATCCGCGACGCCATGATGCGGCCGCCACTGTGGCCGCCGCCGCTGCGACCCTGGCTGCTGGAGATGGACTCGGTGATCCTGATGCCCGCCCCCTTCTCTCCTGCGCTGGCGCCGGCACGCCATGGCGCCATCTACGAGTTCTGCATCGACAGCTACCTGCCGGGCGGGCCGGCGGCATGCCGCGACGCCTGGTCGACGGCCATCGACGCGCGCACGAAGCTCTCGCCGCTGGTGTTCTGCGGCACGTCGGAGTTCGGACGGCTCAACCAGTGGGTGCACATCTGGGCCTACCGGGACCATGCGGAACGCGATGAGGTACAGGCGCAGCTCGCGCGGGATGGCACCTGGCCGCCTGAGGGTGGACGCGAGCTGCTGCTGAAGCAGCAGACCTGCCTGGCCGCTCCGGCGCCGTGTTCGCCGCTGAACTGAAGACAAAAAAGGAGACGTCCCCTTGAGTGATTCACACCGGACCCGCCGCGCGGTCCTGAAGGCGGCTGCGGGCGCCGCGGCCGCCATCTCGGTGCCACGGCTGCTCGCGCAGCAACCGCGCTTTCCGCAGCGCCCCATCAAGCTCATCATCGGCTTTCCGCCGGGCGGCATCACCGACATCGTGATGCGCTCGGCAGCCGTGGAAGCGGAGAAGAAGCTGGGTCAGCCCGTCATCGTCGAGAACAAGCCGGGCGCCGCAGGCGTGCCGGCCTACCTCGCGATGAAGTCCGCGCCACCCGACGGCTACACCATCGGCGGCGTCAATGCGGCCCTGTGGCGGCAGCCGATCTTCGACGACGTGGCCTACGACCCCCTCAAGGACTTCACCTACATCATGAACATGGTGGACAACATCTTCGCCGTCGTGGTGTCGGCCGACTCGCCGTTCAAGAGTTGGGCGGACCTGCTCGCGTGGGGTCGCGCGAACCCGGACAAGGTGTCTTACGGCGCGCCGCCGGGGCTGGGGCAGAGCGCACACCTCTTCATGGAGGAAGTCACCGCGCGCGAGAAGCTCGCCTGGCAAGCCATCGGCTACAAGGGCAGCAGCGAGAGCGTGACGGCGCTGCTGGGCGGGCACATCACCTTCGCTGTGGATACGGTGATCAGCACCAGCGCTTTCGTGAGGGCCGGCAAGGCGCGCTACCTGGCGGTCGCCTCGAACCATCGCATGAAGAGCTGGCCGGACGTGCCGACGATGAAAGACCTGGGCTACCAGCTCGCGATCGACAGCCCGATCGGCCTGGGCGGTCCGGCCGGCATGCCCGCCGAGATCGTGCGCACCTTGCACGACGCCTTCAAGTTTGCCCTCGAGCAACCGAACTTCGTCGCGCTGCTCGACAAGTCGGACCAGGCGCCGCGCTACATGAACACGGCGGAATTCAACAGCTTCGTGCAGCAATCGTACGTGGAGCAGCGTGCACTGCTCATGAAGTACGGCATGGCGAAGAAACGATAGATCCGGGGGCACCGAAATCATGAGCAAGCAACGCATCGCGGTCATCGCCGGGGACGGCATCGGCAAGGAAGTGATGCCCGAAGGCATGCGCGTGGTGGACGCCGCCGCACGCAGGTTCGGCATCGATATCCATTTCGACATCTTCGACTTCTGCAGCTGGGACCACTGCGAGAAGCACGGCAAGTACCTGCCGGACGACTGGAAGGACCAGGTGGGCGGCCACGACGCCATCTTCTTCGGCGCGATAGGCTGGCCGGAGAAGATTCCCGACCACGTGTCGCTGTGGCAGTCACTGCTGCTGTTCCGCCGCGAGTTCGACCAGTACGTCAACCTGCGTCCGGCGCGCCTGATGCCCGGCATCGTTGCACCCGTCGTGCGCAGCGACGGCAGCCGGCGTGAGCCGGGAGAGATCGACATGTACATCGTGCGCGAGAACACGGAAGGCGAGTACTCGAGCATCGGCGGCCGCATGTACGAAGGCACCCAGCGCGAGATCGTCGTGCAGGAAACCGTGATGTCGCGCGTCGGCGTGGACCGGGTGCTCAAGTTCGCCTTCGAGCTTGCGCAATCGCGCCCGAAGAAACACCTGACCAGTGCCACCAAGTCCAACGGCATCGCGATCACCATGCCCTACTGGGACGAGCGTGTCGCGGAGATGCAGAAGAAGTATCCCGGCGTCAAGACGGACAAGTTCCACATCGACATCCTGACCGCGCACTTCGTCCAGCGCCCGGACTTCTTCGACGTGGTGGTGGCGAGCAACCTGTTCGGCGACATCCTGTCGGACCTGGGCCCTGCATGCACCGGCACCATCGGCATCGCGCCCAGCGCCAA
>NZ_JBFUKW010000045.1:0-52340 GCF_056400665.1 Variovorax sp. P5_A3 | reverse complement strand
CGAGCAGTTCACCCTGGCCTTGGACTCCTACATCCGCTGGTACAACGAGAAGCGGATCAAGCTCTCCCTCGGCGCTCTCAGTCCTGTTGAATATCGGAAAAGCCTGGGGCTCGCGGCATAACCAGTCCAAGATTTCTGCCGCACCCCCGACTGGGGATTATTGAATTACCACTGACACGCGGCGGCGCGAGTTGCTCGACTTCGCCCGTGCATCGGGCACCTGGATCGTGTAAGACGACTACGACAGCGAGTTCCGCTTCGCCGGCCGGCCGATCCCCGCAATGCAGGGGCTGGAGGCCGACAGCCCGGTGATCTACGTCGGGACTGCCGAAAGCACTGGCCGAACCGTTTCGAACCGCGCATGCGGACCGCTATCGCGAAGGCCACGCGATCACGCCAGCAGCGCTGGCCGAACTGACCGACGGGGGACACTACGCTGCACACATCCGCCGGATGCGCGTTGTCTACGCGCGGCGGCGCTCGCTATTGACGAGCCTGATCGGCGAACACCTTGGCTCGGCGTTCCTCGACCCCCTATCGAGCAACGCTGGGTTGCACTTGGCCTTGCGTCTGCCCGACGACTGCGATGACGTGGCCATATCACAGAAGGCGGAACGGCGCGGCGTGCTGACGCGACCTCTTTCGCGCTACTACGCGCGTGGCGGCACCCGGCGCGGGCTGCTCTTGGGCTATGCCTGCGTGCAGGACGAACAGATTGCGCCGGCATTTCAGGTGCTGTTGGAATGCTTGCGCTGAATCCAGGACACATGCGACGCCAGTACGGGTCGAGCACGGTGTCGCGCCGGCGCGCGGCCTCTTGGCGCCGGCCGAAATTTGACCCTCATTTGGACTGACTTCCTTCAGGGTTGACAGGACGAACAGTGTGAATTGGCATAGGCTCGTCGGGGCCCCAGCGATCGCCGAAGACCGGCCGCCTGGTTCGGGTGGTGCCCTTCAGCGCGAGCGAGGACTCCCCACCTTGAGAACAGCCGACGGCCAACTCGGCAGCCTCTCACCGAGTTGGATGAGGCTCAACACCCACAACCAACCGCAATCAGTCAGCTAGGCGAAGGAATTCCGCCGCGTTGCCGCCCAGCCACGCGTTCCTCACGTCCTGAGGCAGCGAAAGCTCGTCGACTTCCTCGACCGACCGCTTCACTGGAATCATCGGATAACCAGAGCCGAAAATCATCCGGTGCTTGAGAATGGAACGTCCGTACTGTAGCAACGGCTCATAGCCGCTGTTGGCCTTGGTCATCAGTTTGGGCCTGATCGCACTGATACCCAACCAGAGATTGGAATGGCGCCACGCCATGGCAACCAGATCCATGGTCCATGGCCAGCCCGGAGGCGATGCGCAAACCCGCAAGTCAGGAAAAGCCATCAGCACGTCATCGAGCCCCAGCGGGTGCCCATAGGTCGCCTTGCTCGATGTAGAGAAATTCATCCCCGCGTGAATATTGACGGGAATTCCAAGCTCCTCGCACTTCTTGTAGAGGTCCATCAGCTTTGGATCGCTGATGGTCAAATGGTTCTCGAAGCCTTGCACATTCAGGCCCGAGAGCTTCAGTTCCCGGACAGCATATTCAAGATGGGCCACCGCGTCCGGATGATGTGGATCGACCGCAGCAAATCCGACGAAACGTGAACCGTAGCGCTGGCAGAAGTCTGCAACCGCTTCATTGCTGACCTTGAATCCAAAAGTCGAAGTCGCGTCTCGCGCCTTGATCACGACGCCGGTTGCGCCCAGCTCGTCATACATTTCGAAGTAAGCAGTCAATGCCTCCTCTCCCAATTCCGAAGAGATCAGGGATTCGCTCGATTTGTACACGCGGCGGTAATTGGCCATGTGATCGGAGTTGACCGTGAACTGCGGCAAGGGGGGTCGGCTGGCGAAATCAATAAACATGAATCACCTCGCAAGCGCGAGCGCGCTGGTGGCCTCAAAGCTCAGCTTCACAGCATCACCTCTGGCAAAGATCCGCGTACCCGGGTGATTGACATGCTGCACGGTGATCTCTTTTCCATCCGGCAGTGATACCCGGTGCTTGATGGTCGCGCCGAGTACCAGATGATCCATCACCGTGCCCTCGAACTGGTTCGAAAACAAGGTCATCGACGTCGATCGCTTGGCCTCCTCAAGCTCGACGTTCTCCGGCCGTACGAGCACGGTCATGGCTTGGCCCGTAGAAGTCAATGTCGAAGGTGCAGCGCAAGCCACGACACCGTAATCGGTCTGGATGTCGATAGTTCCTGCGCCCGATGCCGAGGCCACCCCTTTGAAGAAGTTGGCATCGCCGATGAACGCGGCAGCAAACACCGTCTTCGGCGCGAAGTACAACTCGGTCGGCTTGGCGATCTGCTCGATCTTTCCGCCGTTCATCAACACGATGCGGTCCGACAGCGTCAAAGCCTCCTCCTGATCGTGCGTCACATTCAGCATGGTGATGCCAAGTTCAGAGTGGATTCGCTTGATCTCGAGCTGCATCTGCTCGCGCAGCTTCTTATCGAGCGCGCCCAGCGGCTCGTCGAGCAGAATCAATGCAGGGTTGTAGACGATGCAACGTGCGAGCGAGACGCGTTGTTGTTGCCCGCCAGAAAGCTCTTTCGGTTTGCGTTTTCCGACATCGGGAAGCCGGACCAGCTTCAAGACATCGTTGACCTCTTGCTCGATCACATCCTTGGACAGCTTGCGAACCCGCAGGGGAAATGCGATGTTCTCGAACACCGTCATGTGGGGCATCAAGGCGTAGTTCTGGAACACCATGCCCAATTGGCGCATGCCCGGCGGTAGTTGCGTCGCATCTTTGCCGTCGATCATGATCTGTCCACCTGTCGGGGAAATAATGCCCGCGATAAGGTTGAGAATCGTCGTCTTTCCCGAACCACTGGGACCGAGCAAGGTCAGAAACTCGCCCTTCCTGATATCGAGATCGATGGATTCGAGTGCGGTTGAAGAACCGTACGTCTTGGACACGCCGCGTAGTTGAACCATTGCCATGATTTGCTCCGAATAAGCGATCGTCAGCGCTTCAGTTTCTTGAGATATTTGCCAACGCAACGTGCAGCGTTATGGCCGGGCACGCCGGTAACTCCACCGCCCGGGTGTGTCGAAGCCCCGCATTGGAACAACCCTGTGACGGGCGATCGGTAATCCGCATAGTGGGCGATCGGTCGCTTGAAGAATATTTGGTCAGCACTCAGTTCACCGTGGTGGACATGCCCCCCGGGGAGCCTGAAGACCTTCTCGAAGTCGGGCGCCACCATGATCTGGTGATGAACGATGAGTTCTCGGATGCCTGGTGCGTGTCGCTCCAACACTGAAATCGTGCGCTCGTACAAAGCCCGTCTGTCCGCCTCCGTCCACGGGCCCGTCTTCAGCATGTAGGGGGCATGAGATCCGAAGATGCTGACGACGTGGCAGCCCGGCGGCGAAAGCGTGTCATCGAGAGCCGATGGGACCAGCACCGCCAGGCATGGGTTTTGGGCGTACTCACCATACTTTGAGCCATCGAACGAGCGCTCGATGTAGTCGACCGAAGGGCCGATCTTCGTCAGGACGGGGAATGGGAAACCGGCCTTCTCTGGATCGAACTTCGAGAACTTCGGCAGCGCGCTCAAGGCGAGATGCACTTTGTAGGAAGTCGACTTGTCTCGTATGTTGGAAACATCGGTCACCACCTGCGGCGGCAAGGGTGTCGACTTCAAGAGCTTTAGAAAAGTAATCTTTGCAGGCGCATTGCTCACGACAACGCGGGCTTTGACCACGGAGCCGTCGCGTAACCTGACACCACGCGCCACGTTGTCCGAAACCACTATTTCGTCGACTTCGGCGCCTGTCCGAATCGTCATGCCAGCCTTTTTCCCCGCACTCGCAATCGCGTTACTGATGGAGCCCATGCCGCCTCGGATGATGCCGGTGCCACCGGCTGGCGTTGTGTTCTGCCGCAAAAATCCCCGCAGCAGGATGTAGGCCGAGCCCGCAGTCTTCATGCTCGTCACTCCGCCGGCGGCAGAAGAATAGAACCCCAAGACAGCCTTGACGTCCTCGGACTTGAACCATCGGCTCAAGAAGTCGTAAGAGCTGAGTGTCATGATGTCGTACACGCCATACAAGTTGTCGACCAACTTGCGGTTGGTCGAGGCAAACCTGGCCAATTCGAGGAGATCGGCAATGCCGGTTGTCTTGGGATCGATCGGTACCTGCCAAAGCATGTCCCTGATCGAAGCGCTCAGCTGCGTCATGTGCTCGACATAGCCGTCGTAGGCCGCGGCGTCCGATTCGGAGAAGCGGGCGATTTCGGCTTTCAGGCGGGCTCTGTCCTCGTAGAAGACAAATGCATCGTCAATTCCGAGCGGCTGAAAGGTGGGTGGCATTTTCAAAACTTCCAGTCCCTCCGCCTTCAAGTCAAGATCCAGCATGACCTTGGGTTGAAGCAGCCCCATGAGGTAGGAGGCCGTGGAGACGTGATACCCCGGCCACAACTCCTCAGTGACAACTGCGCCACCGATCTGGCTCTTGGCCTCGAGTACACACACCTTGTACCCTGCCTTCGACAGATAAGCGCCACATGTCAGCCCATTATGCCCACCGCCAACAATAATCGCGTCAAACATATCGCTCATGATCGCTCCACGCTTGCGCCGATCCATGCATCGGCTACGCGGTCATAGATTTGCTCATCCGTTGACTTCTTCTCCCGAAGCGTTGCCTTGGCAACCTTCAATGACGCAGTCTTGGGAAGATCATCGATGAATGTGTAATACCGGGGCACCTTGAATTTCGCGAGATTCTTCTGACAGCCCGCGATAATCAATTTCAGAGTTTCAATATCTTTGGTCACACCGGGCTTCACGACGACATAAGCCTTGACCTCCTCGCCCCGCGTGGGGTCGGTCACGCCAACAGCAGCGGACTCCCTGACCTCAGAGATTCCATTCATGACCGCCTCGATCTCTCGCGCGGCAATGTTCTCCGCGCTGCGCCGGATCATGTCCTTGTAGCGGCCCTCGATGTAGAAATAACCGCGCTCATCCTGTCGAAACATGTCGCCCGAGCGGAACCATCCCGCGAGAAAGGCATTCTTGGTCGCCTCATCGTTTTTGTAATACCCGAGCATGATGCCTTGGCCACGGATGAGCAGTTCGCCCAGTTGCCCCTGAGCCACATCGTTGCCCTCCTCGTCAACAATCCGGCATTCGCGATAGGGAGAAGGAACTCCGCAAGAGCCCGATCCGACCATGTCGGTGGCCTCGATCGGCATCGACATCGCCGGCCCCACCTCGGTCATGCCGAAAGCTTCGCGGGCGACGAGGTCAAAACGCTGCTCGATGCTTCTGTGGATGTCCCTGGGAACTCCGTACACGTTCGCCCTGACCACCTCGTTGTTCCCATCGGATGGCGTGGGGGGTTGCTTGAATACCAAGTAAGGGAACAAGCAAAAATTGATCTTGTAATCACGCACCCAGTCCATGAACCTTGTCGCACTTTGCCTGTTGGCGACGAACAGCGTTCCTCGTTGATAGATCGCCATAAGCAAGAGCCATTGCGGATCCATGTAATAGAACGGAGTCGGAGCAAGGATGTTTTTATAAACGCGGCCGTCACGAAATGCATTGACGATGCCGCTGGTCAACCAATACTCCTGCGTCAACATACATCCCTTCGGGAAACCGGTGGTGCCAGACGTATATTGGATATTCAACAAATCATGACGCCCGACGTCCGCTGGAACCGCAGCACGTGGTTCGGTGGCCAACGCCGAGTTCCACGAACTGAACTCCTGGTTGGCTCCCTCGACGATCACCTGTGCGGAATTCAGTTTCACCGCCCCGCCAGCAAGGACCTCACGCACCAGACCCAGCAGGCTGTCGTGAGTCACCAGGAATTGCGCATCACTGTTATTCAGAACAAACGTCAGTTCGCGGTTCATGTAGCTGGTATTGACAGGAACCATCACAGCACCCAAAGTGCCTAGGGCGAACCAAGACAACGGCATTGATGGGCGGTTGGGCAGCATCACCGCGACATGGGTGCCCTTGACAATTCCCAATTGCTGGAACCCGGCGGCCAATCTGTCCACATTCAAGAGCACATCCTTGTACGACATGCTTTCCTTGAGTTCGAAGAAATTCCACAGCGTCTGATCGCCAGCTTCTTCGGCAGCTTTTTTCAGCAGGGAATGGATATTGACTGGCAGTTCCATGCTTTCGACGTGAGATCGACGTTTACTCACGCTGGGAACAATGGACGATATAGTGTTTTGATAAGCCATGGTTAGGAGGACTTCTCGGTTCTGTTTTCGAGGGCCATGATTCCAAGGCAAGCGGCCAAAGACACCACGGTCAGAAGGGTAGAAATTGCGGTGAGAACTGGCGAGACTTCCCAACGCAGGGCGCTGTACATTTTTACCGGCAAAGTGGTGGTTTCCGGTCCGCTGATGAAATAGGCGACGACCACCTCATCGAAAGAAATCAGAAGTGCAAAGAGTGCGCTCACCAATATCGACGGCTTCAGCTGCGGAAGTACCACGGCAAAGAAAATCCTCACCTTTCCTGCCCCCATCAGCATCGCCACAGATTCCAAGGTCGGGTCTGTGTGCTTCAGTCCGGCGCTGATCGAAATATAGACAAACGGAATCACCAACGCGCAATGAGAAAGCACAATCCCCACAAGAGTGTTATCGAGATGAACCTTCGAGAGAAACATGTACATGCCCAGTCCCAACGAGATGACCGGAACAAGCATCGGGCTGATAAACAACAATTGAATCCATTTCACCTGTTTGATAGACGTGCGGCTGATGGCATAACTGGCGGGGATCGTCACAGCGAGCGCGAGTAGTGCAGTGCATATCGCAATACCCACGCTCCGCAGGGCAGGCAACCACCAGGCATGGTCGCCAAAGAACTGCTTGTACAAATCCAGTGAGAACTGTTTCGGCGGAAACTGCAATTCTTGGCCGCTTCCGAATGAGGCCACCACGATGATCGCAATCGGACTGACAAGAAAAAGGTAGCCCAATGTTGCAATCAAACGAGGCAAGGCGAGATATCTCAGCTTCGATAAAGAAAACGATTTCATGCCGCCTTCTCCACCGCTTTGATGGATCCACCCCCCTGCATTTTCAGCAGCAGCAGGATCAGAACGCCGGAAATCGCGAGCAAGATCATTGCGATGGCCGATGCCCCTTCCCAGTCCAGAATTTGGCGGGTGTACAGCTCCACCAGGTTGGCCATCATCAAGTCCTTTCGACCTCCCAGCAGCGCTGGCGTCACGAACATGCCCATCGAAAGTGTGAGGTTCATAAGGGCGGCAGCGATCACGCCGGGCACGGTGAGCGGCAAAGTGATCTTGGTAAAAATCCTCAACGGGCTGGCGCCCATCAGCTCGGCGACGCGAGGCAACGCCGGGTCGATCGTCAGAAGGGACGCCAAGATCGGAAAGACCGCAAAGGGCAAGAGATAGTTGACCATCCCCAGAATCACGCCGGTCCGGTTGAACAGCAGCTGTACGGCCGCACCTTCGCCAAATATGTCCATCAGAAAGCGATTGACAACGCCGCTATCTCCCAATGCCACCGTCAAGGCAAAGCTTTTCACCAGCACGCTCGTCCACAATGGAAGCATGACCAGCGTCAGATAAAAGGGACGCTTGCCTTTGCTTTGTCCAGCAATGTGAGCTGAGATGCAGTAGCCAACACTGGTGCTTATCAATGTGGCAATAAATGAAATGAGCAGGGTCGTCTTGAGTACCTGCGAAAACAGCGGCGTTGCAAACAATCCCTTGTACGCGGCCCCGCTGAACTCTCCGTTCGCGGTGATACTGCTCTGAAATACCACGAACAACGGGTATATAAAAAACACAAGCAGTATCAGTAGAACCGGGCAAAGCAATATGACTGCCTGCTTTCTTCCAAGCAAGTACATTGTAATTCCTAGGTGGTGGGGGTTGAAGAGTGCCGCCCGGTGGGATGGCACCCTGTCGCGGTCAGGTCAGCATCCAGGCCGTGAATCGCTTCTGCAGACTTTCGAAGTTGTCCGCCCACCACGCATCGTTGATGATGATATTTTTCGGATTCTCCATATCCGGCAGATATTTCTGGGTGGCGGCGGCAACCCGGGTTTGTGCGAGCCGGTTGTTTGGCGAAAAGAACATTCGGTTCGAGAACTCTGCCTGCCGATCAGGACGAAGTACGAAGGCGATATATTTCATCGCAGCGTCCCGGTTTTTCGAGAATTTGGGAACGGCAAGGTATTCGACGGCATTGACGGTCTGCTCGAGCGGCATGTCGATCGAATTGCCGGCCTTTTGCGACGGAATGACCCGGGTAATGAAACTGTAGGAAAAATCGACCTCGTTGTTGATCACTAGAGAAATCGTCTCTGGGGTGGTTTCAGTCCACTTGCGCACGGCGGGCTTGATTCGATCCAGCGCTCTAAATGCGCGTTCCACATCCAGCGGATACAACTGGTTGGGCGGCACACCGTCGGCGACCAAGGCAATTTCGAGCATTTCGCTGACGCGCGGGCGCAGGGCGCGGCGGCCCGGAAAAGCCTTGACGTCCCAGAACTCCTTGAAGTTCTTTGGATACTTCCCCTCCGGGAAGCGTTTGGGGTCATAGGCGATACCAGCCGCGAAGAGAAACGTACCAACGTAGTCCTTGCCGCCGGGAACGATCAAATCTTTGGTCGACACGATCGAAGTGTCGATCGGCTCCCACAAATCGTCCTTCGAAGCAGAAAGAATGTGGGGGCCGATGCTGTCGTAAACGTCCCACGATACGTTCTTGTTCCTGACTTGAACCTTGAGCTTGGTCAGATCGGCGTTGTTGACGATGTTCACATCAATGCCGGTTTCTGCGGTGAAAGGTACCGCAAAGACTTCCCTGACATTTTTTTCATAGTCCCCACCCCAACAGGTGACTGTGATGGATTGAGCGGCGCGGGACGTTCTCCAGCTGAACGCGCTGGCGGCGACTGCGGCAGCCCCTGCTTTCACAATCGTTCGGCGGCCAACGCGGCTAGCTTGCGACGAAACACTGAATAATTCTGTTTTCATGCTATTTCCATTCGAGGCCAAAGGGGTTGGGGGGTCAAGGGAACGGGGAAAGCTGCTTCAGTGGGCAATCCAGACTGACTTCCAGTCGGTGTATTTGTCGAAGGCGTGCAGGGACTTGTCGCGGCCCGAGCCGGACTGCTTGAAGCCGCCGAAGGGCGCAGACATGTTGCCGCGGTCAAAGCAATTCACCCACACCACCCCCGCACGCAGGCTTCGTGCCGCACGGTGTGCAGACTTCACACTGTCGGTCCAGATGCCGGCGGCAAGGCCATAGTTGGAGTTGTTGGCGACGGCCACCGCTTCATCCAAGCCCGACACGGAGATGGCGGACAGTACGGGGCCGAAGATTTCCTCCTGGGCGATCCGCATATTCTGGTCGGCGTTGGCAAAAATCGTTGGCTGCATGAAGAAGCCGCCAGAGTCGGGCATCGCTTGGCTTCCACCAGCGACCAGCGAGGCGCCCTCCTTCTTGCCGATGTCGACGTAAGAAAGGATGGTGTCCAGCTGCTGACGACTGACGATCGCACCGAGCCGGGTGGATGCCATCAGCGGATCGGCCGGTTTGAGTGCTTGCGCAAGCGCGACAACTCGTTCGAGCAGCGCGTCCTTGATCTTTTCATCGACGATCAGGCGCGAGCCCGCGTTGCAGACCTGTCCCTGGTTGGCAAAGATGCCGGATGCAACGGCCTGCGCCGCAGCATCCAGGTCAGCACAATCGGCGAGCACGATGTGAGGGCTTTTCCCGCCGCATTCCAGACCGATCCTCTTAATGTTCGATTGGCCGGAATACTGCATGAAGAGCTTGCCGACTGCGGTCGATCCGGTGAACCCGATCGCATCGACGTCCATGTGAAGGCCCAACGCTTTCCCCGCAGTTTCTCCGAGGCCCGGAACGACGTTCAGCACACCAGGCGGCAGGCCCGCCTCCGTGGCAATGGAGGCGAGGCGGATGGCCGTCAGCGGCGACTGCTCCGCAGGCTTCAACACCACCGAGTTGCCCGACGCCAAGGCAGGGCCGAGCTTCCAGCAGGCCATGGACAGCGGATAGTTCCAGGGGACCACGGCCGCCACGACACCCAGCGGCTCACGAATGACCAGCGTGGTCATGTCGTGCCCAGAGGGGGCGACTTCACCATAGATTTTGTCGATCGCTTCGGCGTACCACTGGATTGTGGTGGCGGAACTCACGATGTCTCCGTTGTACGCGCTCGTGATCGGCTTGCCGACGTTGAGGGTCTCGAGAAGCGCCAGTTCCTCGCGGTTCTCAAGAATGAGCGATGCGAACTTCAGCATGACCTTCTTGCGCTCCAGCGGGGCCATCCTGGACCACACACCGGACTCGAAGGCCTTGCGGGCAGAAGCGACAGCCACGTCGACGTCGGCGGAATCGCAGGCCGCAATCTGCCCGAGTTCCGCACCTGTCGCTGGATTGATGCAGCGAAAAGTCTTGCCGCTTTTTGCGTCCACGTAGCGACCGTTGATGTAGGCACGCGTCTCGATTTTGAGTGCCGATGCGCGTGAAACCCAGTCGATGCTTTCAACCATTTGAACCTCGTTCCAGTGTGAATTTTTTGTGACAAAGAAAGTTTATGATCCGCAATATATAAAGTCCAAACGTATTTCTTTGGCTGAAAACAAACTTTTTGGAATGGGTTGGAATGCTCAACATGCGCCACTTGTCGACCGTTGCCGCGGTCATACGCAGCGGGTCTGTGTCTGGTGCAGCCCGCATGCTCCACGTCACCCAGCCGGCCATCACCAAGTCCGTCCAGCTCGCTGAAGAAGAGTTGGGCATCCAGCTGTTCATTCGCCTCAAAGGCAGGCTTGTGCCTACCGAGGAGGCCGCATTTCTTCATCCAGAGATCCAGCGAATTTTTGGAAACATGAGCCACCTGGAAAACCTGGCAGAAGAGGTGCGGCAAGGCCACACCGGACGCATCGCACTCGCCACGGTCTCCAACCTGTCCGCTTCGGTGCTCAGCCAGGCGATGACCAGCTTTCACGCCCGCCATCCGAGGATTCGATTCGACGTCGAAGTGCTCAGCACCAAAAACGTTCTCGAACGGGTTCGACTGGGCCAGGTCAGCTTCGGTTTGCTGGACATCAGTCCCAAAGATCAAGGCGTCGGGTTGCTCGAACTCTGCAAGACGCAGATCGGATGCGTGCTCCGAACGGACAATCCGCTGTGCGACCTGAGTGTGATCGCACCGAAAGATCTGGACGCTGCAACGCTGATCACATTCCCGGACGACACCGCAACGAATGCCCACATCAGGGAAGTGTTCCGTCGCTCGGAAAGGCGGTGCCAGATCACCTTCACGGTCAACCAGACCTACTCTGCCTACGCATTGATTCAGGGTGGAAACGGCGTGGGATTGCTCGATTCGTTTCCATTGCTGGACAAAGTGTTCCCCAGCCTGACCGTGAGGCCCTTTCTGCCGACGATTGACTTGGCGCCGACCGTGGTTTTTTCCGAGGGCCGCCCCGTTTCCATGATGGCGAAGACATTTTTGAAGGACCTGCAGGCGACGACCCAGACGTTGTGCGAGCAACCCGGATCGCTCTTCCAGAGCCTATAGCACCCGAGTTCGATGAAATCCATTTGCGCCGACCTCGTACTGCAGCGCTTGAATGCGGAAGGCGAGGCGCTATTGAACCAGCCTATGCAGTGGCTCACGTACGCGAGATCACAATTGGGTTTGGCTCTTCGGTATAAAGTGTGTCAACGTCGGCCAGCCGCGTTACAAGTATCATGCGCTGGCCTAAGGAACCCTTCTCAGTGAGTTCGCCGACTTCTATCGAAGGTGGTTCAGCAAGAATTGGAGCGCGCTCGGCCCTGGTAGAGCTACCCGATGATTCTTCGGAGAGCAGTCTTAGCGATTCAGCTACAAATTTCCTAACATCTCCAGAGGATGCGAGTTCTCGAAGAGGCGTGGTCGACGGCATGTTGAAGGCGTCACAAACAGCGCGTTGGTCAAGAACAATCAGCAATCTGAGCTTGCCCCTGAGCGACGTAGTCCGTAGCCACTCGGTTACGTGGCTTTCTTTGACTGGCCCGCGTGCCAGCTTTCTTCGAACCTCATCGGGCTGACATAGCCCAGTGTGGAGTGAAGTCTGCGGTGGCTGTAAAACGTCAGCCAGTCGACCACTTTGTCCATTGCCTGGCGCTGCGTGCCGAACTTCCTGCCATACAGCCTCCCCACTTTGAGGCTGCCCCACAGGCTCTCCGTGGGCGCATTGTCCCAGCAGTTGCCCTTGCGACTCATCGACGAACGCATGCCATAGCTGGCCAGTGCGTCCTGGAACGAGTGGCTGCAGTATTGGCTGCCCCGATCCGAATGGAAGATCAGCCCCGGCGCGGGATGACGCCGGAACCACGCCATGCGCATCGGTCACCAGGCTGGCCTGCATGTGCGGCTGCATGCTCCAGCCCACCACCTGCCGGCTGAACAGGTCGATCACCACCGCCAGATACATCCAGCCTTCGTCGGTGGCGACGTAGGTGATGTCGCCGCTCCGGACGTGGTCTGGCGCGGCAGGCGTGAAGTCTCGTGCCAGCAGATTCGGCGTCACCGGCAGATCGTGACGACTGTCGGTGGTGACGACGAACTTTCTCTTGCTTCGCGCCTTGATGCCGTGAGTCTTCATGAGCCTCTGCACTCGATCCTTGCCCACGCGGACGCCGCGCGCCAGCAGTTCCTTCCACATCCGCGGCCAGCCGTACTCACCTTTGACCTCGGCGTGGATAGCTCGAATGTGCGCCAGCAGTGCCTCGTTGCTGAGCCGTCCATCGCCGGGCCGGCGGGCTGGTCAGATCTGCGCCGACGCTGATGTTCGAAGTAGCCGCTGGCACTGACGCCCAGCGCCTCGCACGTCATCGTGATCGGCCACGTCGCCCTGTTCTTGGCGACCCAGGCGTACTTCACAGTGATTCCTTTGCAAAGTACGCCGTCGCTTCCTAAGAAACACTCTGGTCTGCTGTCTCCAGGAGGGTGAAGCCGAACTCTGCAGCACGGCGGTGCAATTGCTTGACGACCCGTTCGCGGTACCGGCGCTCGTACTGGTCGGCCCCGGGATCTTGGTAGCTGATGCCGAACCGCATGGCGTTGTAGAAGAGCACCGCAATCTTGCGCGCGGTCGCAGTCACGGCCTTGGCCTTGCCAACGCGGGCGGCCAGACGTCGATAGAAGGCACCCAGCGCGGTGTTCGTTCGACCAACGGTGACGGCGGCGAGCCGCAGATGCGCGCTCACCCGGGTGGTCGTCTTGCGCGTGTGCGCGGACAGTACCTTGCCGCCGCTGATCTTGCATCCCGGCGCCAAGGTCAACCACGACGTGAAGTGCTTGGCCGTCGGCCACTTGCTCAGGTCGGTCCCGCACTCGGCAATCAAGCGCAGCGCCAAGTAGGGCCCGATACCGTGGATCTGCGTCAGGTCCACGCCCGTGAGTTGGTACAGTGGTCCCCGCGTATCGAAGTTGACGGCATTGGGCTGTACCGTCTTGTGCCGCGGCTGGGGCAGCGGCTCGATGGGGCCTTGCTTGTCGGAGTTCAACTTGGCCAGCGTGCGTTCTATCTGGGCATCGCATTCGCCCAGACGCAGTTGGTAGAAGTCGTACAAGGCCAGCGCCTGGGTCAGCTCGAAGAGATGCTCAGGTTGGTAGTTGCCGACCAGCGCTGCGCGCACAGTCGCCATGCTGGCCTTGCAACGCACGTCGCGCATCGTGGCGAGCACACCTGGATCGCGCTGGCCCCCGGCGATGGCGCGGATGATCTTCATCCCTGTCACGCCAGTCACGGCGCTGACCACATGGTGCAGCTGCAGGTTCATCAACGTCAGCGCTTTCTGCATGTGCTGGATATGAGCAGCGGCGTAGTCAAGATGCCGCTCGCGCAGGCGCAGATAGGCCCTCAGCGCAGCGATCTCGCGTTCGGGGCGGAAGCTCGGGCGAAGCAGGCCGCAGGCATGCAGTCGTTGCAGCCACTGCGCGTCGTTGACGTCGCTCTTGCGGCCCGGCACCGCGCGAGCCTCACGGGCATTGGCGACGATGACTTCGAGGCCGTGACTCTGCAGTACCTCGTACACGGGCACCCAGAACACGCCGGTGGACTCCATGGCCACGGTCTTGATACCGATCGACACGAGCCAGTCCGCCATCCGCTCGATATCCCCGGTGAAGGCCTGGAACGTCTGCACCGCCTCGTCACACAGTTCGGGCGCAACACCGACAACGTGGAATCGAGCGCCGACGTCGATGCCCGCCGCGCGGCCATGAATCACGGGCAGGCCCGCCAGCTTGATGGATCGTTTTGACATGGTCACCTCCTGAAGGTTGAGCGCGCCGGTCGGGGACTCGGATGAGATCAATTTCCTCAACGGGGTCACACGAGGTGCCACCACAGTTGGGTCCGCAGCTTCCCCTGGGCCAGGTTTCAAAACGGGGACAAATCCCTCCAAAAAGCGAGCGGCCTCTGGCCAGCGCCCTCGCAGTCTAGGCACTGCTGCGTGTTTCTATCCATGAGGGGCGCGGCACGCCGCGTGGGCGGTTTTTTAGGATGTCACGCTCCATCTTCACGCGCGCCAACTCGGCCCGCAGCCGCGCCAACTCCATCTGCTCGGCACTCACTGGCCGATCGCCCGCGCCCTGCAGGTCACGCTTGTCGGACCAATCGAACCCAGTTGCCCAGCGTCGCCTTGGGTATGCCGAGAACGCGCGCCGTCACCGACGCCTCCTGGCCTGCCTTGACCAGCCGAACGGCCTCCTGCTTGAACTCCAACGTGCACCGCGCGCGGTGTTTGATTTCGTCGCTCTTCCTCATCTCTCGTGCTCCATGACTGCATTTTCAACTTCAGCTACGGACTACGTCGCTCAGGGGCAAGCTCAGCAACAGCAATCGGGCTAGGTCGGCTGCCCAGTGTGACCTATCCTTATCACACGCAAGATACTTGAAGCGGGCTGTCAGAGAGATGAGTGAAATCCCGCAACAGTCAGCACCGCCACGATTTTCAACTTGCCTGGATTCCAGCCAAGGCGACCGCAGCAATGCTCCGAAGGCCACTCATTCATATAACAAGCGCAAACAGCCGTCCAGATAACGGGGCGCTTGTCAGCGTGTCGAGCGGCACACTGTGCCGCGCGGTCGTGATGACCAGCCTCTCGCTCTCCTCGCCTTCGGCAGCCGGTGCAAACGCCAAGTCGGTCGCGCACGGCACGGGCAGGCCGATCACCCGATCGAGCTGCCCGTCGGCGGTAAAACGCACCACCGACCAGCCGTCGCACAGCGCAGTCCAGATTCCCCCCCGTGCATCGAACGCCAACCCGCTCACGCGTCCCGACCCCTTGGGCACAGTCGCCAGGCGGCGCATCGCGCCCTGCCCTGGCTGGAGCCGAAGGATCGAGCCAGAGCCCGGCGCCGTGGCGTAAAGGGTCTGCTCCCGCGCGTGCCAGCCAAGGGCCTGCACTGTCTCGCCCATGCGCCACTGCACGTCGAGCGTCCCGTCGCCGCGCAGGCAGCCGATGGCGGAGCCGGCCTCGGGCAGGGCCAGCGCGGCCCAGATCGTGCCGTTCTCGCCGTTGCAGGCTGCGAGCACCTGCCCCGCAAGCCATAGCTCGAAAGGCAACGACTGCCCGTCGGCCGAGATGCGCTGCGCGCCATGCTCGTGCACCGCGATCACATCGTCTTCATGGCGCAGCAACGCGACCACGGGCGCCTCGATCGTCGCCACCTCGCAGTCCTGCCCGTCCGCATGCAGGTGTACAGAGGGCGCGAGCGCATCGGCCCACCAGAAGCGACTGCCATCGGCCGACCAGAGCGGGTGCGCGCCATGAAATGCCCAGTGCCCCGGCAGTGCCGTCAACGCTGCTTCGGTGCTCGGCGCCGGGTCGTTGCCGGCCGGCTGCAGCTGCGCACCGACGCGGCGCGCGGCCTCGACCACTTCCGGGCCGAGCAGCTCGAGCCGCGCTCGCGTGAGTCGGTAGGCCGGTCCCGCCACACTGATTGCCCCCCGTACCTGCCCTGCGGCATCGACCACTGGCGCACCCACGCAGCGCACGCCGAGCACGATCTCCTCATCGTCGATGGCGTAGCCGCGCGCGCGGGTGATGCGCAGCTCGGCCTGCAAGCGGCGGCGGTCGGTGATGGTGAGCGGCGTGAACGGCTTGAGCACCGCGTCGCGCACGATGGCGTCGCGCGCCTCATTGGGCATGGCCGAAAGAATGGCCTTGCCCTGGCTGGTGCAGTGCACCGGCTTGCGCTGGCCGAGCACGGCGGCCGAGCGCTGGCTGTGGGCGCCGTCGCAGCGCTCCAGCGAAATGACTTCGCGGCCATCGAGCGCGGCCAGATAGCTCGTCTCGCCCGTGAGATCGCGCAGCGCGCGCAGTTCGAACGCGGCGGCCGCCACCAGGTCGGGCATGGCATAGGCCTGGCGCGCCATCTCGAAGCAGCGGAAACCCAGGCAGTAGACCTTGCGCAGCGGATCGCGCCGCACGAGTCCGCGCGCAACCAGCGTGGCAAGCAGGCGGTAGACAGTGGTGCGCGGCAGGTCGAGCTGTTCGGCCAGCTCGCTCTGGCCCAGCCCTTCGGGCGCGGAACCGATGGCGTCGAGCACGTCGAGTGCCTTTTCGAGGGCACCGGTGCCCTCGCCGGGAGTGGTGGCCATGGTGATGAAGCCCTTGTTTGCCTGTTTGTCTCAGATAGCGGTACTGGGTGTGCCGTGCATGGCGGCAACGCAACTGCGGCCCATTCTATTTTTGGACCTCTCTCCTTACAGTGAGCATTCCACCCTTGCGATGACCTGTGGTCTCGCCCGATCCCATCATTTGAGACAGCTTCATGACGACGTCCCTGCCCAAGCCGCTGGCCAGCATCCCCCAGCGCGCCCCCGCTCCGTTCGTGCCCGATGCGGTGCTCGAGCGCCTCGCCAAGGCCACGAGCGGCTCGCTCACCACGCAGCTCTACATCAAGGGCTTTCGCCAGCCGGTGCTGCACGGCCTGACGCCGCTGAACAGGAAGATCAAAGCTTTCGCAGGCCGGGCCTACACGATGCGCTTCATTCCCGCGCGCGAAGACGTCGACGTGTACGGCAACCTCACGACCGAGCCGAGCGCCGACAACCTGCAGTGGGTGGGCGTGGAGCAGATCGAACCGGGCCACGTGCTGGTGATCGACAGCAACAAGGACGGCCGCGCCGCATCGATGGGCAACATGCTCATCACCCGCATGATGATGCGCGGCGCGCGCGGCGTGGTCACCGACGGCAGCTTTCGCGACGGCACCGAACTGAAGGAAATGGACTTTCCGATCTGGTGCACCGGCGTGACCGCGACCACGCGCCTGAGCTACCACCACGTGGCCGACCTGCAGGTTCCGATCGGCTGCGCCGGCGTGGCCGTCTACCCCGGTGACGTGATCCATGGCGACGGCGACAACATCACCGTGATCCCCGCCCACCTGGCCGAGGAGATGGCCGACCTGTGCGAGAAGCGCGATGACATCGAGGCCTACCTGGCCCTGCGCGTGCAGGCCGGCGAGGCGCTGTGGGGCCTGTACCCGCCCAGCGACGCCACGCGCCGCCAGCACAAGGAATGGGTGGCCGCCGGCCGCCCCGAGATCAAGCCCGTGCAGCCCGCCGGCGCACGCTGAACCGGAAAGAGACATGACCTACACCCCCGACTACTACGACGGCCTGATCCGCGGCTACTTCGACGCCTGCAATGCGGCCGACTACCAGGGGCTGATCGACTGCTTCACGCCCGACGCGGTGCACTACTTCCCGGCCGGCCTGCCCGAGGTGCCCTGGCGCACGGCCGACACCATCGCGAAGAAATGGATCTGGTGCGTGGAGACGCTGGGTTCGCAATGGACCATCGAGCGCATCCTGATCAGTCACGACAAGCCCGAGGCCATGATCGAGTGGACGCACTGGAAGAACAAGAGCGGCACGGCACTGCGCGGCGCCGAGTGGTACGACTTCGAGAACGGCAAGATCAAGGAGATCCGCGCCTACTACGCCTCGCCGGCCGACAAGGGCACTCCCATCAACGAACTGGTCGACTTCGACTACGCCGGGCGTGGCTACGCGCTCAAGAGCGAAGGGTCTGCCAAGTGATCCGCCACGTCGTGCTCTTTCGCCGCAAGACGGGCATCCAGAAGGACCCGGCGCGTGAAGGCGTGCTGACGGAGCGCATGGCTGCCCTGGGCGCGCAGATTCCCGTGATCCGCCACTGGCGTGTGGCCGCGAACGAACTCGTGCGCCCCATCAGCTGGGACTACGTGCTGGAGTCCGAGGTTGAGAGCGCCGCAGCGCTCGACGAGTACCTGTTCCATCCCTTGCACCAGGCCCTGCTCGCAGATCTGAAGCCCTATTTCGACTGGGCCGCCGTCGACTACACCGTTTGACATGACTACCATGATCCTCACCGGCGAGATGCTCATCGGCGCCAGCGCCGTGCGCGGCAGCGCCGGCGCCCAGCGCGCCTTCAACCCTTCCACCAACGCCGAGATCGCCGAGCCCAGCTTCGGCCTGGGCGACGCGGCCGACGTGGACCGCGCGGCCACACTGGCCGCTGCGGCGTTCGACACCTATCGGAGCATGCCGCTGGCCACGCGCGCGGCCTTCCTGGAAACCATCGCCGAGAACATCCTGGCGCTCGGCGACACGCTGATCGCACGGGCGCACGAAGAATGCGGCCTGCCCATCGCGCGCCTGCAGGGCGAGCGCGGCCGCACGGTGGGCCAGTTGCGCCTGTTCGCAAAGGTGGTGCGCGACGGCCATTTCCTCAAGGCCACGATCGATCCGGCCCAGTCCACGCGCCGGCCGCTGCCGCGCGGCGATCTGCGCCTGGCCAAGCTGCCGCTGGGCCCGGTGGCGGTGTTCGGCGCCAGCAACTTCCCGCTGGCCTTCTCGGTGGCCGGCGGCGACACGGCCGCCGCGCTGGCCGCGGGTGCGCCCGTGATCGTGAAGGCGCACAGCGCGCACCTGGGCACGTCCGAACTGGTGGGCCGCGCGCTGCAGCAGGCGGTGCAGGCCCATGGCCTGCCCGAGGGCGTGTTCTCGCTGCTGATCGGCGCCGGCCGCCAGATCGGCGAGGCGCTGGTGGCTCACCCGGCCATCCAGGCCGTCGGCTTCACGGGCTCGCGCCAAGGTGGCCTGGCGCTGCAGAAGATCGCCAATGCACGGCACCAACCCATCCCGGTCTATGCCGAGATGAGCAGCATCAACCCCGTGTTCCTGCTGCCGGCGGCACTGGCCGAGCGGGCCGAATCCATCGGCAAAGGGTTCGCGGCCTCGCTGGTCCTGGGTGCGGGCCAGTTCTGCACAAACCCCGGTCTGGTGCTGGCCTGCGACGGCCCCGGCTTCGCCGATTTTCTGCAGGCCGCGCACGATGCGTTGGCCGCCACACCTGCGCAGACCATGCTGACGCCCGGCATCCACGCGGCCTACCAGACCGGCTCGCAGAAAGTCGGCACGACGCCCGGTGTGGAAACGGCGGTGGTCGGGGCAGATGCGGGCGATCGGCCCAATGCCGCGCAGGCCGCGCTGTATGTGACCGATGCCGCACGGTTCCTGGCCACGCCGACGCTCCGCGAAGAAATGTTCGGCCCCGCCGCCATCGTCGTTCGCGCACGCGACCTGCAGGAGATGCTGCAGGTGGCCGAGCAACTCGAAGGCCAGCTGACCGCGACCTTGCAGCTGGATACCGCCGACCATGCGGACGCACGCCGCCTGCTGCCGATACTCGAACGCAAGGCTGGCCGCATCCTGGTCAACGGCTTCCCGACGGGCGTCGAGGTCTGCCACGCGATGGTGCACGGCGGCCCGTTCCCGTCCACGTCGAACGCGATGTTCACCTCGGTCGGCGCCGAGTCCATCGAGCGCTTCCTGCGCCCCGTGTGCTACCAGGACCTGCCGGACGCACTGCTGCCCGCCGCGTTGCAGCAGGCCAATCCGCTGGGACTGTGGCGCATGGTCGATGGCGCTCTGCGCCAACCCTGAGCGCGGCTTGGCCATGAACGCCGTCAGGCTGCACGCCGGTCGCTCCGAGTTGCGCCTGCTGCCTGCCGCCGGCGGGCGCATCACCGCCTGCACGCTGGCTGCGCCGGACGGCACCCTGCAGCAGGTACTGCAGCCCTATCCCGAGCAGCACGACGACCTTGACCGATGGGCCAAGGGAGGCATTTACCCGCTCGTGCCCTACAACGGACGCATCCGCGATGCCCGGTTGCGCCACGCCGATCGCGACTGGGCGCTGACACCGCACGCGGGCGGCCCCCACACGCTGCACGGCATCGCCCAGCGCCGGCCCTGGCAATTGCTGACATGCGAGGAGAGCCGGGCGCGCCTGGCCTATGTGCACGCCGCCGACGCGCACTGGCCGTGGGCATTCGAGGCGACCATGGACGTCGCGCTGGACCCGGGCCGCGTGCGCATCGCGCTCACACTGCGCAACATGGGCAACGCTGACATGCCGGGCGGCGTGGGCCTGCACCCGTACTTCGTGCACCGGGCCGACAACCAGGTGCGGTTCGATGCCGGCCCCGATTGGCCGTTCGACGCCGACTACCTGCCGCGAGAGCCCGCGGCCGATCGCAGAGATCGTCAGCCCTGGACGGTGGGCGCAGCGGACTTCGCGGCGGGCGAGGTCACGCACTTCATTGCGGACTGGTCCGGCACACTCGATATCCATTCTGCGCAGGCCAGACCCGTCCTGCTGCTCGCCAGCGGCGCGATGGACCAGCTCGTCATCCACCGGCCCGCGAACGCGCCAAACGTGTGCATCGAGCCGGTCAGCCATCTGCCCGACGGCTTCAACCTGCACGCGCGCAACGTGGCGGGCACAGGCACCCGCATCCTGGCGCCCGGCGCGCAGTTGCAGGGGCAGCTCGACATCGTGCTGGGGTGAACCGGCGCGCCGCGCCATCAACCGCGGCGCGGCTTCTTGCGCGCCAGGCGCTGCAGGATGGCCATCATGTCCTGCGCCGTCGGGGTCAGTTCCATGCCACGCCGCGTGACGATGCCGTAGGGCGACAGCGCGCTTTTCAGCCGCACCGGCAAGACGCGAAAGCGCTCGCCCTCGTTGTCGACCATGGCGCGCGGCAGCACGCCAACCATGCCCGCCTTCTCGACCATGTTGAGCATGGTGTAGACCGACGACACGCGTACCAAGTCGGCCGGCAGTCCCAGGCCTTCGCCGCCGAACTCAGCTTCCAGCAAGCGCCGCGTCGGCGTGGGTGAATCCTGGATCACCCAGGGCAGGCCATGCAGGTCGGCCAGGCTGCGCGAGCGCTGCGAGACCCGGCCATCGCGCCCCGTGAAGATACACAGCGGCTCGTCGCTGAGCGGCATCAGTTCGAATTGCAAACTGTCCTGCGGCCGCACGAAGCGCGCGAGCACGAAGTCGAACTCGTTCTTCGCCAGGTCTGCCAGCAGCCGGTCGCTGGAGGACTCGACGATGCGCACCGAGACTGCGGGCCGCGTCTTCTTGAGTTCCAGCACCGCTGCCGGCAGCAGGCCGGCCGCCGTCACCATGATGGCGCCGATGGTCAGCGTGCCATGGCCGCTGCGCACCAGCGTGTCCAGGTCGGCACCGAAGCGTTGCGTCTCGCCGAGCACGCGGCGCGCGTACACGGCGACGAAGCGGCCAAAGTCGTTGATCTCGATCGCGCGCGCGCGCCGCGTGAACAACTGCACGCCCAGCACATCCTCCAGGTCCTGCAGGATCTTGCTGGCCGCCGGCTGCGTGAGGCTCATCGCCACTGCCGCCTGCCGCAGGCTGCTGGTGCGCGCCAGCGCGTCGATGAGGCGCAGATGCTTGAGCCGCAAGCGGCCCACCAGTCGATGCCTCGCGCGCTCCGCGGCCTGCTCAAGCGCATCGTCTCTGCTGATAACCATTGCGTATCAAATCCGGAAATTTCTTCAATATTAATTGGATGGCATCCCTCCTACAGTGCGGGCCGGTTCAACACACTCGAAGGAAGACATCCCATGCAGGTTTTCGTCTCAGGCGCCACGGGGCGCGTCGGTGGCACGCTCGCGCGTGCTTTGCTGGAACGGGGCTGGCGCGTGCGCACGCTGGCACTGCCGCAGGACCGCAACCTGGCGGCCACGCGCGACGTCGGCATCGACTGCGTGGTGGGCGACCTGGCCGAGCTGTCCGCGGTGCGGCAGGCCATGGAGGGCGCCGATGCGGTGTTCCACATGGCGGCCGCCATCTCGTTCCAGCCACAGGCGCGCGACCTGATCTGGAGCGCCAATGTGGTTGGCACCTACAACGTGCTGCGCGCCGCTGCGGAGCAGTCCGCCAAGCGGCCGGTGCGCCTCGTGTTCGCGTCGAGCGACCAGGTCTACCCCACGCGCTTCGCGCGCTACCGGCCGACCGACGAACTGCACCCGCGCGAGCCCTACACCTTCTATGGGCTGAGCAAGCTGCTGGGCGAGGACATGGCCGCGTTCTACGCACGTTCCGAGCCCAACCTCAAGATCAGCACGGCGGTGTTCTCGCACATCGAGGCTGCGCACGAGCTGCTGGACCCCAATGGCGAATACTCCAGCGCGGCGTTCTACGTGAACGGCCGCGTGCGCAGCCTGAAGGCCAGCAGCACGCACCATGCGGGCGCCACCAGCCAGGCCGAACTGCGCAGCATCCTGGACGTGTTGGAGCCGCTGGTCGCACCCGACGAGCCGCTGCTGCTGGCACGCGACGCCGACGGCAAGCCGCATACGCAGGAACTGGTCGACGTGCGCGACATCGTGCAGGGCCTGCTGCTGATCCACGACAAGCCCGAGGCCATCGGCGAGACATTCAACCTGGCGCCCGCCACGCCGGTCAGCCTCGCGGAGTTCATCCCCTATCTGGCCGAGGCCACCGGCCGGCGCTACGTCGAGGCACGCATCCCCGTGGAACTGGGCCGCACGCACGGCAGCGCGGCCAAGGCGCGTGCACTGCTGGGCTATACGCCGAAGTACTCGTTGTTCGACATGGTCGACGAAGCCGCCGGCAGGAGCGCGCAGTGAGCGAGGGCCTGCGCTACGACGTCGCCGCCGTCCGCGCGTTCGCGCGCCAACTGTTCGAGGCGACCGGTCTCGCACCCGACAAGATCGACAGCGTGGTGCGCTCGCTGGTCACGGCCGACATGATGGGCCACACGACGCACGGGCTGGCCATCGCCTCCTGGTACCTGCAGGAGGCACACAGCGGCGCCATGGCGTTGCACGGCCAGCCCGAGGTGCTGTCCGACCGCGGCGCTTGCGTGGCCTGGAACGGCCGGCGCCTGCCGGGCGCCTGGCTCATCGACCGCGCGATCGACGTGGCCCTGGAGCGCATCGAGGCGCACGGCGTCGTCACCTGCACCATCGCGAACGGCTACCACACCGGCGCGCTGGCAACCTACCTGCCGCGCCTGACCGAGCGCGGGCTGATGGTGGTTCTGGCCTGCTCGGGCCCCGCGCACAGCGGCGTTGCCCCTTTTGGCGGCACGCGCGGTGTATTCACCCCCAACCCCCTGGCCGCCGGCATGCCCAGCGGCGGCGACCCTGTCCTGCTGGACATCAGTTGCTCCATCACCACCATCAAGCGTTCGACGCAGGTGGCCAAGGCCGGCGGCCGGCTGCCGGGCCAGTGGGTGATGGACGCACACGGCGAGCCCACGGACGACCCTGCCGTGCTGCTGCAGGGCGACGGCAGCCTGCTGCCCGTCGGGGGACTGGACCACGGCCACAAGGGCTACGCAATGGCCTTGCTCGTCGAGTCGCTGACGCAGGGCTTGTCGGGCTATGGTCGCCGTGACGGTCCCACCGGCACCGTGATGAACACCTTCCTGCAGGTGCTGGATCCGGCGGCCTTCGGTGGCCGCTGCGCATTCACCGACGAGACCGACTGGCTGATCGAAGCCTGCCATGCCAACCCGCCGCGTCCTGGCGTGGACCGCGTGCGCGTGCCCGGCGACCAGGCCATGGCGCGCCAGCGCACCGTACTGGCCGAGGGCGTGGTGCTGGACCAGGCCATCCTCGACGGCCTGGCGCCGTACGCCTCGGCCTGTGGCCTGGCGCTGCCGCAGGCGCTGAACCAGCGCGACGCCCAGCCGGCCTGAATCCATTTTCCTTTCACACACAACACGACCAGGAGACAAGACATGCACCACCGTCCCACACCCAACCTTCGCCGCACCTGGCTACAGGCCGCCCTCGCCTGCACGCTCGCCGGCGTGGCCTGGGCGCCTGCCCATGCCGACGCGCTGGACAGCATCGCCAGGAGCGGTGTGCTGCGCATCTCGATCGACCCGGCCGCGCCACCCTACTCCGCCAAGGACGCCAGGCTCGCATTCGCAGGATCGGAGGTCGAGGTCGCCGAACTTCTGGCCAAGGACCTGGGCTTCAAGCTGGAGATCGTGCCAACCAATCCGGCCAGCCGCATCCCGTACGTACTGACCGACAAGACCGATCTGGTGATCTCCACCCTGTCGATCACCCCGGAACGCGAGAAGGTGATCGATTTCTCGGTGCCGTATTCCGGCATCCAGGTCATCGTGGGGGCACCGCGCGCCACGCAGCTGGTCCGCATGGACGACCTGGTGGGCCGCAAGGTGGCCGTGGTGCGCGGCAGCACCAACGACACCGAGCTGACCAAGGTCGCCAAGCCCGGCACCGAGGTCGTGCGCTTCGACGACGATGCGACCGCCATCACCGCGGTGCTCAGCGGCCAGGCCGAGTTCTATTGCACGGCGCCCGCCCTGCTGGCCCCGGTCAACCAGCGCCGGCCGGAGTTGGCGATGGAGCCCAAGCTGGTGGTCAAGACCAACCTCACCGGCATCGGTATCCGCAAGAACGAGACACGCCTGAAGGCCCGCGTGGACGACTGGGTGCGCGAGAACCTGCGCAACGGCAAGCTCAATGCCATCTACCGCAAGCACCACAACGCCGACCTGTCGCCTGAGGTCGCGCGTGCCGCGGGCGCCTGACCCCCAACCAAGACCGACATCCAGGACACCGCCATGACCATGCGCCATTCCAGCCACTTCCTCGGCGCCCTGTGCGCCGCCGTGTTCACCCTGTGGGCGCCTGCCGCCCTGGCCCAGTCCGATACGCTCGCCAAAGTGCAGGAGAGCCGCAAGATCCGCATCGCGATCGATCTCAACGTACCACCCTGGTCGTACAAGAACGACAAGCTGGAGGTGACCGGCTCGGAAGCCGAGACCGCCCAGTTGCTGGCCAAGGACCTGGGCGCGGAGCTGGAGATCGTGACCACCAACGGGGCGAACCGCATTCCGCTGCTGATCACCAACCGCGCCGACATCGTGATCTCGGCCATGACCATCACGCCCGAACGCCTGAAGGCGATCGACTTCTCCATTCCGTACTCGGGCATCTCCACGTTCGTCGCCGCACCGAAGTCCATGGTCATCCGTACGCCGGCGGACCTGGCGGGCAAGCGCATCGCCGTCACGCGGGGCACCACCAACGACGCCGACGTGACGAAGCTCGCACCGCCTGGCGCCGAGATCGTGCGCTTCGAGGACGAGGCCACGACCATGACCGCCGTGGTCAGCGGCCAGATGGACGTGATCGCGCAGGCCACCACGCTGATCGCTCTGATCAACCAGAAGGCACCCGCGCGGCAGCTGGAGCCGAAGCTGCCCTTGCAGGAATCCCTGTTCGGCGTCGGCCTGCGCAAAGGCGACATACGCATGAAGGAGTGGATCGACCGCTGGATCCAGGCGCAACTCAAGAATGGCAAGCTGCAGGCGATCTACCGCAAACACCAAGACGCGGATCTGCCTGCGGCAGTGCTCAAGCCCGCTTCCTAAACGCTGGTCCGCACGCCCACGCAAGGGGTTGCGTCCCATCCATCGGGACGAATCCGGGCGACTCGGGTTAACCCCGAACGTCCCGAACACCGGGGTGCTCTTTAGCATTCCCGGCACGCGTCTTCCATCACCTGTCCGGATGGTGGGACGCCTTCTCCTCGCACCATGAGCTCTGCCTTCTTTCTTCTCCGCTGCCGGCGCCGCGCCACGCAGCGGCCTCACCCGAGGTCCACTCCTTGAACTACGAATTCGATTTCGGCGCCGTGCTGGCGTTCTGGCCGCTGTTCGCCGAAGGCGCCTGGGTCACGCTGCGGCTGGCCTTCTTTGCCACCGTCATCGGCTTTCTGTTCGGCACGCTGTGCGCGATCGCGCGCACCAGCGGGCCGACCTGGCTGCAACGCATCGTGGCCGGCTATGTGGAAGCCATCCGCAACACCCCGCTGCTGATCCAGAGCTACTTCCTGATCTTCGGCATGGCCAGCATCGGCCTGCGCCTGCCCATCCTCGTGGGCGCCATCATCGCGCTGGTGGTCAACATCGGCGCCTACACCACCGAGATCATGCGCGCGGGCATCGACTCGATCCAGCCGGGGCAGCTGGAGGCGGCGGAATGCCTGGGCTTGTCGCGCGCGCAGGTTTATCTGCATGTGGTGCTTCGCCCGGCCATGGAGCGCGTATACCCGTCGCTGGCCAGCCAGTACGTGCTGCTGATGCTGGCCTCCAGCATCCTGTCGTCGGTCGGGGTCGAGGAGCTGTTCGGCATCTCCAACCGCGTGCAGAGCGACACCTTCCGCAATTTCGAGGTGTTCGTGGTGCTCGGCATCGTGTACCTGGCGCTGTCGATGCTGCTGCGCGTGGCCTTCTGGCTGCTGAACCTGGCCCTGTTCACGCGCCGGCGCAGGCTCGGCACGCCGATCTGAGGGAGCCCGCACCGTGAACATGCAATACATCGGCTCGCTGCTGCAGGGCCTGTGGGGCACAGTGCTGCTGAGCCTGCTGACCTTCCTGTTCGGCGGGCTGTTCGGCCTGGTCATCGCGCTGGCGCGCATCTCGCCACTGCGCGTGGTCGCCCGCGTCACACAGGCCTACATCCAGTTCATGCAGGGCTTGCCGCTGCTGGTGCTGATGGGCCTGTGCTTCTACGGCCCCAGCCTGCTGGGCATGCAATCGGTCAACCCGTTGTTCGCGGCCACGCTGGCCATGACCTTCTATGCCGGCGCCTACCTGGGCGAGATCTGGCGCGGCTGCCTGGAGGGCGTCCCCAAGTCGCAGTGGGAGGCCGCCGAATGCCTGGGCCTGTCGCGCGTGCAGCGCATGCGGCTGGTGGTGCTGCCGCAGGGCCTGCGGCTGGCCACGCCGCCCACCGTGGGCTTCATGGTGCAGATAGTGAAGAACACGTCCGTGGCCTCGCTGGTGGTGGGCTTCACCGAGCTCTCCTACAACGCCAAGGTCCTCAACAACACCACGTTCCAGCCATTCCTGTACTTCGGGCTGGCCGGTCTTCTGTATTTCGCGGTCTGCTATCCCTTGTCCCGGCAGGCCCGCAAGCTCGAAAGGAAGCTCAATGTCAGCCGTCGTTGAACTCAGCAACATCCATAAGACCTTTGGCACGAACCATGTGCTGCGCGGCGTCAGCTTCGAGGTGGAACGGGGCCAGGTGGCCGCCATCATCGGCCAGAGCGGCTCGGGCAAGAGCACGGCACTGCGCTGCATGGACCGACTGGAGAAGATCGATCAGGGCGAGCTGACGGTCTGCGGTCATGCGCTGCACGACCCGCGCCTGGACGTGAAGAAGCTGCGCCGCGACGTGGGCATCGTGTTCCAGAGCTACAACCTGTTCCCGCACCTGACGGTGGAGCAGAACGTGACGCTGGCGCCGCGCACGGTCAAAGGCATCAAGGCGTCCGAGGCCCGCGAGATCGCCGCCGAGGTGCTGGCTAAGGTGGGCCTGAAGGAAAAGATGTCGGCCTATCCCGAGCAGCTCTCGGGCGGCCAGCAGCAGCGCGTTGCCATCGCCCGCAGCCTGGCGATGGAACCCAAGCTGATGCTGTTCGACGAGGTGACCTCCGCGCTGGACCCGCAGCTCACCGGCGAGGTGCTGCGCGTCATGGAGCAGTTGGCCAAGGACGGAATGACCATGGTGCTGGTCACGCACGAGATGGCCTTCGCGCGCAACGTGGCCCACAAGGTGATCTACATGCGCGACGGCAAGGTGCACGAGAGCGGCACCGCCGACATCCTGCGCAAGCCCTCGACCCCGGAGCTGGCGCAGTTCGTCAGCGCCGACGCCTGATTTTTTACACAAGGAATATCCGTGATTTCTCGGCGACAGATTTTTCACGTGGCGGCCCTCAGCGCGGCTGGTCTGCTGGCAGGTGCCCTGCCCGCCCACGCCCAGCAGGACACCCTCGCCACCATCCGCCAGGCCAAGACCCTCAAGGTCGCCCTGGAATTCGGCCGCCCGCCATGGGGCTACAAGGACGACAAGCTCAGGATGACCGGCTCGGACATGGAGGCTGCCGAGCTGCTGGCCGCTAACCTCGGCGTGAAGCTGGAGATCGTCGAGGTGACGGGCCCCAATCGCATTCCCTTCCTGCAGACGCGCAAGGCGGACGTGGTGCTGTCGACTTTCTCGATCACGCCCGAGCGGCTCAAGGTGATCGACTTTTCGCAGCCCTACGCCAGCGCTGTGCAGATCGTCGGCGCACCGAAGAACGTGGTGCTCAAGAGCGAGTCGGACCTCAAGGGCAAGCGCGTAGGCGTCACGCGCGCCACCACTGGCGACGTGGAACTGACAAAAAAGGCCAAGGATCTGGGCGTGGAGGTGCTGCGCTTCGACGACGAAGCCACCAGCATGACAGCGCTGGCCAGCGGCCAGGTCGATATCGTGGTGCAGGAGCCGGCCACGTTGACGGCCGTGGCCGCGCGCAACCCGGCTCGCCAGATCGAACCCAAGTTCATCTTCACCCAGTTCCCGGTGGGCATCGGCCTGCGCAAGCACGACACCGCGCTCAAGGCCTACCTGGACCAATGGGTCAAGGGCCACATGGCCGACGGCAAGCTCAACGCGATCTACCGCAAGTTCCATGGCACGGACCTGCCGGCCGAGCTGAGCAAGGGCGGTTGAGGCGCCCTGCAGAAAAGGCCACCCCCGCGTATGCGGGAATGGCCTTTGTCTTTGGAGACCGGGATCTAGACGCGCCAGCGCGCCAGCACCTGAGGGTCAGGCTCGAAACCGTGGCCTGGGACCTGCGGAATACTCACCATGCCTTGCTGCGGCAGCGGCGTGCCGCCCAGGGCCAGATCGGCAGCGGGTTGCACATACAGGTGCTCGAACAGCGGCTCACCGGCCAGCCCCGC
Source organism: Variovorax sp. P5_A3 (assembly GCF_056400665.1). NCBI lineage: Bacteria > Pseudomonadati > Pseudomonadota > Betaproteobacteria > Burkholderiales > Comamonadaceae > Variovorax > Variovorax sp. P5_A3. Next base: position 23,119 of record NZ_JBFUKW010000045.1, on the reverse strand, counting down.
GCTGAGTTGCAGTGTGGCGAAGTATCCGGGGCCAAAGTACGGCGAATGCGGCATGACCGCCACGCCCTTCGCCTCGGAAAGCGCCGCGACCGCCGCGAACTCGGTGACGCCGCCGACCTTGATGACCGAGGGTTGGGCATAGCGCACCGCGCCGGCCTCGAGCATGCGCGCGAATTCGTGGCGCGTGCAGGCGTTCTCGCCAGCCCCCACCGGGAACGCAGCGTTCAGCTGCGCCTGGGTCCGGATGTCCTCCGGCGGGAACACCGGCTCCTCGATCCACATCGCGTCCACTTCGCGCAGCATCGCGATGCGCTCGCGGGCCTGCTCGGCCGACCAGGAACAGTTGACGTCCACCGACAGGCCGATGTCCGGCCCGATGGCGGCACGGCCGGCGCAGATTATGTCGGGCTCGATCTCGTGTAGCTTGATGTAGCGATAGCCTTGGGCAATGGCTTCATGGCAGTACTTGCGCACCAATGCCGCATCGCCATAGCGCACAAGGCTCGCATAGGCCGGAATCTCGCTGCGGCGCGCGGCGCCCAGCAGCGAATGCAGCGGCCGGCTCTGGGCCTTTGCGGCGATATCCCACAACGCGATGTCGAAGCCCGAGATCGCAAACAGTGTGATGCCGTAGCGGCCGAATAGGTGCAGGCGGCGCTGCACCTCCAGCATCAGCGCCTCGGGCGTGGCCGCCAGCTCGCGGCCTTGCAACAGCGGCGCGACCATGCTGCGCGCGGCCGTGGCCACCGCGGCGCGGCAGGAATAGGCGAAGCATTCGCCCCAGCCGACCAAGCCCGTGTCGGTCTCCACCCGCACCAGCACGAACTCAAGCGAATCCCAGCGGCCCGGCGTGATGCCCATGCCGCTGCCACCGTCGTCGAACGGGATGACGGCCTCGATGACGTCGATCTGCGCGATCTTCATGCCGCGCCCCGCGTGCCAGGCAGCAACCGCGGCGCTGCCGGGCGCGGGCAGTGGATCGTCACGCAGTACCTGTTCGTCCCAGCCCTCGGAACTGTCCTGCGGCACATAGCCCAGCGCGTAAGCCGTGGCGTTGTCGTAATGACGGCCCTCGGCGTCGGAAATGCCGTAGACGATGTCGAAGCCGATGTCCGGATGCTCGATGCCGATGGCCACCAGCTGGCCCAGGTCGCGCGAGCTGAGCCAGCTGCCCAGGCGACGCCGGTCGATCGGCCGCGTGTTGACATTGCCGATGCGCACTGCCAGCACCTGCATGCCGTACTTGTAGGCATACAGCGCGCCGAGGGACTCGCCGAAGGCCTTGCCCACGGCGTAGCGGCTGTCGGGCCGCAGGATGGCGGTGTCGCCCATCAGCGGCCCATGCGGCGCGCGCGGATGCAGGCCCACCACATGGTGTGAACTGGCGTAGACGACGCGGCGCACGCCGGCATCGCGCGCGGCATCGAACACGCTGATGCAGCCCTCGACGCTCAGCTTGACCTGCTCGGGCCAGGGGGCATCCGTGGTGCAAGCCGCAAGATGCACCACGGCGTCACAGCCCTGCAGTCGCTGCGTCATGGCCACCTGGTCGGTGATATCGATGACGGCAGCTTCCTCATGGACCGCAATGTTCTGAATCGGCTTGATGTCCAGCGACAGCACACGGTAGCCACGTTTCAGTAGTTGTGCGCGCAGGCCGGTTCCCACAAGTCCTGCGGCGCCCGTGATCGCAATACGTTTCATGCTTGAAAAGGTCTCGGTTGAGCCCGCGTCGCGGGGTGTCGCAATTGTCGAACGCAGCTGTCCATGCCGGGGAGCGCCGCGCACTCGGCTGCGCCAGCAGTACCAGATGGCGGGACGCGCACGCCGCCGTCCGCCTAACGCGAAGCTTGTGCCACCGCAGCGGGCAGGTCGATGCCTTGATTCTTCTTGAACACTGCAGCCAGTTTGCCATTGGCCATGTTGGTCCTCACCCATTGGTCGACCCATTCCTTGAGCCGCGCCTCGTTCTTGCGCATGCCGATGCCGTGCAGGTTGTTGCGCAACACGATCTTGGTCTCCAGCGCCTTCGCCGGGTTGCGCTTGTTGACGGTCTCGTTGAGGGTGACCGATTGCGCGACGATGTCCACCTGGCCGCTCAGCACCGCGGTCAGCGTGGTCGCCTCGTCCTCGAAACGCACGATCTCCACGTCCTTCGGAGCGGCGGCGGTCAAGTCGGTGTCCATCGAGGTACCGCGTGCGACGCCGACGCGTTTGCCGGCGAGATCGGCCATGGTCTTGATGGCCATGCCGCGCGGCGCGGAGACCGCGGTGGTCGTGCCCGAATACGGCAGCGAAAAGTCGATGACCTTCTGCCGCTCGGCGGTAATCGTCATCGCGGCCACCACGATGTCCGCCTTGTCGGTGATCAGTTGCGGAATGCGGTTGGCGCCGTTGGTCGGCACCATCTCCAGCACAACCCCGAGGTCCTCTGCCAGCATCTTGGCGGTCTCGTATTCGGACCCGCGCATCTCGAGCTTGTCGTTCTTGAACGACCAGGGCGGAATGCTGGGGTCGAGCGCAATGCGGATCTTCTTGGCTTGCTGGATGCGTGCCAGCGTGTCGCTCTGCGCGTGGGCAGCTGTACTGCCAAATGCCAGCGCGCCTGCAAGGCAGGCGCTGACGATGGTGAAAGTGCGTCGGTCGATCATGGTGTCTCCTGTGGATGCGCGATTGGGGCGACTGACGACGCCCTGCGCTCCGCCGATGCTAGGAGGCCCGCGCGGCCGCGGCGTGCGGCCCCGCGGGCGCAATGGCCGAAAATCCCCACCCGCTGGGACACGGCGGCGGTGACGGCAGACTCAGGGCCGCTTGCCGAACTCCTGCGTCTCGGTCGTCCACTTCAGTGCCTGCTCGCTCAGGCTGAAGCCCAGACCCGGGCGGTCCGACACGTGCATGCGCCCGTCCTTCAGGTGCATCTGCTCATTGAACATCGGGCCCAGCCATTCGAAGTGTTCGAGCCAGGGCTCGATCGGGTAGGCTGCGGCCAGGTGCAGGTGGATTTCCATCGCGAAGTGCGGTGCCAGCTTGCGTCCCTTGAAAGCCGCCAGGTTCATGATGTGCAGGAAGGGCGTGATGCCGCCCACGCGCGGCGCGTCGGGCTGGATGAAATCGCTGCCCTCGGCCATGATGAGTTGCGCATGTTCGCCGAAGCTGGTGAGCATCTCGCCGGTGGCAATGGCCGTGTCGAAGCGCGCGGCCAGCTGGGCGTGGCCTTCGAAGTCATAGGCATCGAGCGGCTCTTCGATCCAGGTGAGGTCGAAGTCTTCGAACGCCCGGCAAGCCCGCGTGGCCTTTTGGCGGTCCCACTGCTGGTTGGCGTCGACCATCAGCGGAAACGCATCGCCCAGCAGCTTGCGCACTTCGCCCACGCGCTGGATGTCGATCGCCAGGTCGGGCTGGCCCACCTTGAGCTTGATGCCGCCGATGCCGCTCTCGCGCGAAATGGCCACGTTCTTGAGCACCTGGTCGAGCGGCGTGTGCAGGTAGCCGCCCGAGGTGTTGTAGCACTGCACGGAGTCGCGCTCGGCGCCCAGCAGCTTGGCCAGCGGCAGCTTCGCGCGCTTGGCCTTCAGGTCCCACAGCGCGATGTCGAAGGGCGCGATGGCCTGCGTCGTGAGGCCGCTGCGGCCCATGCTGGCGCCGGCCCACAGCAGCTTGGTGAACAGGCGCGAGATGTCGTTGGGATCTTCGCCCAGCAGGTTGGGCGCGAGCTCCTTCGCATGCGCGTACATGCCGGGGCCGCCCGCGCGCTTGCTGTAGCCGAAGCCGATGCCTTCGTGCCCGTCGCGCGTGCGGATCTCGGCAAAGATGAAGGCGATCTCGGTCAGCGGCTTCTGACGGCCCGTGAGCACCTTGGCGTCGCTCACCGGCGTGGCCAGCGGCAAGTACATCAGCGATACCTTGATCCAGTCGATGCGGTCGCCCGCGTCGGCCGCGGTGCGCGCGCCTTCGGCCACCTTGGCGTAGGAAACGATGTTGGATTCAACGGCTTTCATTTCGATCACTTTCAGAAATAGGAACAAGGAAAAAACAGGGGCACGCATTCAGTCAAGCTTGATGCCGGCCTTCTGCACCACCTGGGTCCAGCGCACGGTCTCGTCCTGCACGAAGCGTGTGTAGTCGGCCGCGTGCGAAGCCACCACGACGAAACCGTTGGCTTCCAGCTTGGCACGCACCGCCGGCTCTGCGAAGCCCTTGACCATGGCGGCTTCGAGCTTGTCGGCGACGGCCTTCGGCGTGCCCTTGGGCGCCGACAGGCCAGTCCATGACACGGCGCTAAAACCGGGGTAGCCCGACTCGGCCACCGTAGGCACTTCGGGGAACAGCGGGTTGCGCTGCGCACTGGTGACGACCAGGGCTCGCAGCTTGCCTGCCTTGATGTGCGGCAGCACCGAGTCCTGGTTGGTGAACATGCCGGGAATCTGGTCGGCCAGCACGTCGTTGAGCGCGGGTGCGCTCCCTTTGTACGGAATGCCCACCATGTCGAGTCCCGCCACCTGCTTGAGGTATTCGGTGGTGACGTGGCCGGACGAGGCGTTGACCTGCCCGTAGCTGAACTTGCCCGGGTTGACCTTGACCCAGGCGACGAACTCCTTGAAGTTCTTCGCCGGGAACGACGGGTTCACCACCAGCACGTTGGGCCCGGCCGCAAGCTGCGACACGTGGACGAAGTCGCGGTTCGAGTCATACGGCGGCTTGGGCGAGAAGCCGTGGATGATCGCGTTGCTGCCGATGCCCGACAGCAGCAGCGTGTAGCCGTCGCCCGGCGCCTTGGCCGCCTGATCGGTGCCGATGGCGCCGCCCGCTCCGCCCTTGTTGTCGACGATGAACGGCTGCTTGAGCTGCCGCCCGAGCACCTCGGCAATCAGGCGGCCCATGATGTCGCTGGTGCCGCCCGCAGGGAACGGCACGATGAGCTTCACGGGACGCGAGGGGTAATCGTCCTGGGCGTGGGCGGCGCCGGCCTGCAGGCCGGTCAAGGCCAGGGCGGCAAGAAGGGTTCTGCGGAACATGGATTTGTCTCCTGTGCGTTGGATTCGCTTGTTCGATGCTTGTTGATGGAAGCGCTTTCATTTTGGTCTCCGGACAGGCCCTGATAGACCGGGTTCTCCGGGCTTTACTCCAACTATTCCCATAGCGTGGGACGCGGCGGGACAGACTGGTAGCGCTTTCATTGGTAAAGGTTTTCGCTGCCGGCCGAGGCTATGATCGACAGCGCCTTGCCATGCCTGCCTCTACGACCGACTCCTCCGCCGATTCCGTTGCCGAAACCGCCCGGGCCACCGCTCGCATGAGCGACGTGGCGCGCGAAGCCGGCGTGTCGCTGGTCACGGTCTCGCGTGCCATCAACACGCCCGGCAAGCTTTCACCCGACACGCTGGCCGCCGTGCGCGCCGCAGTCGAGCGGCTCGGCTACGTGCCCAATCTCATGGCGGGCAGCCTGGCCTCGAAGCGCTCACGCATCGTGGCGGCCATCGTGCCGACCATTTCAAATCTCGTGTTCTCCGAAACGCTCGAGGCGCTGGCACAAACGCTGGCCGACGGCGGCTACCAATTGCTGCTGGGCCAGAGCGCTTATCGCCAAAGCGAGGAGGCCGCGCTGATCGACACATTCCTTGGCCGGCGCGTCGACGGGCTGGTGCTCACCGGCATCGCGCAGCCCAGCGCCCAGCGGCTCAAGCTACGCCGCGCCGGGGTACCGGTGGTGCAGACCTGGGACGTGCCCGGCGCGAGAGGCGAGGCGCCGGTCGACATGCTGGTGGGATTTTCGAACATCGGCGCGGGCCGCGCCGCAGCACAGCACCTGCTGACGCGCGGGCACAAAGTTCTGGCCTTCATCGGTGCCGAAGAAGAACGCTCGCGCCTGCGTCTCGCAGGCTTCCGCGCCGAAGCAGCCGCGAATGGTGCGGGCGAGGTGCCCGCCGAACTGATCCGCCCGCCGGTGCAGATCGACGACGCCGGACCGCGCCTCGCGCAACTGCTGGCGCGGCGCCCCGACATCACGGCCGTGTTCTGCAACAACGACCTGCTCGCGGCTGGCCTGCTCTTCGAGTGTCAGTTGCGCGGCTGGAACGTGCCCGGTCGCATCGCGGTGATGGGCTTCGGCGACATGCCGATCGCGCGCGCCGCCTCGCCGCGCCTGTCCACCGTGCGCATTCGCCGCGCCGAGATGGGCGAGCGCGCGGGGCAGATGCTGCTGGCGCGGCTGGCCGGCGAAGACCCCGGCGCGCAATGCGTGGACATCGGCTTCGAAGTGATCGCCCGCAGCAGCACGTGATTTAAGTGCGCCATCGGCGATTTGGTCCGGGCGGCTTTCCAACGGGCCTTAACCGTCATTGACATTGCCAAAAGGACGCCAGACGCAGGAACAGCAGCAACTCACATAAAAGGCGTTCTAGATAGAGCAGGCGTCGGTGCATGCATTGATCAGTGCCCATTACAGCCTCACGCCTCACTGTGGGGCCGAACGTGTGCTGGCGGGGTGGGCCCGTCTTACGCTCCGAGTCTCCGAGAGGAACTGTTCCCGCAATCCTTCAGCAAGGCGCACTGCCAGCCGCGAGCGGGGCCGATCCCTGGGATAGATCAGACACAGGCTCAGCTCAATGTGCGGCCATGAAAGCCCTGTGGAACCCCTCGCGCGCCGCGGCGCTTGCGCTTCTGCTGGCGGCCGGGGTGGTAGCGCCGGCGTCGGCCCAGCGCGTAATCAAGCTGGTGGTGCCCTACGCCACCGGCGCTGTGCTCGACACGGTGGCACGCAGCTTCAACGCCGAACTGGCCAAGGAACTGCACGCCACGGTCATCGTCGAGAACCGACCCGGTGCGGGTGGCAGCGTCGGCACCGCTGCGGCCGCCAGGGTCACCGACAACAACACGCTGCTGATGACGGCGGCCAGCTACAACTTCGCCGCCTACCTGTACCGCAACCTCGGCTACGACCCTATCAAGGATTTCACCGGCGTCGCCTATGTAGGCAACTCCGGCTTCATAATCGCGGCGCCCGGCGGCTTGGGCATCAACACGCTGCAGGACTGCGTCAAGCTGATCAAGAGCAAGCCCGGGCAGCTCAACTACTCGTCCGCAGGCAATGGTGGTGCTACGCACCTGGGCATGGCAGCATTCCTTACGGCCGCGGGTGCGCAGATGCAGCACATCCCGATGAAGGCCACCGGCGAGGCGGTCAACGAGGTGTTAGCTAGTCGCGCGCAAGGCACGATGGCCGCGACCATTGGCCTCACAGGCTTCGTCAACGACCCACGCATCAAGCTGCTGGCGTACACGGGCAGCAAGCGTTCGCGCTTCATGCCCAATGTGCCTACCGTCGCAGAGTCCGGGGTACCCGGGTTCAAGTACGACACTTGGTTCGCCGTGCTCGCGCCTGCCAGCATGCCCAAGGCAGAGGTGGACAAGCTCCATGCTGCAGTGGGCAACGCGCTGGCCGATCCGGCGGTGCAGGACCGACTTCTGCGCCTAGGCATGGAGCCCGGCACTATGACAGTCGACGAACTGAACCGGATGCTGAAGGCAGACTACGAGGCGGCTGGCGCCTTGGTGAAGTCAACCGGCGCGCGCATCGAGTGACTGCGTAGACCCGGACAACGCCGCAAAGCAACGGGCTTGGAGCGGGGTCGTCGGCTTGCATTAGCCCCTTCGGCAAATGCATGCAATCGCACGGGCGGCCAGCATGCCCAGCGCAAGCCCCGCCAGCATGGACTTCCCGGTACCCGGGTCGATAGTGTCGAGCGAGGCGCTGCCGGAGAAACGCAGGCCGCCGCTGGCGTTCAGTCTCCAGCGTCCCGGGCGCCGGCGCACCCTGTTAGCTGTTGCCGCGCAACAAGCGGTCGAGCACGTCCTGGTTCAGTGCCTGGCCCGAGGGCAGCACCTGCGCGGCCGCATCGGCCAGAACCGATGATTACGACGACGTACTCACCTTCCTGCAATCAGACGGCTGGGTGCTGCCACCGCCGGAACACGCGGTCGACAACTAAGCCGGCGGAAGAGCAGGCCGCGCAAAGCCGTCGCGAGCATAAAGGCTCTATGAGCGGTTACCAACAACGCTCTGTTTCGCCAGAATTCGCCGAAGCCCCCTGTGGCCCCACTCGATCATCAACAGGCCGTCTAAACCCGCATGGTAAAAGGACTTGGCTGTGATCGACATGGGTCCATACCGTCGCTTTTACCGTCAGAAACCCAGATCTTTTGCTGGCGCGGGAGATGGAGCGATTTGCGGGGCATCGACGTTTTCGACATCATCATCAATCAGGTGCAAGCATATCGAAAGATCTATCCCGCCGCCCGGCGATCAATTTCGAACGTATCGCGTGACAGGTTCTAGCTCGAGGCGCTGTCGCTGACGAACTTACCTGCTTTCGCCGAAAGCGCTGACGGAGAACGAAGTACACCGGGAACGCGAAACACTACATGGTGGCGCGCCACTCGTGTCCCACTACTGGGGACGATTGCGTCGTACCAAATGCACTCCTCCAGGCTTGCGGGTGGCCCCTCACGATTCACGAGCTCTAGAACACCGAGCATCCCAAGCTTCACATTGGTACCCTGGTACGAGCCCGCTTGACCGAGGTACTGGCGAGCCACGTCCTCATTGACTATTCCGTGATGTCGCTTGAGTTCGATGATGAAACGATGTGTACCAAACCCGACGTAAATGTCGGCGCGTCCGGCCGCGACGCCTCCGACTTCCGTTCTCACATCCCCGCGCCGAAAATTTCCGGACAGCCACTCCCGAAGATCCGACTGGAACTGAAATTCCGTCGCGCTTGAATCCCGCAGGTACGCACCGCGCGTCCCCAACTCCTTGAGACCTGCGTCCTGGCGATCCTTGCAGAAAAGGACAACTTGAAGCACGAGCTCATCGAAATCGTCTCGGACTATGCCGTTGTAGTCTGAGCATTGGGCAAAGGCGACGCGAACATCAGAAAGAATACGTTGTACGACGGGATGAACGATGTGTTCGCTTCGTCGCGCACGATCGACGAGCAAGCCTTCCAGACGTTCGGCGAAGTCGGCTGGCATTTCCCCCACTCGTTGATCATCTTGGAGGACGCGCCGGAGTTGGGGGTACGGGGCGCCCTCCTTTGGTTTTCCCGACGGTGCAGCGCCTTTTACGAGTTCGTCGATACGCACGCGTAGCGTCCTAGAGGCCTCGCCATGCGCTTCCAGCCAGCCAGGCTCACACAGGAGATCGTCAAGGTGACTAAGGAGCCCGCGTTCACGGGCAAACGCAGCTTCGATGCGCGGTCTGAGTAATGCATCAAGACCTGCACCAGCGCAAATGGCCCGGTCTGCGTCGTAAACGTCCAGCAGTCGATCCATAACCGCCCAGGCGTTGAGCCAGCTTGGTCGCTCCAGATCTTTCGCAAGGCACTCGACGGTCCGAAGAAATCTTGCCCACTGAATGTCGCGATCCTGACGTGGCTTGAGCCACGAGGGGAGGACGCCCAATTGCAAGAGCCGAGTCCTGTCGGCTACCGCTGCCATCAAGGTTTCCAGGGGACCTCGCAATGCGACCGCGGCGGCACCCGTTGCAAATCCCCGTATCAGATCGATTGATGAGCAATATGCCGCAGCGTCAGCGCGATCCTCATCCGCTCGGCGCGCGTGCGAGAAGAATACTCGTGCGGTCTCCAGGCCTTCTAGTATTTTCGGGAGGGAGTCTCCTTCAAGCGCTTGGGCGAGATGGGCGAGACCCAACTCGAATGCTGCCTCGCCTTCTGCATCTTCGTTGGTGAGTAGTCGATCAAGCGCATGAAGCAGATCTTGCTCGCCCCAGATGTGAAATGCCGCACCCGTGAGCTTCGCAGCATGCTCTGCAAAGAGACCGCTTTTCTCTGGGCCCAACTCCGTCATCAATCCAAGCGTCTGATACTTGCTGATGGCACCCGACAGCGCGAGACGAAACATTGCTTCGAGGGCATAGGCCGCGACGAGTCCGTCTGCAACGCCTTGGCGTTCATTTACGCGCTGTGCCAGAACAGGCTGCAGCGCTTTACTGATCCGCATGCGGAGTGCATCGCTGTCCACAACGGCATTTGCAGCGTCTCGGAAAGGAAGCGCGTTGGAGCCCTCTCGAAATCCCCTCAGGACTAAGGCATCCAGAATCGATTCGTCCTTCGTATCGGCGGATGAGGCAAGTGAAACGAGCACGTCAAGGTATGGAGCCTTGACCAGAGCATCGGCTTCTGCAGCGATCGCGGCAGCACCGCCTAGTTGCGCGATGGTGAAGGCAGTACCAGAGCCAAGCCTCGCCTCAATCTCAGCAATGACCGACATGGATCGCTCCGCTTGGCGAACCCATTACCACAGGTACGCGCCTGCAGCGGCAACGCGAAATCCGGTCCGAGGCGGCTGAATTGGAAGAAAGTAGCGCGAACGTCACCACAGTTGGCCTGGACGGCGGCTACCTGCGGCTTTGCCACCCCGACGAGGAGAAGTCGTTCGAGGTCGTCGCCGGCCGCGCCATGCGCGCCGGCGTCGGTCAGCGCAGTGTGGCGTTCGTCCGAACGGTTGACGAACACTGTCACGAGCGGGTGAAACGTGTCCTGGGCGCTTTCGGCAGACAGGATTTGCCGATGGAGGTGTTCACCGACGGCAACATCCAGCTCCGCCAGTGGCAACTGTCGACGCTGCCCCGCGCGAGGCATATTCTGGACTAGGGCGTGTTAACACAAACGAAGTCCGTCGGCGATCAGCGCGAAGCTGATGAAGCCGATGAACATCACATCGAGTTTTTCGAAGCGAGAGAAGATCCGGCGGTAGCCTTTGAGGCGCCGAAAGAGGCGTTCGATCTCATTGCGACGTTTGTACATCGCTCGGTCGTACTCCCATGGCGTCATCCGGGTTTGCTTGGGCGGAACGACGGGAATGAAGCCCAGATCGAGTGCCAACTGCCGTGTTTCATTGCCCTCGTAGGCGCGATCCATGAGCAGGTGGAGAGGTCGGTCGGGTGCACCCAAGCTGCTCAGCAAAGCGCGTCCTGCGGGCGCGTCGTGCGCTTGGCCAGGTGAGAGGGAAAACGTTACGGCCGTTCGAGCATCCGCGGCAACCATATGAATCTTGGTGGTCCACCCGCCTCTAGATTGACCGATGGACTGGGGGCCGTTTTTTTTAACGCGCCAGTGCCATCGGGATGAACCTTCACGATAGTGCTGTCCAGCGACACCGCCTCGATCTTGATGCGCACGACCTGGGCCTGCTGAAGCTCGGCAAACACGCGATCCAGCACGCCGCTCTTGGACCACCGATTCATGCGCGTGTAGATGGTGTGCCAGTTGCCGAAGCGCTTGGGCAGGCCGCGCCACTTGCATCCGTGCTCTGCAACATAAAGGATCGCATTCAACACGTCAAAATTCGAGAGACTTACATTGCCGCGCTGCAGAGGCAGGCAGTGCTCGATCTGGGCGAATTGGGCTGGTGTGATCTCCATGCATGAAGTATCTCTCGTCATCCATGGTCAACTCAATTAGTGTTAACACGCCCTAGTACCACCTGCGACGACGGGTGGCCAAGCTCAACGCCGTCGTGCATGGTCGACCAACGGCCAGTCAGCGCAGATCCGCTGACCACGATTGGCTGTCGAGGCTGGCCGGCGGATTGAAGTGGCGGCTTTGGCATGGTCGAGCGCCGGAAGCCATGCGGCGCCTGGCCACGATGCGGGCAAGTCGACGGTGTGCCGCAAGCCGGCCGCGCGTCAGATTCGAAAGCTCACCCTCGAGTTGCTCGGCTACCTGCCTGCGCAACAACTCGGATTCGTTGCCCAACTACGGCCGGCGCTATCGGGCGGGGCGACGCATCTCCAGCGCCTTCGTGGAGTCGGCGGTGAACCAACTGATCGACAAGCGAATGTCGAAGTCGCAGCAAATGCGCTGGGATCCACGCAGCGCGCACTTGCTGCTGCAGGTGCGGGTGCGCGTCATCGACAGCCAACTCCGCGATGACTTCGCCCGCTGGTACCCGGGGCTTCCGTCCAACGCGGTGGCTTCTTGGAAGGTCAGCGGCCTGCTTGTGCACGAATGAGCAAAATCGACTTGATTTCGTGTCCATTCGATATACCTCCCGCCGTGAACGCACGAACCTGCGTGGGCTCATCAGCCCGCTCGCGCCCGCCAGAAGTCGTTGTCGGAAAAACGCTGTTCCCACGCGTAGATCTGGCCGCGCTGTTCGCGATAGTCTCTCGCGGCCGTGGCGACTTGGATCTCGTATGTCGAACTGTCACCGGACAGGACCACCTGGGCCGCCGCAACCGCGCTGCGCAATGCGAACGCGACGCCGCCCGAAGACAGCGGATCGACCGCCAGTGCAGCGTCTCCGACCGCGATCCAGTCGTGGCCCACAGACGGGCGCAGCTCGTGGCTGGCGCAACTCCTCACGCAGACCTCTCCTTGCGGGATGCCGAGTGCGAGCGCTCGCGTGTGATCGGTCCTTTCCAGTGCGTCACACCATCCGCTGTCGGTTGCGAGCTTTTCTGCGATCAAATGCCGGGCGTCAGTGAACAGCGCGATCAGCCGACGGTCTTCGGGCAATGGCGACACATACCACCAACCGGTGGGCACCGCCTCGATGAAGGTGTCGCCGGGTGGTTGCCCATCCACGGCAAAGACACGTGCCGCACACACGAGTTGGTCGAGTTGATCGCGTGAGGCGCCAAGGCCTCTCGCGATGCGGGCGGAACGCCCGGTGGCATCGATGACCGCACTCACGTGCACGGGTGTTTCCGCAGCGGGTGTTTGTGCGTCCACGCGAAGGCCGGTGCCGTGAAGGCTGACTGCACTGACATGGCAGCCACGTAACACCGTGGCCCCCGCCTCTTCGGCGGCGTCTGCCAGCATGCGATCAAAGCGCGCGCGGTCGACATGCCAGCCGTGGCCATGGGGGCTGAACAGGAAAGAGCGCTCGGCGGTCTCGCATCCCCCCCATGCGCTAGCCGTCTCGTGGGATGCCAGGGCGCCGAGTGCACTGAACCGGTCCCACAGTCCGAGTTCGCGCAGCAACGGATTCACCGAGGGCGGCAGCGTCTCGCCCAGGCGCAACGCGTCGTAGTGAGAACGCTCGTACAGCAGCACGCCCACGCCGGCGCGCGCCAGCTGCAACGCGATGACCGCGCCGGCGGGGCCGCCGCCGACGACTGCGACGTCGGAGGTGCGCTGCATCCCGCTCACGGGCGTGCACCCATGGTCATTGGCCACCGACGGTGCGGTGCAATTCATCGACGAGCCTGCGCACCTCGTCGGAGACCGGTCCCGAGGTGATGCGCGAAGGATTCGCCTCCTCGCCGCACAGAAGTTCCACGCACTTGAGGAAGTCGCGGGGATCGACGCCGAGTTCGCGCCATCGCTTGAGGGCCGCCTCGTTCTTCGAGAGTGTCAGCAACAGGCAGCGCAGGAACGCACAACGCCGGCGGCGCTCGTCTTCGATCACGTCGCCGAGGTCGCCCGGGCCTCCGCGCGGCGGGGCATCGCCCCCGCGCCACACGCCCACGGACAGCGTCCGCTCCCGGGTGAAGCGATGCCCGCGGTCGGTACGGCCGTCCGCCCGCATCCGGATCTGGTACTCCCCGGGCGCGGTGGTCGTGAAGCTGCCGACGAACTCATCGTTCTGCGGCTGCAGGTCGACGGTCACCATCGTGCCGCCCGGCCGGGTGACTTCCGCGCGCACGCGTGCGTCCACGGTGAAAGGGATGCCCGCCGTGCTAAGGCCGGCACTCAGCTTAACGGCTGCGCCGGGCGTGAAACCCGTCTGATGCGCAGCCGCGATGAAAGCGACATCCGACCAGGAGTGCACGATCACGGAGTAGCGCTGCCGGCCGGCCGCGACTGCGTTCGGCCCCAGATGCGACGCGATGCCCGGGTCGCCACCGCGGCCGTAGCCGAGGACCACATTCCAGGTTCCGGCGTGGCTGGGCCGGCCTGGGTCGATCAAGAGCGGCAGCGGGATCCGGTAGTAGGACACCCGCTCGGTCATGACGAATTGTCCGCCGCAGGCGCGCGCCGCGTTGGGGTCCACGAGCTGACCGTAGGGTGTCTCCAGGAGGAACTGCAGGGACTTGCGGTCCTGCGCCAGCAGGATCACGTCGGCCAGGTTGTCCTGATCGCAGACGACGAACGGGACACGCTGGATCTGCCGCCCGCTGATGAAGCCGACCGGGTCCAGTACCACTTCGGCATTGCTTACGCCGGCGAGGATCTGCAGGAAGTATTTCTTCAGCAAGAATTCGTTGTCGCCGCCGAGTGCGGCGCCCGTGATCAGCAGGTAGCCGCCGTGGTTGCCGCTGATCGTCTCCAGGGCCGCGGCGCTGGTATTGGCGGCCGTGCCGACGCCCACCGAGAACGTGTTCTCGTTGATCTGGCCGGCCACGTCGGCGATCCACCGGGCGCGGTTCTCGTTGCCGTCTGTCAGGACGACGAGGGATTGCGCCTGCGCGGTTGCGCCGGACAATGTTCCCCGTCCTTCGAAGATGCCGTCGCCGATGGAGGTGTTTCCTCCCGGATTCAAGCCTGCGCCGTTGATCAGGCCGTGCATGTTGGTCCGCGTGGCGTCAAACGGGTCTGCGGGATCGCCCAGCGCGGTGAGGCCTGCGAGGACCGAGGCGTTGTCGTCGAACGCGGTGAGGGACAGCGCATCGCCAGGCAGCATGACGTCGACGAGGGTGTTGGCAGCGTCGCGCACGCTTTGTGACTTGGTGCCCAGGCCGTCGCCGCGGTCCTCGCCCATTGATCCTGATTTGTCGAGCACGAGCGCCGCGGCCGCTGTCTTGCGTGGCACCGCGTTGGCACTGATGGGTATGGTCCAGGTCTGACCCGTCTGCGCGCAGGTGACGGTGACGCTGTCGTTGACGCTGTGGGCGTCGTTGGGCGCTGCGTAGATGATCCACAGACGAGCCGTGGCCGTCCCGCCGCCGGTGGGTGGCTGGATGTAGGGCGACGCGGTGTAGCGCGTGAGACTGGGGTCTGCAGGTGCGGTGAAGCTCAATGTCACCTGCACCGTCGCGCTGATCTCGAACACGATCGCTCGCGCCGTCTTGCGGGTGGTGCCCATCGGCCCTTGGGGCACATCGTGGAACGTCAACGCGGGCGTCACGAGGCTTACCCACGTATCTGCGCTGTCGCAGCGGTCGGTCTCCACCAGGTCGTTGCCCTGCCGAGTGACGAAGCCCATCCTGTTCCACTGGCCGGCGACGAAGGCGGTGCGATCGGTGGCCAGGCGGTTCCACGCCTTGGTGCCCTGCCCGGCGACCGTGACCTGGTTCGGTCGCGGCACCGGCCACCAATAGTCGGCGCAGGCGAGGAAGTCCGACTGCCACGGCACGGCCATGCTCTGCGTGACCTCGCCGGCTGATACGACGGTGTGGTCGATGCGAAACGACGGCACGCCGTTGACCATCACCACTGGCAGGAAGCGGGTGACGTCGTGCAGGAACGCCCCGGCCTCGATCCCGGGGAAAAGCGCCCCGCCGACGCAGTTCTCGAGGGCCGACTTGTCCAGACCGTCGGGGGTGATCGCGAGGTCGGGTGGCGGGTTCCGTCCCCAGGCACTGCTCCAGTCGTTGTTGATGGTGCCCGCGGCCCATTTCTGCATGATGGCTATCTGGCTGTCGGTCAGCTTCAGGTCCATGGCGCCTGATACGGATCTCAGCTGCGGCATGTGTGAGCTGTTGGTCGCGAGAAGCCGATTGACAAGTCCGGCAGAGCCTGCCACCGGGTGGGTGAATCCGTGGTGGCCAATGCCCGCCGAGTTGACCGCCGCGATGTCGATCGCGCCCTGCAGGATCGGGTAGATGTCGTGGACATAGGACGGCACAGCCGGCACCTGCAGCTGGCCGGCCGTGACGAAGTCGTCGAACAGCAGGTCCCACAGACGAAATACGTTGTCGATCGGCGGCGCGAACTTTGGCGGCGCGACGATCACCCAGGCGCCGGCGGCGGTAAAGGTCTGGCCAGCGATGGTGACCGTCGCGGTGACCGGGCCGTCCGACACGTCGTCATGCCACTCGTCGCTGTCGGCAAACCCTCCCAAGGCGTGATTGGAGGGCGATCCGGAACTGCCGAAGCCACCGAAAACCAGTAGCCGGCCTTCGTCGTCGGTGTGGATCTCGCCGAGCGCGACGGACTTGGCCGGTTGGTTCTTGACCTTGAAGCTGCCGCTGTCGAACACCTGCCGGCCGTCGGGCCCGCCGAGCGTTCGTGCTCCCGGATCGATGATCAGAGCGTCGCGATCGGCACCGGTATAGCTGGCGTTGCGCAGACCTCCATTGGGAAAACCTGGCGCAACGGCCTTGCGATTGACGAGATGGACGGTCCACAGGATGGTCGCGTCGGCGGCGGTCAGTTCGACTGGCACGCCGTTGTCGTAGCCGAAGACGCGAAAGCGCGCGGCTTGGCGTTTGATGCGGCACTGCGGATCCTTGTAGCCGCCGGAGGGTGCGGCACGGTCCCAGCGGCGCTCGGGCCCGATAAAGAATTCTGAGTCGCTGTTGCCCACCCGCGCGACGCCGATCGCGGGGTGGATGCGCACTTCGGTGATGGCCATTGGAGTTTCCTTCGACAAGCCCGAGGGCTTACCTACGGATTCTGAAGTTTGCGATTGCGCTCCGCGTCATCCGGCTTGATGACGGTCGGATCCCATGCGCCAAGCGAGCACTCTAAAAGCGTCGGAATTCCCTGCAAAACAAGAACTACAGTGAACGACTGGTGGCGCAGCTTGCAGGCTGCACCTTTCGGCGTCCGCTGGGCGTGATAGACATCAAGACCCGGCGAGGTCGGCCTCCGTTGACAGGCCTATCGCATGCACGCAGTATGATTCGATCACGCGGGTGGGGCTTGATGTTGCAATATGCCGTGAGAATGGTGGCCAACCCGTGAATATCACAGTCAATTGACGTTCGTCCGTTGTTTGCTACTCGGGGGCGATCTTCCAGAGTTGACAAGAGCCTCCGTCATAGTCGGATCCGGGATTCATGCTGACGAGTTCCTTGCAATAGGACGCGTCGAGGTATTGGCTGCCATGCCGCAGCTGCAATCGTGACCAGCCGTTGGCATTGCCCGCTTTGCGCCAAGCTTGACATGCGCCTCCTTCATAGTCCGACATTCCGCTCAGTCCTACCTTCGCCGAGCAGTGGTCGGCGTCGAGGAACTTGTTTGTTCCGGCGGCCTTAAGTCTGTACCATCCCTGGCCTTGCGGAATCATCTGCCACAATTGGCACGGATCGCCACGGCGCCCGCCGGAGCGAAGGACCACCTGCCTGCCACAGCCGTGGTCCAGGTATCGGCCGCCATTCTTGAGAAGAAGTCGATAGAGCTGCGGCCCGCTCCGTCCGCCTCCCGCTCCGCCGGCTCGCAACTCCGACGTCGTCGAGCCAACATCTTCGTCATCCGCCTTTGCGACCGGAGCGGTGAGCACAGATGCGACAAGAACAGCCGAGGCTATGTGGGTCGTCTTGATTGAAATATTCATGCTGGTCTCGATGCACGGCGAGGAGTTGGCGATGTGAAGTTCACCTTTCGCACCCCTGACGTCGTTTGCGCCAGAGATCGTGCTGCCGAGCTCAGCCCCGGTCAATAGCCGGTACGCCATAGGCTCTTTATGAGAGTCGAGTGCGACAGCCAGGACGCTATGCTAGCCGGGTCGGAACTTGATCCGGGCTTAACTATGCGCGCAACCATTCTGGCCTTCGGATTGGTCTGCATCCTCCTGCATTCGGCTGCGGCCCAGAGCCCGAACGAGATGCGCGTGACTCGCCTTGCGCACAATGGCGTTGCCGTTGATGAGATCTCGGATCCGGTCCTCCTTGTCGTGCGACCGCCCATAGGCAGTCCAACCCATCGTCTGGCTGTCAAGGATCCGGTGTCGGCAGGCACGCGTATCGAAACCGGCGCCGGAGTAACGTTGGTTCTCAAGCGAGAGTTGCCCAGACTGGAGATCTCCATGGAGGCGGGCACGCGATTGACCGTGCTTCAGAATTCGGAGAACGCTGCGCGCGCCGAAGTTGACCAAGGCAGAGCTGGCTTTAGCCTGCTCGGCCGGCTCGACTTCTACTTCGGTGTCGGCAGCTTTCAAAGGGTCTTTGCGGTCGCGAAAGGCACTCTGTTTGATGTCTCTGCAACACCCTCGTGCGTTGATGCCGCGGGCTCACCGTGCGTTTCAATTGCTCTGCGCGAGGGTCGCCTCGAACTGGAAACGCGCAGGGCCGTGTTGATTGATGGCACCGATCAATCAACTGATGCAACGATGGCTGGCTTGCGCGCGCCTTCGAGTGGTGAGGACGAGACTGTCGGGGTGTTTGAATCGATGACCGCGGGCAACCAACGGACGTTCCTGCTGGACCCCTCCCGTTTCGCGCTACGCTTCAACAACTGGGCAGAAGCCAATAATCATTTCGCCGTGGAACTTGAGAGTGCGCGGGCGACAAACGACCCAAGGATTCTCGTTCGGGCTTTGCGCAATAGTTCGGTCATTCTGCGATTGGGGGACCAGGCCGCCAAAGCGGCCGAACTGTCTGCAGAGGGACTTCGGATCGCCAGTGCCGTGGACGATCGGCTATGGGAATTCCGCTTCCTGATCGATCTGGGCTTTGAAACTTGGCAGCAGAACCGCGATCGATCTGCGCTGGCGTATTTTGAGCGGGCGTTCGACATGACGGACGTCACCGACTCGCTGCTGCCAAGGGCCGATCTGGCTGCGCTCTATGGCCGCTACGGCGGCATCCGCTTCGACGCGCGCGACCGTGCAAAGCCGGCAGCCGATGTTGACGCGGCGGAGTCCTTCATGCAGCGTGCCTTGGCCTTGCGGATGTCCGCGGCCGATGGGCGCCCGACGCTTGACCTGGCGTGGAGCCACTTTGGGCTCGGCGTTCTGTTACGCATTGCGCGCGGCGACTATGCCGAAGCCGACATGCACCTCACGAGAGCGGTTGCGCTACGCCGCGAAATCCTCGACTCCCGCGACGACATCGTCACCGCACAAATGTTGGCGGACGAGGCACTGGGCAAGGAACAACTCGCCTACCGACGGTTTAAGGATTTAACGATATCGCGCGATGAATTTGCCACCGACATGATGCAGGTCCACGCGATCTTCGAAGAAAGTTTGGGCATGCTGTCCCGGCTCTTTCCGGGTGGGGAAAATCGCTCGATCGGCGCCGTCGCCCGGCGGATGGCGGACTTTCAGATGAGGCTCGGAGACTGGCTGGGTGAGCAAGGCATGCGCGAGGAAGCACAGATCGAATACCAGTCCGCGAGGAGCAACTACAAACACGCACTGACCTCGTTCGCAAACGTGTCGGGCAACGTCTCCGCGGAGCAGCGCTTTGCCTACCTGGGATTGGGAAAGACGGAGCTGTTACTGGGCCAGCCCAAAGAGGCGTTGGCCACATTGGCGCGTGCAAATGAACTGGCGATGCGGGAGCGCTGCGCGTCCGCGCCTGAAGCGCCGTCGCCGACGTGGGTCGAAGACCTGCTTCGACGCCTAGCGACTGCGGCCGAACTAAACGGTGATCTTTCGGCGGCAGCCGCTTACATTCGACAGGTCGGCCCCCCGCTTACATTGCCAGCGTGCGGCGATGCGGAGGCGCCACGGTGAAATCGCTTCTATGGAAATGGGTCACCTTCGTGGTACTCCTAAGCGTCACGATGCTCCTTGCCCGCGATTGGCATCCGATCGAATACTGGATCTTTGCGAGGGTTTTCATGCCGGCGCAGGTGGAGGCCGATCCACGTGTGATCTTGCTCGAACTGCCTGATATCAATCCGGACAACGCATCAACCAAGGCGCTCCGTGCACTTCTAGGCAGCACGCTCGAGACGCTGGCGAGTCGCACGCCGCCGCCTGACCGTGTGGCCGTAGACATAGCGGTCATGGAGGACGGCGAATCAATCGCCGCGATTTCGAGCGGTGTCGAGTCGCTTCTGAAGGCTGGCGTGAAAGTCTACTTCGCCATGCACGCAGATCCAGCAGCAGGCACTCTAGCGCATGAGATTTACCAGAATTCCCGGCTGAGTGGCGTGGGCCATACGGAACTTCGACAAGGAGCAGGACTTGTTTTTTCTCGATCAGTGCTCGTTCAGCCCGACACTGGCAAAGAGTTCGCCTATCTACCCACCTTGATCGCGGATTTGAATGCATGGGTCCTCCCCGCTTATCAGGTGATCGGCGTTCCGAGAACACGGTCTGGACCGCTTGGCGTCCCGCTTGATGCGGACATGGATCGGGTGCCGAAAAACGTGGAGGGTCGCCTCGTGATCGTCGCCAGCTCCGCGCGAGAGTGTCGACAGCTTCATCCTGGGGACGTTGTCGGCCAATGTTCTGAGGCGGCGGCGAACCGCGAGTGGAGCGGCCCGGAGTTGCTGGTGTGGTCGCTCTCCGACCTTCTGCGCCTCCGCGCGCATGGAAAGAGTGCTGTGCAGCCGATAGATCAGGGCGGGTGGATTTTGGTTGCAGCCTTGTGTTTGGCTGCGATCAGCCTGGTGCTCCACTTGCTCGGGGTTCGCATTGCGGGCCGAATCTGGTCGCCGACCAGCTTGCTCTACCGCCTCTGGATTGTCGACTCCGGCGCGGCGCTTGCGATGATCGCGTCGCTCGCCCTCGGCGAATGGCTGCTAGTACGACTAGGGTGGGTACTTCCGCCCCTATTCCCAGCGCTGGCCGGATTGGTTGCACTCTTGTTGTGCCACATGCATACGCGAGAAAACCTGGCAACGATCCTCACGGCACTTACCCGCCGCGCAACTGCTGAATCATTTAAGTCCGACTTCGACGTCTTCATCAGCTACTCGCACGCACCGAGCAATGCGGTCTGGGTTGAGCGTGAGATCGTCGAGCCACTTCGAAGCATGACACTGTCAAACGGCAAGACCTTACGCGTGTTCTTCGACAAGAGCAGCATCAACGTTGGCCAGAATTGGTTTCGCCGCATTAATCTCAGCATCCTGGGAAGCAGGTGCTTTCTGTGCGTCTGGTCCGATGACTATATGGAGCGAGACTATTGCCGCTGGGAACTGGACTACGCGTTTCCGCTCGCCGCACGTCGCGATTTTCTATTTCTACCGGTTGCCCATTTGTCTGATGGTGTGAGCCCCGGACCTGCATACGCTACTTACCTGCAGACTCGGCAGTACCTCGACGCTGCTTCGCATCCACGGTTCCAGGATGCTCTTCTCAATGAATTGCGGACTCACTTTGATATGAGAACGGCCGTCGTCGCTTAAGCAACGCTTTGAGGGGTCCCCTCGTTTTCCGTGCACTCAGTGACGGTTCGCAACGCCAGCAACGGCGCTGGGGCTGGGTCGCAAGTCATTGATTATCTTGATGTTGCTGTTCACTTTTCACCGGCGTATCGTCCCTGCCCCACTGACGGAGGCGCGCGATGCAAGGCTGGCAGACGACATACTTGGGCATGCGCGAACTTCCGCGCGACATCAGCAGTTTCGAGCTGCAGGCGTTCTTCACCTTCAGCCAGGCCGAACGTGAACTGATCGGCGCGTGCCGCGGCGAATCTCTCAAGCTCGGGCTGGCATTGCACATCGGATTCCTGCGCATGTGCGGCCGTGTGCTCGACGCCTTTCGGATCGTTCCGCCTGCGCTGTGGCGCCATCTGGGCAATGAGTTGGGTGTCGATGCTCCCGAGATCGCTTCGCTACGCGCCTTGTACCTTGTACGGGCGAGGCCGCACCCTATTCGACCACCAGCAAGTAGCCTGCGAAGCCCTTGGATTCCGGTGGATGACCGAGCACTAGCGCCGCGCTCTCGTTCGGTCGATGAGTGACGAGGTCGCCCGGTGCGCCGATCGTGAGCAACTGGTTGTCTTTGCCCGACGTTGGCTGTACGAGCATCGACTTCTGATCGTCCACGATCGGGCCATCCGCGCCTTGATTGCCACCGCCCTCGCCCGTTTCGAGGCCGAGACGTCGGCGTCCATTCGCAGCGTGGTGCCATCTGACACCCCGGAGCAATGGGGCCGAATGATCGCGCAGCCACACGCCACCGGCGTGACTACCCATCAAAGCTGGGTGTGGGCGGCGCCCGCTCGGCACTCGACGCGCCAGATGCGAGGTGCTTGAACGGATCAATTGGCTTCGGAGCCTTGACGTCCACAAGTACCTGGGCGCCCTGCCCGACCTCATCGTGCGGCCAGGCGGGTGGACGAGATGCAGGCCGTGGCCGACGCGTTGAGTCTGCTCGCCAACATCGTGATGGCATGGAACACGGCACAGATGCAGGCAGTGCTCGATCGCTGGGCCCATCGACGTCAGGTTGTGCCGCCCGAACTCATTGGGCGGATCGCCCCCACACGGCTGGAGAGCATCAATCTGCGCGGCATCTTTCGATTCCCCATCGAGCGGTATTCCGCTCAGCTCCTACTGTGGCGCGCCACTCAGATATGTACTTATCTTTTGCCCCTCGCCAGCACGGCCTTGGCGCGCGTGACTTTGACCAGGATGTCGGTCGCGCTGGCGGTCCAGATGAAGGGCTTGGGATTGGCGTTGTGATGCTCTACATAGAGATCGATCGCCAATTCGAGTTCAGGCACGCTCGTGAAGCTGTCGCGCCGGATGCGGTTCTCCGAGATGTCGCGGAAGAAGCGCTCGACCATGTTCAGCCACGACGCGCTGGTGGGCGTGAAGTGCATGACGAAGCGCGGGTGCTTGGCGAGCCAGGCCTGCACGTCGGGATGCGTGTGCGTGCCGTAGTTGTCCACGATCAGGTGCAGCTGCAGGTGCCTGGGCGTCTTGCACTGGATCAGGCGCAGGAACTGCAGCCACTGCGCGTGCCGGTGTCGCTGCTGGCACATCGAGATCACGGTGCCGTCCAGGGTGTTCAAGGCAGCGAACAGCGTGGTCGTGCCATGGCGCTTGTAATCGCGCGTGACGGTGCCGGCGCGGCCTTTCTTCATCGGCAAGCCCGGCTGAGTGCGGTTGAGCGCCTGGATCTGACTTTTTTCGTCGCAGCTGAGCACCAGGGCGCGCTCGGGAGGATTGAGGTACAGCCCCACGACATCCAGCAGCTTGTCCTCGAAGCGCGGGTCACGCGAGAGCTTGAAGCTGCTCTGGCGATGCGGCTTCAGGCCGTTGCGCTTCCTGTCAAGGGCAACCGAATTCTCCCCAGTGGGGGG
>NZ_JBFUKW010000044.1:0-34144 GCF_056400665.1 Variovorax sp. P5_A3 | reverse complement strand
GCACCTGCACCAGCACCTGCACCTGCACCAGCACCTGCACCTGCACCTGCACCTGCACCGCCTGGGCCACCGCCACCAGCGCCGCCGCCTGCACCAGCACCAGCACCAGCCCCTGCCGCGCCACCGCTGCCGCTTGCACCGGCCCCTGCTGCGCCGGGACCGCTGCCACCCGGATCTGCCCCCGAGCCGACGGCGATTGCGAAAGCGCCTAAAGCGCTGGTACCTTTGGATGCCGCAGTTTTGCCGGCGGCTTGTACTGACGATGCGCCCGGGATCGCGGCAACAGAAGAATTCGGCGCTTGCACCCCCGGTGCCGTAGCGCTCGCACAGATGGCTTCGCCGAAGGGGTTGTATTGATCGCACGGTACCGTCGCGCCTGCGGTGCGAGCCGCTCCGGTCTGAACTGGAACGACTGCTCGTGCGGCCGGTGCGGGACTGTCAACGCGTGGCAGTTCCGTTCGGCTCGAACCCTGGACGTCGGTGATGACGGGATCCGATGCCGGATGGCGGCGGTCTGTGACAGTGCGCGCCGCGACGAAGCCCTTCATCATGCTGCTATCGCGTTGTGGCACGGCGTCAGCCCGATGCGGTGCTGCCAGAACTTGCCTCGTCGGCGCCTGGGAAACCTGGGCCTGCGAAGGCCGTGGCTCCTCGGCTCGAAGTGCCTCCGAAGGCCCTTGTGCCTGGGAGTCTTGTTCTTGTAACGCTGCGATCTGCGGCTCGGCTGGTGCAGGCGCGACGGCCTGCGTTCCAGGCGGAGGTTCCAGCAGTGCGGGTGCGGCGTCGACCTGCGGTTCGACGATCGGAGCGACCGCGACCGGCGCGACCGGCGCGGCCGGCTCAACCGGTGCGACCGGTGCGACCGGCGCAGCCTGCAACTCGGACTGCTGCCAATGGATCGGTGTCGCCTCACGCGATGGCGCCAAGCTACGCTCGACCGTTCGGCTCCAGTACCAGAAGACGAACGCAGCGATCAGCAGCACGACGACCATCAACAACAGGACGACAGGAACGTCGATACCGCGGGGCAGAACCATCTGCCTGGCAAGCTGGCGTTTCTCGATGGTGCGCGGTACGACGGCCAGATCCCTCGCCGTCGTCGCCGGCAAGAGCGCGGACGCCGGCATCGGCATCGGGATAGGCACGGGCCGCGCTGCCCTTGGAGCTTTCGCGACCCTCGGAGGCGGCCTTCCCTCAGGCGCGTCCGCCGAGACGTTTGCCGCAGTACGAATTCCGCTGAACTTGCCCGCGCATCCGCGGCAGTACCGCGCGCGGTCTCTGTTCGCGGTGTGGCATGACTCGCAGAACTTCGTCATTGCAATCACAACGAGGGCAGGAACTCATGGAATCGATATGGATGCGGTGAGCACCACCAGCAAACTGATCACCACCGAGAAGGCCGCGAAATCCATCACGGATGCCCGGTCCGGCATTCCCAGCGAGTGCCAGGGCAGCAACGTCGCCTCGCGCACGCGAAGGCGCTCCATGCCGTCCTCGGTGGATGCGTAGAACGCCGGCAGCTTGTGCGAACAGCATTTGCAGTAGCGCGCCGACGCGATGTTGAGGGTGCTGCAGGCATCGCAGATTTCGGCGGAAGCGGTGCCGACCTGCAGCCTCGCAAGATCGATGAGACCCCCGAATGCGACGACCGAAGGCGTGCCGGGAGAGTCGGAAAGTGAAATGGTGGCGGTGCTCATTGCGGCGCTCCTCGAAGTCGGTTTACGGTTCGCAAAGGCTTCGCAGAGCGCATCAAGCAGCGGGACATTGCACACTCCGGGTCAAGCAATCAATGAAAAGATGTATGTGAAAAGTTCACATCACTGCTACGCTTGTGCGCTCGCGAATACGAAAGATATGTAAGACAGAGGCTGATGTCGTTGTCCACTCGGTAACCGGTCGCCGCGTCGCTGTCGACCGAGGTCGCAATCAACGCCCCATGGCCACGAAACGCACGGGCTCGAAGAAGGCTAGGCATGGTCGGAAAGCGCGTGTCCCGCGCCGCTCATCGATCCGTTGATCAAAAAGCCTTGACAGACAAGTCCTCATAGAAGCGGTCGTTGGATGTCAGATCCCGACCGGCAACGACTTTGGAAACGACCTCACTGCAGCGCACGTGAGCGTGGCGACCATCGCAAGTAAAGGCAGGCAGGCAGTGCAGGGCGCTCGTGTCGACAGGGAGCGTACGCGGGCTCGCTGGACTCGCAAGCGAAGCCTAAGTTATACTGCATTGAATCTAGAGCGCAGTATAACCAATCCGCCGTGTTATACTTCCATGATGGAATGATGGAGTATAACTATGCACGCCAGATCTGAGCCCCGGCCGTTCGAAGATCTCTCCATTTCCGCGCAGACCAACTTCGCCGAGCTGGTAGAGCAGGCCCAGGCTCGCATGCTGGATCGTTCGATCCTCGACCTTCCCGGCTCCTTCAACAAGAAGGAGATCAAGGGCGTCGAGTACTGGTATTGGCAGTTCCGAGACCTCGAAGGGAAGACGAGACAGTCCTACCTTGGGCCCGATGATGATCGCCTCCGCGAGTTGATCAGGCAGCGAGAGGAAGGAAAGGGGCGTGAACATGACGGCTTGGCCAGGCTCGCACAAGCATGCACCGCGCTCGGCTGCATGAACATCACGCCACAGCACTTCAAGGTGATCAATCGCCTCGCTGAGCACGGCTTTTTCAACGCGGGCGGCGTTCTGATCGGAACGCATGCCTTCATTGCAATGGCGAACATGCTCGGTGTGCGCTGGAGTGGCGGATGGTCGACGAACGACATCGACTTCGCGCACGCCGGCAAGAACGTCTCGCTTGCGCTACCGGCGAACACTGACGCGAACGTGCACGACGCAATCACCTCGCTCGAAATGGGCCTTCTGCCGGCGAAGTCGATCACGACCGGTCCGGGAGCGACCTACCTGAACGCCAGAGGGGAGATGCGGATCGACCTTCTGACAGTGGCGGGCCGAAGCGATTCGGTCTATCGTCACGAGCCTTTGAATGTGAACCTGGAGCCGCTCAAGTTCATGGAGTTTTCGCTCGAGAAGACGACGCAGACCGTTGTCATCTCTGGCGAGAACGCCCTCATCGTGAACATCCCGTCGCCGGTGCGTTACGCGCTTCACAAACTCGTCGTGATGGCAGAGCGTCAGGAGCAGTTCCGAACGAAGATCGTGAAGGACGCGGGCCAGGTTGCTTCTATCGTGTCCTATGCGCTGGACCGGTCGCCCCATGCGCTCAAGGACGCGGCAGCGGACCTCATGAGCCGCGGGAAGGGCTGGCGCAGTCGGATCAACATCGGCACCGAGCACCTCGCGCGGTATCACCCAACTGTGGCGAAGCAGCTTTCGGAAGTTCTAAAACGTCAGTCCTCGAAGGCCTCGCGCGCACTAGACGTGCAGGGGGGCGAAGCACAAGACGACGACAGTTCAGGCGGGCGTCCCAGGGGCTGACGATTTGAGTGTGGAGGGACGTGCTTCCGGGGGCGCATCTTCAGCTTGGCCGTGCCTCGCCTTCCATCCGCCAGGTCTTCAACACCGGTACCAGCGCTGCCGACGCAATCGTGACCATGTGCGCGGTCAAGCGACCCCCTTTGAAGGCGACAACGAGTTCCGGACGCCCCTCGCGCAGCATCTGGGCATTGCGGATGAGCCCGGCACGACCCTGGTAGCGATCCCATTCCGCCGTGTACGTGGCGACTTCGATACCGCGCGCCCTGGCCCAGCGGCGTGCGAACTCGTCGGCCCCCGATGCGCCGCCTTCGATGAGCTGGGTGATGGGCTGGCGGGCGTTCAAGCGGTCGAGCACATGAACGATGAATGCCCAGTCGTCGTAGTTGCGGCCACCGCAGACAAGGACCTTCATGATGTGGCGGGCTCTCTCATACTTTTCTACTAAGAATCAAATTCGCAAAAAAGCAAACCCCGCGGAAGCGGGGGTTTGCGGATGATAGCTTCGATGGCGGCTCCTGCCGGCCAACGCAGCGCGGGAAGACAAGCGTTGTGCTTGCCAGCAACAAGTGCTAGCGTCGAATTCCGACATTCAACCGTGCGGACACCCGAAGGAGACATTCCATGGGAGAACAGAAGCGTCCGCTGCGCCCGGGAGATCGTGCACCGGCGTTCTCGCTTCCGGCGGCCAACCGGGAAGGAATGGTGTCCCTCGACAGCTTGCGCGGTCGCCCGTTTCTGATCGGCTTCTATCGCGGCCTGCATTGCCCGTTCTGCCGGCGCCAGGTGCTGCAGCTCGCCAGCGTGGAGCCGCCCTTGCGCGCCATGGGCGTCGAGACGATCGCCGTGATCAACACGCAGCTTGACCGCGCCAACCTGTACTTCCGGTACCGGCCGACGCCGGTGGCGCTTCTGTGCGATCCGGATTGCCACACGCACCAGGCCTTCGGCGTACCGCATCTCGAGTTCCTGCCCGACGGCAGCGGGCAGCCCGAATGGCCCTATCGCGCAAGCATGGCGGAATTCGAGGCGGCACGCATCAACCCCACCGGTGAACTGCCCGAGCTCACGCAGCCGATGGAAGCCAACACGGCCCTCAACGCCATGGACGGCTTCGTACTGGATGACATCGACAGTGCGATCCTCGCGAGCCATGCCACTCAGCTCGTGGGACACTTCCTGGTCGACGCGGCAGGCATCGTCCGCTGGGTCCAGATCGAGGCGATCGATGGGCCGAACAGCCTCTCCGTCTTTCCGAATGCGGCGCAGATCGTCGCTGCGGCTGGCAGCCTTGGCGCCTGACCTGCCGACGCGTGCACCGGGACGACCTCAGTACCTCAGTACGATTGGCCGTCGATCACGCGCTTGACCTGCTCCAGGGTGTCTCGGAGCGCATCCAACTCGACGGAACCGAGCGCCAGGCGCAGCGCGTGCGGCACCTGGGCGCCCGTCGCGAAGGGCTCGGCGGTCGACACCGAGATGCCCTCTGACCTGAGTGCCATCGCGACCTTGTCGGCACGAACCTCTTCGGCCAAGGGGAGCCAGACGAAGTAGGAGGCCGGATGGCGGACAGTTCGAAGTCCGGCGAGCGCCTCAGCGGCGATCGTTTGCCGGGTCATCGCGTCCCGGCGCTTTTCCGCTTCGAGGCGCGCGACCGTGCCGTCGTCCAGCCAGGCGCAGGCGATGGCGGTCATCACGGCGGGCGTGTTCCAGGTCGTGGCCCGGATCGCGCGTTCGATCTTCGGGATCCAGGCGGTGGGTGCCGCGGCCTGGTGCTCGAATCCCAGGCCAGCCTGCGCGAGGCGAGCGAGGCCGATGCGGTCATCGTCGGCAGTGGCAGGCTGACGCGGGACGTCGTTGCCGATCCAGCCCTGATGGCGCAATTGCAGCTCGACCCCGCCCGGCAACTGCTGAGTGCGCAGTGCTCCGGCACGCTCGTCCTTGCCAAGCTGGGGCTGCTCGGTGGCGTGCCCGCCTGCACGGATCTGATCACCAAGCCCTGGGTCGAGGAAGCGGGCATCTGCGTGCTGAACCAGCCGTTCGTCGCCAAGGGCAACGTGGCCACCGCGGGCGGCTGCCTCGCGTCGCAGTATCTGGCCACCTGGATGATCGCCCGCCTGGAGGGCGTCGAGGCGGCAAAGAGTGCACTGCACTACGTCGTTCCAGTGGGGGAGAAGGACGAATACATCGATCGTGCGATGCGAAACATCGCGCCGTTTCCCGAAGGGGTGCTGGAGACAGCGTGACAATTTGACTGGATGGGTGCCTGCCGCCGGAGGCCGCGGCGGTGGCTTGGCTCGGGCCGAGCCTTCCTCTTCATTCTGATCTGCCTGTTTTGTGGGCATCGCGTTCGGACGCAATGCTGGAGCCGATTCCCGACGTTTCGCATGCGGTTGTCCACAGGTCTGTCCACGGTCTGCGTGGAGAGATTCGCCTCGCTGCCAGAGCAAGACACCAACGAAAAAGCCCGCACGCGGCGGGCTTCGTCTGGAAATGGTCGTGGGCACTTACGCGGTCCACGTTACGGCACATTCACATGCAGGAGTCACCTATAGTTTTTCTCGTCGTGGTGGCTCTTGTCCGACGTGCCGCCGTGAGATTCGGCGTTGCCTGCGCAGGCATCTCGACAGGTCAAGCCATATCGAGGGAGGGCGGATTCTATCAGAACGGGAAGAACGGGACGTGCCTCGATCGCGTCAACTCTGGATGTACGTGCGCAGCTGGTCGATGGTCTGCTCGTGGTCGGCGATGATGTCGTCCATCAGGTCTCGGATGGAGATCATGCCGATGATCCGGCTCCCCTCGACCACCGGCAGGTGTCGGATGCGCTTCTGGCTCATCATCGTCATGCATTCGCGCGTCTGGGAGGTGGGCGTCACGGTCATCACGTTGGACGTCATGATGTCGGCGACCTTCATTTCCTTCGAGCTCTTGCCTTGGAGCGCAACCTTGCGCGTGTAGTCGCGCTCGGAGACCACGCCCACCAGCCTGTCGTTCTCGACCACCATGAGCGCACCGACCTCGTAGTCGGCCAGCAGCTGGAGTGCCTCCAGCACGGTGGCGTCCGGACCGATCCGCCAGGGGGCGGAGTTGCGACGTTTGAGGAGTTCAGACACGGGTTTCATGGGCACTCCAGGGGCTGGGATGAACTGGTGTTGCAAGAGTCGCGCCCGTCAGTTTCCTTGCGAAAGTGCTGAACCCTCGGGCGCCTCGGCCGTTCGGCGCGTTGGCAAAGGAAGGAGCATCGCACACACTCGCGCCCCACTCGGGAGAACCCCCACCGTGGCAACACCAATCAGCGGCAAGTAGGCGCCCCGCAGCAAACGCAAGTTCTCATTTGTTGATCTTCATCAGGTGGCACGCGCGCGTCGCGCGACGCTGACCACCTTGCGGCAGGGCAGGCTCCCTTCGGTAGCGCGTTGCTCGCGCGCAAATCGCGCGATCCATCGGTGAAAGATTTGAAACCGGAAGTGGTCACCCTCGTTGAGGAGGAGACACACGCGGTTGCGCATGCGCAGATCGTTGGGCTTGACCGCACTATCGTTGCCCTCGACTGGCTCTGGCTGAGGCTGCTCTCATCAACGTCAACAACGTGGGAGGTTTTCATGTTCGACCGTCGCACCTTCGCAGCTTGCTGCGCACTGGCCCTTCCCTACGGCGCCTGCCTTGCGCAGACCACTTTCGCGCCGGACCAGTACTACGACAACCGCTGGTACATCACGCCCTTTGGCGCGTACGTGCATCCCGACGGCGACCGCAACGCCGACAACGGCTGGGGCGGAGGCGCAGCCATCGGCAAGCCGATCAGCCCCAACTGGAACCTCGAACTGCGCCTGCAATACGAAGAGCTCGATGGCAAGTTCGGCACCGGATTTGGTGCATTCAACAGCACCGACAAGTACAAGAACTGGAGCGGTTCGCTCGACGCGCAGTGGTTCTTCCTGGGTCGCCAGGGGATCAACCGCTGGCAGTCGAACAGCGTGCATCCCTATCTCGTGGGCGGCATCGGCGCCATCGACAACAAGGTGGAGAGGGCATTCGCCGGCAGCGACAGCCGCACGAGTTTCATGGCCAACGCGGGCCTCGGCATCGTCTGGCCGTTCTCCTCCTGGGGCCGCATGGTGGCCGACGCGCGCTATCGCTATGTCGACAACGCCAACAACAGCTTCACTGGAAACCGGCAGAGCATGAACGACTGGATGTTCTCGGTCGGCCTGCAGATTCCCTTCGGGCCCCCGCCCCAAGTGGCGCAGGCAGCCCCGCCACCGGCTCCGCCCGCGGCCATGCCGCCACCGCCGCCACCACCTCCTCCGGCAGCGCGCAACTTCGAGTTGAAGGCCGACGGCACGTTCGCGTTCGCCAAGTCGGACCTGACGCCTACCGGCCGCGCCCGCATCGACAGCACGCTCGCGGAGCTCAAATCCTCCGGCATCCGGTTGCGCTCGATCTCCATCGTCGGGCACACCGATCCGATCGGCACCGATGCCTTCAACCAGCGCCTGTCTCTGGCCCGGGCGAACTCCGTGCGTGATTACCTGGTCGCCCAAGGCGTGCCGGCCAACATCATCACGACGGAAGGCCGCAGCTTCTCGGAACTCAAGGTTACCGAAGCCGATTGCAGGGCGCAGGGCAGGGCCAAGACCCGCGCGGCGCTCATCGCCTGCTACGAGCCGAACCGGCGCGTGGATATCCGCGCCTTGGGCGAGCAGCCGGGCTAGGGTGCGCGGGACCGCGGGGTCCCCGCTACATCACCGTCGCGTGCGGATGCGTCGGGTGTGCCAGCGTGTCCGCGATCAGGCGCAGCGCGTGATCGCACTCGTCGCGTGACATCGGCCCACCCATGCAGATGCGCACGGCCTCGGGCGGCATGCCGTCGGTCGAGAACGCCGCGCTCGCGACCACACCCACGTTCCGGGTCCGCAGGAAGGATGCGAACTCCACCATGCTCCAGGCCGACGACAACGGCAGCCAGAGATGAAAGCAGTCGCTCGGCGCGATCACGCCGTGCTGGCCAAGGTGCTTGACTGCGAGCGCCTGTCGCGCGTTCGATTCGTTGCGAACGGCCTGCAGCATCGCTTCGGCAGTACCGTCCTCGACCCAGAGCGTGGACAACGCATTGGTGATCGGCGAGGCCATCACGGTGGTGGCGCGCAACGCGCCGGCCAGGCGCTGTGATTGCCGGGCGCTCGGCGAGCGCACGTAGGCATTGCGCAGCCCGGCGCCCAGCGTCTTCGAGAAGCCCGTGATGTAGTAGGTCAGGTCGGGCGCCATCGTCGCGATTGCCGGTGGCAACTGGCGCGGCAGCAAGCCGTAGGCGTCGTCCTCGATGATCGGAATGGCAAAGCGCAGCGCGATGTCGGCCAGCGCCTCGCGCCGCCCGCGCGAGATCGTGGCGGTGGTCGGGTTGTTGAGCGTCGGGTTGATGTAGAGCGCCTTCGGCTTGAGCGTCTTGCAGGCGTGCTCGAACGATTCGCCCATCGGCCCCTCCTCGTCGAGCGGCAGAGCATGCAACTGAACGCCGAGCTGCGTGGCAATCGCCTTGACGCCGGGATAGGTCAGCGCCTCGACGCAGATCAGCTCGCCCGGCCGCGCGAGTTGCGAGAACAGCGCTGCGAGCACGCTGTGGATGCCGGGGCACACGAGCAGCTGATCGATGCTGCAGTCGGGAATGCGCGGACGCAGCCACTGCATCGCCGCTTCGCGGTCGCGCTGGGACCCACCGAAGTCCTGGTAGCGCAGCAGGTCGTACAGGTCGGCCTCGGCCATCACGCGCATGGCACTGTCCTTCATGCGGTCGAGCAGTGCGGCATCCCGCGGCTCTGGCGGCAGGTTCATCGTCATTTCGGCGGTGCCACCGCCGCGCAGCGGCACGGCCGGGCTGGTTCCGCGGATGAACGTGCCGGTGCCTGCGCGCGAATCGATCAGTCCGCGCTTTCGCGCTTCCGCGTAGCCGCGCGCGACCGTCGTGTAGTTGAGGCGCAGGTCGGCAGCCAGGTCGCGCAGGGTCGGCAGCTTGTCGCGCGCCGTCATGCGGCCGGTGCGGATGTCCTCGGCGAGCAGGTCGGCCAGCAACAGGTAGGCGGGCCGATCGCTCGTTTCGAGCCGCTTCTGCCAGCGTTGGGTGTTCTTGTCCATGGCGAGTTGATCGCATCCATTGATTGCATCGATGGCAATGGATGGACGCATGAAGCATGCCGGGCGTTGCGGTGGTGGATGCATGGATCGCGTGCACGAATGGCCATTGATCGGGTGCATTGATTGCATCGAAGGCGCGCCAATCAAGTGCGAAAACGAGCTTTCGGAAGGCTCGACGGGCTGCCTGAAGGTGGGCTGAAATTTTTTTTGCCTGCGGCAGACCACGCGCATGGGGGTTGATCGCGCATTGATCGCATCGGGGCCTCTCGCGGGTGGCACATCGCATGCGAATGAGGAAGGGCGCGCAACCCCATCCACTCAACTTCTTCACGCGGAGTCCATTCAATGCCCACCGTCACCAAACCCAAGAATGCCCCCGGCGACTTCCTCGTCGACTATGAAGAAAAAGTCTTCGAGGACGTGAAGGCCGAACCCGGCGAGAAGGCGCTGGTCACCTTCCACACCGTCGCGTTCGAAGGCTCGATCGGCTTCGTCAACCTTCTGCAGGCCACGCGGCTCAAGCGCAAGGGCTTCGACACGACGATCCTGCTCTATGGCCCTGGCGTCACGCTCGGCGTGCAGCGCGGCTTTCCAACGCTCGGCGACGAAGCCTTTCCGGGCCACCAGAACTTCAACAAGCAGATCGTCAAGTTCATGGAGGAGGGCGGCAAGGTCTATGCCTGCCGCTTCGCACTCCAGGCGCTGTACGGCCACGGCGAAGGCGCTCTGATCGAGGGCATCAGGCCGATCAGCCCGCTCGACGTGCTCGACATCGTGCTGCTGCATCGCAAGGCCAACGCCTTCATCCTCGACACCTGGACGCTGTGAGGCGGGCGCGGCCATGACTTCCCACCGCATCGTCCGCGCTGCCGCGGTGCAGATCGCGCCGGACTTCGAGGCGCCCGACGGCACGCTGAACCGCGTCTGCGAGGCCATCGACGAGGCGGCCGGCAAGGGCGCGCAGATCGTGGTCTTTCCCGAGACCTTCGTGCCCTACTACCCGTACTTCTCCTTCGTGCAGCCGCCGGTGCTGCAGGGGCCGGCCCACATCCGGCTGATGGAGCGTGCGGTGGTGGTGCCGGGGCCGGTGACGCTGGCGGTGGCCGAACGGGCGCGCTCGCGCGGCGTCGTGGTCGTACTGGGCGTCAACGAGCGCGACCATGGCAGCCTCTACAACACGCAACTGGTGTTCGACGCCGACGGTGCGCTGGTGCTCAAGCGCCGCAAGATCACGCCGACCTATCACGAACGCATGGTCTGGGGCCAGGGTGATGGCGCCGGCCTCAAGGTGGTCGAGACGCAGGTCGGGCGTGTCGGCGCGCTGGCCTGCTGGGAGCACTACAACCCGCTCGCCCGCTACAGCCTGATGGCCCAGCACGAGGAGATCCACTGCGCGCAGTTCCCGGGCTCGCTGGTGGGTCCGATCTTCGCGGAGCAGATGGAGGTGACCATCCGCCATCACGCGCTGGAGTCGGGCTGCTTCGTCATCAATGCCACCGGCTGGCTCACCGATGCGCAGATCACGGCGATCACGCCCGACGCAGGTCTGCAGAAGGCGTTGCGCGGGGGCTGCCACACGGCCATCGTCTCGCCCGAAGGCAAGCATCTCGCGCCGCCGCTGACCGAAGGCGAAGGCATGGTGATCGCCGACCTCGACATGGCGCTCATCACCAAGCGCAAGCGAATGATGGATTCGGTCGGGCACTACGCGCGGCCCGAACTTCTGAGCCTGGCCATCAACGACCGGCCTGCCACCACCACGCTGCCGATGCGGGCAGTCCCGAGCACTTTCGCTTCACCCACCCCCGAGCCCCGGAGCCTTCGCCATGAACACCACGGAAATCCCATCGAGCCGGCAACTGATGACCGAGTTGCAGTCCTTCGGGTTGCGGCTGGTTGACCCTTCGGCGGGCGCATCGAGCCGTCGCGGCGGAGCCGGTCCGTCGGACCACAAGGCCGTCACGGTCGACGGGCACACGATCATGGTGCCGGTCCACACTTCCACCGCATGGAGCTCGCCCTTCACGGCCGAGGCACCGAACGCGCTGGGCGTGAGCCGCGTGATGCGCGGCAGCATCCCGATCGCGAACATCAGCTTTCCGAAGCAGCCGCGCTTCTACAGGATGCAGACCTTCGACGGCGTGCCGTATTCGCACATCGCGACCCTGCATGGCTCCGATGTCCTCGCAACCACGGTGCTGCAGACCTGCATTCGCTACGAGAGCCGGCGCAAGAGCTGCAAGTTCTGCGCGATCGGGCAGTCGCTCGCGGCGGGGCGCACCATCGCACGCAAGACGCCCGAGCAGTTGGCTGAGGTGGCGCGCGCGGCGGTGCTGCTCGATGGCGTGAAGCACATGGTGATGACCACCGGCACGCCCAATGCCACCGACCGGGGCGCGGCGATCCTCTGCGAGAGCGCCTTCGCGATCAAGGCCGCCGTCGACATCCCGATCCAGGGCCAGTGCGAGCCGCCGGATGACGACCAATGGTTCCATCGCATGCACGCGGCGGGCATCGACACGCTGGGCATGCACCTCGAAGTGGTCACGCCGGAACTGCGCGAGCACATCATGCCGGGCAAGGCCGCCGTGCCGATCTCGCGCTACATGAGCGCCTTCGAGGCGGCCGTCGGCGTGTTCGGGCGCGGCCAGGTCAGCACCTACATCCTGGCCGGACTGGGCGACAGCCGCGAGGCCATCCTCGAGATCTGCGACCGCCTGCTCGCGCTCGGTGTCTATCCCTTCGTCGTGCCCTTCGTGCCGATCAGCGGCACGCCGCTGGAAGACCATCCCGCGCCGTCGCCCGAGTTCATGAAGTCGATCCTGCAGCCCCTCGGGCAGAGTGTGTCCGCAGCGAACCTGCGTTCGAGCGACATCAAGGCAGGCTGCGGCAAGTGCGGCGCATGCTCGTCGCTGTCAGTCTACGAATCCTGAGGAAGGGGGCCGCCATGAGTTGCATCGATGATGTTGTCGAGCCGGTTGTTGCCTATGCGCCGGTCGAGTTCCTCGTGCGCGAAGCGGCCCAGCAATGGGAGCGCAACGAGGCTTTCGCGTTGCGGCGTGCGGTGTTCTGCATCGAGCAAGGCATCTTCGCCGGCGACGACCGTGACGCGATCGATGACCGGTCCCAACTGCTGGTTGCGATGTCCTGCATCGGCGGCATGCCCGACCAGGTCGTCGGCACCGTACGCATCCACGAGCCCGAACCGGGGCTTTGGTGGGGCTCGCGTCTGGCGGTGCATCCGGCGTCTCGCAGCCAGGGGCATCTGGGCGCGACGCTGATCCGTCTGGCGGTGACGCGCGCCCACGCGCAGGGCTGCCGTACCTTTCTCGCGCATGTGCAGTCGCAGAACGTGCCGCTGTTCCACAAGCTGCACTGGCGCAGCCTCGCGGAACTGTCGATCCATGGCCGGCCGCATACCGAGATGCAGGCGGACCTCTCCTTCTATCCGCCGTGCCACGACGCCGCGAGCGGCTTCGTCTCGCGGGCGAGGAGAACGGCGTGACCCTGTCCGACATCGCGACGGCGCTGCGCGAGAGCCGCGGCTTCGCGCACAAGCGCGACATCAGCGCCGTGGTTGCGGCCCTCGGCCATTCGCTTCCCGGCGGCACGGCGGCGCTGGCGCAGGCGGTGCCCGTCGGCGACGACTGTGCCGCCATGCCGGACGGGCAGGGCGGCTACCTGCTGTTCGCGATCGAGGGCCTGGTGGAGGACTTCATCGAACGCATGCCGCGCTTCGCCGGCTACTCGGGCGTCATGGTCAACGTCAGCGACATCTATGCGATGGGCGGGCGTCCGACGGCGGTGGTCGATGCGATCTGGAGCGCCGGCATGCAGCATGCCGACCAGATGCTCGCCGGCATGGCCGATGCCGCCGCCAAGTACGGCGTGCCGATCGTCGGCGGCCACAGCAACCAGCGCAGCCTGCGGCCGCAACTGGCGGTGGCGATCCTCGGGCGGGCGCGCAAGCTCCTGACGAGCTTCTCGGCGCGGCCTGGCGATCTGCTGCTGATGGCGGTGGACTTGCGCGGTGCCTACCAGGACCCGTTTCCGTTCTGGGATGCATCGAGCACGGCGCCCGGCGTGCGCCTGCGGGCCGACCTGGAAGTGCTGCCTGCACTGGCAGAGGCAGGACTGTGCGATGCGGCCAAGGACATCAGCATGGCCGGTGCGATCGGCACTGCGCTGATGCTGCTGGAGTGCTCGCAGGTCGGCGCCACGATCGACCTGGATGCGATTCCGCGGCCGGCGGGCGCGCCCCTTCTCCGATGGCTCGGTGCCTTCCCGAGCTTTGGCTTCATTCTCAGCGTGCGCCCGGACAAGCTGGGCGAGGTGCTCACGCGGTTCGCCGCGCGCGACATCGCCTGCCAGGTGATCGGCGAGGTCGACGATTCGCACGCACTCACCCTGCGG
This sequence comes from Variovorax sp. P5_A3, assembly GCF_056400665.1. NCBI lineage: Bacteria > Pseudomonadati > Pseudomonadota > Betaproteobacteria > Burkholderiales > Comamonadaceae > Variovorax > Variovorax sp. P5_A3. Next base: position 20,151 of record NZ_JBFUKW010000044.1, on the reverse strand, counting down.
CATGGCGCCGAGCGCGAGTTGCTGTGGGACCTTGGCCGCGATGCCTTCATCCGCGAGGCTGCCGAAGCGCGGGTGCTCCATGCGTGAGACGGCACTTCGGCCGCTGCGCATCGGCCTCCTGACCCATTCGGTGAATCCGCGCGGCGGGGTGGTCCACACGCTGGAGCTTGCGCGAGCGCTGCACGACGCCGGCCATGCGGTCACGGTGATGGCGCCCGCCACGCCAGGGCAGCGCTTCTTCCGTCCGGTGCATTGCGACACGCACTTCGTGCCGGTTCAGCCCGCGCCGCGCGACATGGTCGAGATGGTGGGCTCGCGCATCGGCGCCTTCCGCGCGTCCATCGGCAGCTTGCTTCAGCGTATCCACTTCGATGTGCTGCATGCGCAGGACCCGATCGGCGCCAATGCCCTGGCCGATCTGCAGTCGGAGGGGCTCATCGACGGATTCGTCCGCACCGTGCACCATCTGGAGGTCTTCGAGGCTGCACAACTCATGCAGTGGCAGTCGCGCGGCCTTCGCAGTGCGCGACAGGTCTTCTGCGTCAGCCAGATGTGGCGCGATCGGCTCTGGGCCGAACACGGCGTGAACGCCGCCGAAGTGGCCAACGGTATCGACAGCCAACGCTTCAGTCCGACAGCCGTTGCCGCGGATGCCGCCCTGGCACAGCGCCTTGGCCTGCACGTCGGAGCGCCGATCGTGCTCGCGGTCGGCGGTGTCGAGGAGCGCAAGAACACGCTGCGCCTGCTGGAGGCATTCGTGCAGCTCCGAAAGGCGATGCCGGCGGCGCAATTGGTCATTGCGGGCGGTGCGAGCCTGCTGGACCATGCGCGCTACGAGTTCGCGTTCGCGACGATCGCGCAGGCCAGCGGGTTCGCCATCGGACCGGGCCAGCCCATCGTGCTGACCGGACCGCTGCCCGACGCCGACATTCCCTCGCTGTACCGGCTGGCCGACGTGGTGGCGATGCCTTCGCTCAACGAGGGCTTCGGCCTCGTCGTGCTGGAGGCCCTGGCCAGCGGTGCGCCGGTCGTGGTGTCCCGCATCGCGCCGTTCACCGAGTACCTGCAGGAGGGAGATGTGCACTGGGCCGATCCGTTGGACGCGGACTCCATCGCCGGTGCTCTGTGCGCGGCCATCACTCGGCGGGAACCCGCCCGCATCGCAGCATCCGCCGCCCGTCTGTGCGCGCGCTTCAGTTGGCCGGCCAGCGCCGCGCGCCACGTCCATCTCTACCGCCAGGGACTTCGTGACGCCGCCACCGTGCGTGTCGATTCCCTTGTGACCCACTGAGGAGCCACGATGCCCGTCATGCATTTCCTCGTCCGCTGGCCGGACGACAGCGAAACCCGCTGCTATTCGCCGTCGCTGGTCGTCCAGGACTTCCTCGTTCCCGGCGAGAGCTATCCACTGGCCGACTTCGTGGGGCGTGCGCGCGAGGCGCTCGGCATCGCGTCCGAGCGCGTGCGCGCCAAGTACGGATTTGCCTGCTCGCAGGCGATGGATCAGCTCTCGGCGATCGAGCAGATCGCGAGCCAATTCGATGCCAAGCCCGATGCGCAGGTCGTGATCCTGCGTTTCGACTGACCCACCTGATCGTTGAGAGCCTTCCATATCATGACCACCCGACCCACCCACTACAGCGTCGTCATCGTCGGCGGCGGCCAGTCCGGCCTGTCTTTGAGCCATTGCCTGCAGCAGCGAGGCATCGACCACCTCGTGATCGAGAAGCGCACGCTGGTCCACAGCTGGCGCAGCCAGCGCTGGGACTCCTTCTGCCTGGTTACGCCCAACTGGCAATGCAATCTGCCCGGCTGGTCGTACGCGGGCAACGATCCGCACGGCTTCATGGTGAAGGACGAGATCAATGCGTGGCTGGCCGGATTCGTCGAGCAGGTGCAGGCACCTGCGATCGAGGGCGTGACCGTCGAGAAGGTCTCCCGTGACGGTGAGGCGGACCGCTACACGATCGACACCAGCGCGGGCCGCTACACGGCGGACCAGGTCGTCGTGGCCTCGGGGGGCTATCACAAGCCGGTCGTGCCGCGCATGGCCGAGCGGCTCCCGGCGGGCATCGTGCAATACCACTCGGCCCAGTACCGCAACCCGGCGCAGCTTCCGGATGGTGCGGTGCTGGTCGTGGGCTGCGGCCAGTCCGGCGCCCAGATCGCAGAAGACCTGCACCTGGCCGGGCGCAAGGTCTATCTCGCCACGGGCAACGCCCCGCGCTGCGCGCGCTTCTACCGCGGCAAGGACGTGGTCGACTGGCTCGCCGACATGAACTATTACGACATGCCGGTCACCGCGCACCCGCTGCGAGAAGGCGTGCGCGACAACACGAACCACTACGTCACCGGGCGCGACGGCGGCCGCGATATCGACCTGCGCCGCTTCGCCACCGAGGGCATGGAGCTTTTCGGCCAGATGACCGGGCTGGATGGCGACACGCTGCAGTTCCAGCCCAACCTGCGTGCGAATCTCGATCATGCGGACCAGATCTACAACGGCATCAACGCCTCGATCGACAAGTTCATCGCGGCCAAAGGCATCGATGCGCCGGCCGGGGGCGCGTATGAGCCGGTGTGGCAGCCGCAGGAGGAGCGCAGCACGCTGAGCCTGCGCGGCTCGGGCATCACGAGCGTGGTGTGGTGCATCGGCTTCCTGCCGGATTTCGCGTGGATCGACGCACCGGTCTTCAACGGCCGTGGCGACCCGGTGCACCTGCGCGGGGTGACCGGTGTGACTGGGCTCTACTTCCTGGGGCTCCCGTGGCTCCACACCTGGGGCTCCGGGCGTTTTTCGGGTGTGGCGCGCGATGCGGAGTTCCTGGCAGAGCGCATCGACGAGCAGCGGGGCCGCCCACAGCTCGCGGGCACGCAAGCCATCCGCGCCGCGACGGCCTCCTAGTCGGATGCGCGCCAACTTCCCATTGGCAACAAGTGCGTCAAGCGCAGGTCAATGCGACCGGATAAAAAAGGAAACCAAAGTACTCATTTAAAAATATACTGGAGCCCTCCTTTAGATGGAGCAAAACCATGAGGGCTCTGATTTCCACCCTGGTCGGCGTCGCGCTTTTTGTCGGCTGTCTCGCCGCGTGGTGGTTCTATTGGCCGGTCTGGAAAGTCGAGGCACATGTTCGAGAGCAACTCCCGGCAGGTTCCGCGATCTTCTCGGGGGTGAAGTACAACCGTTCGACCGGCGCCGGATGCGGCTTCGTCAACGCTGGAAGCAACTCCGGTACGGGCCATGGAACGACCCATTTCATATTGCTGCCTGATGGCAGCTTGAAGTTCGACCCCACCGATCGCGTGACAGGCAACACGCTGCAGCAACTGGAAGCGCTCCGGAAGCATTCGGACTATCTGGCGCTGGTCTACGCACGCTGCGCCTGAACTCAGGGTGAGTTCCTCCAAGGTTGTCGCACTTTCTAACCCAGGAAAATCAACAGCTTACGAGCGTCGTTTTCAAAGTTGCACCGCTCGCATTTGCATAGTTCCGCTGGCGCAGGTGCAGCGAGCATCCAACGGCCGCTTTCGGGCTCCATTACCGTCCGCTGTAAGCCCGGTTCGGGGCCCTGAGCAGCCGGTCGCCTCAATGATTGGCTGCCACAAAGCGGCCGTTGCTCACAATGTTCCCGCTGAGCGCAACAACGCCCAGTCGACGCAAAGCAATCAGTTCGCTGTGATGCCCAGCGCCTTCACCAGCGGACCGAAGCGCGCGCGGTCCGCTGCCATCAGTTGATCCAACACAGATGGCAACCCGGGCGTGACCGTCAGGCCAAACTCCGCCAAGCGCTTTGACACGTCTGCCTGGCCCAGCGCCTTGTTGATCTCAGTGTTCAGCCGTAGCACGACGTCCGGCGACGTGGATGCAGGGGCAAACATCCCGAACCAAACAGAGATGTCTAGATCGGGATGTGATGCCTTGAACTCTGGAAGATTGGGGAATACTTGTTTTGCCGCGGGCCCGCTGGTTGCCAAGGCGACAACGTTGCCTGCTTTCACCTGCGGCATAGCCTCCGCCATGCTCACGATGACAGCGTCCACGTCTCCACCCATCAGCCCTTGAAGCGCCAGGGAGGTTCCCTTGTACGGAACGTGCGTCAACTGCAGACCGAGGCGGCTGGCGACCAACTCCATTGCCATATGAGAGGGATGCCCTGGCCCCCCACTGCCGAAGTTGATCGATTTCGGCTTGGCCTTCGCCATCTGGACAAATTCAGCGAGCGACTTTGCGTTCAGCGCAGGGCTTACCAGCAGTACCAGAGTGGCCTTGCCCAGCAGCGCGACGGAGCGGAAGTCCTTCGTTGGGTCATAGGGCAGTTTCGGAAAAACGAAGGGATTCACCACCATCACGGCATCGGGCGCCACAAGAAGCGTGTGGCCGTCGCCTTGTGACTTTGCGACGTAGTCAGCCGCGATGCCCCCGCTGGCCCCTGCGCGGTTGTCGACGATGCTAGGCTGGCCCAAGGCATCGCCAAGCTTTTGAGCCATGAGCCTGGCGATTACGTCTCCGAGCGCTCCCGGCGGGCTCCCGACGACAACCTTGAGGGGTCGCGAAGAAAGTGGCTGAGCCCATAACGGCAGGCCGGCAGTGGCGGCCGATCCCGCGGCAAGTATTTGCAAGAGGGCTGCGCGGCGGTTTTGAAATAGTGTGACGGAAGCGGTCATGAGGTCTCCATTTGCGTGCAAGTCGCAGTGCTCAAGCAGAGTTCTTCTTGCGGGCCGTTCGTTGCGGGGCGTCGAGAGAGCGGCGGGACGACGTGCCCGAAGCTCCAGGCGCTGATGAAAGTAGAAGCATTGCCTTGGCCATGCGCATCCATGAATCCATCAGGTGTTGAAACTCTTCGTCCTGTCCTGCGATGAGTTGTCGGACGCCAAACCCACGCGCTATCGCGAAAGTCAGCCGAACGACGTCCTTGGCTTGACGTTCAGGGTGACCTGCCGCAACCAGGGCGTCTAGCCACGCTTGCTCTACCGGCAGGCGGTACAGTTGCGCCAGTCGTTTGACATCGCTCCCTAACGTGGAACTTGGATCCACCATCATCAAGTCGAGCGAGAGAAGGAAGTCGTCCCCCAAGAAGAACTCGCGACTGTCAGAGACGAGTTGCTCAAGCAAGGTGTCGGGCGCGGATCGGCCGACCGCAATGCGTTGAAGCGCGCGCTGCTGGGTCCGTCGATAGACCTCCTCCAGCGCTTGTAGAACCAGCATGTCCTTCGAAGGGAAGTGGTGGGTCTGGGCTCCTTTCGATACGCCTGCATGCTCGGCTACATCTGCCGTGCGAAAGCTTGCGTAGCGCTTCTTCTTCAACAGATCGATTGCGCCGTCGATCAGCTTGCGCTGAGTTGCCATGGTGCGCTCGACTTGGGTACGACGAGGACGTGCGGGAACGAGCGGTTTGGCCATCGGTTTTTGCTTTACGGGTGGTTGGAGACACGTAGTGTCATCTCACCGAGTCCGTCACACGCCGCGCGTATTTCGTCCCCTGCCACCACAGGACCGACACCTTCTGGGGTACCCGTCAGGATCACATCTCCCGGGTGCAACGTGTAGATACGCGACGCGAGTTCAATCAGGTCAGGAATGTCGATCGTCATCGCACCCGTCGAACTATGCTGCCGCAGTTCGCCGTTTACCCAGAGGGACATGGTGAGTGCGTGCGGATCGGCAATTTCGTCAGCCGTGACGAAACAGGGGCCGAGCACGGTGTACGTGTCGGGGGATTTCCGGAAGCTACGGTCCTCGGCTCCGCGGACCGTCATGTCCAACCCAATGCAATAGCCAGCGACGTGTGACATGGCATCGGCCCGCGAGATTGCGTGTCCCGCCCTTCCTATCACCACGCCGAGTTCGACCTCGTGGTCAGTTCTGCGATCCGGCAAGATGACTTTCACGCCCTCCGAAGGGCCTGCGATGGCGGAGGTGGCCTTGAGGAACAGTCCGTACTTCTCTGCGGGCCGCTCCACGCCTTCCAGTGCCTTGCGATGCACACCCTGATCAACGCCGGCGTCCTTCGTGTCCTGCTCGACGTGCAGTCGATAGTTTGCCGGCGCGGCCATCACCTTGCTTGGGTTCGAAATCGGGCTATGCAAGCGAACCTGCGAGAGCTTGCAGGGATGCGCACTGTGCCGCGCCAGCCGGGCAGCATCCATCAATGCGGGAAGGTGCGCGATCAACGGGTCGCCCAGCGGCACCGGCCAACGCATCGACGGCAGTGCATCGAGCGCGGACGAGATGTCGAACACCTCATCGCCTTCGATCAGGCCCAGCCGGTCATTGTCAAATCGGCAGAATCTCATGCGGCGCGTCCTCGTAGGTTCTTGATTGCGGCGATCCTGGAGCAGCCCTTTGGGCTGCTCCAGGGTTCCAAAGCCAGTCGAAGCAGCGGTACAGGTCTTCTGTGGTGCGCTCCTGTAATTGCTGCGTTCGTACTTCCGCATCGGTGCCACTGCAGTGATAGGTGTGCCAGAGGGCGCGCGACTCGAGCTGAACGCGCGCGGTCCGCACGAAGCGCGTTCGCTCGAAAGCTGCGAAGGCGCGCTCTGGATCCTCGGGATGCTTGTCCAACAAGGCGGTGAGTTCGGATGCGTCTTCCAAAGCCATGCCCGCGCCCTGCGCAAGCGACTGCAACGTGGCGTGTGCAGAGTCGCCCAGCAGCGTGACTCGTCCCTCGGACCAGCGCCGCAAAGGGTTGCGATCTGCAATAGCCCAGCGGCGCTCCAGATTGACCACGGAAATCACATCGCGAACCTCCGGCTGGGCCTTGGCCGCTATGGCGTTGATGTAGTTCCTGTAGCCATCATTGTCGGTAGGTTCCAGATCTGGCGGTACGCGGAAGACAGCGACGATGTTCATCTCGGTGCGCTCACGCAGCGGGTAGTAGATGACGTGGAAACCGTCGCCTGTCCACATGGTGACGCCCATGCGTCTTTGCAGGTTCAATGGGGCTTCACTCATGGGCACGATGGTGCGGTGAGCGACGTACCCGGTGTCGCGCGATGCATCTTCGGGATGCATCTGCGCGCGCAGGCGTGAACGAAGGCCGTCGGCCGCCACGAGCGCGCAGCCTTCGATGGTTTCCCCTCGCTCGGTCTGGACCTGAACGGCATCTGGAGTCTGCGTATAGCTGCTCACGGTGGTCGCCTGGTTCAGGTCCACGTTGGGCAGTTGCCGTACTGCCTTCAGCAGGATTTCGTGTAGATCGACGCGGTGGATGGCAATGTAGGGTGCCGGGTATCGGCTCTCGAAGGCCTCACCCTTTAGTGGCACGCGCACCAGCTTCTCGCCGGTATAGGCGTCCAGCAAGAGAAGGTCATCCGGCAGGTAGGAGGCTCGGCGCACTTCGTCACCCACGCCAAGGCGCTGGAGCACCGGCAGTACGTTGGGGCCAATCTGAACGCCATAGCCGATGGGCGCGATTTCGGCAGACTGTTCAAGAAGGCGCACGCTGCGGCCCCGCTGGCCTAGGCCCAAGGCGGTAGCCACGCCACCCAGCCCGCCGCCGACGATGAGAAAAGATCGAGTCATTGGCAGGACTCCAGTCCGTCATAGCCGCAGAATTTCATCAGGCCCTCGTCGGTAAGAGCCACCAGCACGGCGTCTTCACTTGCCGAATGAGCGACGCGCACACCCAACGGTGCGACGAAGACGTCGCCAAAGGACCACTCAAAGCGCTCTTCACCCACCGCGCTGGTGCCGCTACCCCGGAGCACGACGTAGATTGCATTGGCGTTGCGCCGGTAGGCATCTCCCTGCCAGCCCGAGGCCCACTGGTGAACCTTGATCGTGATGGTGGGCATCAGAGTGGAAGTGACGTCCACGGTCTTCCCAAAGAAAGAGGCATCGCTGCCGCCCGAACTGGCCGCCGCGAGCCGGTTCTTAATGTCAGCCCATTCGATGCGCATGGGGGAGTGGTCAACGCGCTCGGCATTCTGCTCCCAATGTTCGGGGTGATCCTCCGCCTTCATGGGCTCCAGCAGATGCACGAGCGGCAAGTCCAGGCAGTCAAACCAGAATGCCTGCGAATCACCGTCGTGTCCGTGGCCGTGCCAATGATTGCCGGGCGTGAGGACGATGTCTCCGGTTTCCATCGGGTGTCGCTTGCCATTGACCACTGAGTACGACCCGCGCGATTCGATGATCACGCGCAGCGCGTGTGATGAATGGCGGTGCGAGCGCGCCCTTTCTCCTGGCAGGATCGACTGGTAGGCCCCGACGAGTGTGCGTGTGGTAGCGAAGTCGTTGCCCTCGATTGGGTTACGCAACACGAAGTTGCGCCGCTCGGCCAGATCGGTGCCGATCACGCGGCCGGCTGCGAGCAACGCTGGCCGGATCTCGGAAAAACGCCAATGCGCAGGGACAAACTTGGAAAGAGGGTCGCGCCACATCAACGGCTGCTTGCGCGGCGTCCAGCCTGGAGTGCAATTCTGTGCATCAATGGCATGGATAAGTTCATCGACGTCCCGGATCGCGTCGTAGCGCGATGCGGAGGCTTCCAGGATTTCAGGCATAGAGTTGTTCCAATGCAAAGAGGCGGGACTCAGGCGTGGACAGCCACTGCCCGGCCTATGTGACGGCAGGCGTCCTGCGCGGCAAGGCGCCCGAAGATGCAGCCTTTCGCAAGCGACGAGCCGCTCAGATACGAGGCGCCATGCAGCCCTCCCATGACTTCGCCGGTGGCGTAGAGGCCGAGAAGCGGTTGGCCGAACACATCCAGCACGCGGGCGCCAGCGTCGGTGCGCAGGCCGCAATAAGTCGAGTTGAGGCCGGTAGTGCAGGCAATGCCGTAGAAAGGCGCGGCCGAGAGCGTCGGTACGGTGCCGTAGCCTGCGGTGAGGCAGTCACGGCCCATCTCGTCACCCCCGCGGCCTTCAGCCGCGGCGTTGTACCGTGCCACCGTGGCCCTCAGTGCCTGGGGCGGAAGGCCGAGCAGGACGGCGAGTTCGTCCAGCGAGTCCGCGCGCTTGATCAGTCCGGCTTCCAGTGCCGAGTTGTAGTCGTCCACTGTCGGGAAAGGGGCGGACTGGTCCATGATGCGCTGGTCAAAAACCTGCACGCCGATACGGCCGGGCTGCTTCAGGCATTCCTCGCCGATCACCTTGTAAGACAGAGATTCATTGACGAAGCGAACTCCGTTCGTGTTCACGACGATGCCACCCTTGTACATGGTATGCACGAGGTGCGGCGCCAGCTTTTCCTTCCCCGCGAGCGGCGTGGTAGCGGGCGCACCAAAGGTGCCCTTGGTAAAGCCCATATCCACCAGATCGGCGCCCAACGCCCATCCCATGCGCAATCCATCCCCCGTATTGCCTTCACCTCCCATTGGTTTGGCATCGGCCAAATGCGGCGCGAAGCGAGCAACGAGCTCGGGTGAACGCGAGAAGCCGCCGGTCGCGATGATCACGCCGTGCCGCGCCATCACCTGCTCGCCATTCGTCAGTTCTACGCCGATGACCCTCCTCTCGGCCTCGTCTCCATCGGTGATCAGGCGACGTGCGGCCGCATTTGCGCGGAACTTGCCGCCCGCATCCAGCAGCGCCTGGTGCAAAACGCCCAGCATGTGCTTTGGATCCAGGCTATGCAGGCGCGGCATGGACTGGCCACCGTTCAACGTGACGCTATCGAAGTCCAAGCCCAATGCTTCGAGCCAGCGATAGGCGTCGTACTGGTGCTCAGCATAGGCATGCACCACCTGCGGGTCGTTGGCATGATGCCCGCAGGTGAGCAAATCCTGCTCGAGCAGTTCGGGCGTATCGGCGATGCCCTGCTCTTTCTGCACACGGGTGCCGGCGAAGGCAAATGCACCGCCGCACATGGCGGTACTTCCTCCATAGGTGGGCATTTTCTCGAGCAGGATCACCGAAGCGCCGAGGCGCGCCGCCTCAAGGGCCGCGCAGTGGCCGGCCATGCCCGCGCCCACTACGACAACGTCGTATTGCAAGGATGCCTTGTTCATTTCGTCTCCCCTTTCAGTCGAGTTGAAGACCCAGTTGCTTGATCACTGCGCCCCAGGACTTGATGTCGCCCTTGATCTGTGCGTCCATCTGCTCGGGCGAAGCCGCCAACGGCGTTAGCGATTGCGCTGCAAGCAGCGCCGTCATCTCTTCGCCACGCAGGACAGTGTTGATCTCTTCGTTGAGCCTGCGAACAATCGCCGGCGGTAAACCGCCGGGGCCGACCACGCCCATCCAGATCATCGGAATCTCCACACCGGTGACCCCCGCCTCGGTGAGCGTGGGGACCTCAGGCAAGGAAGGCACGCGGCTCTTCCCGAGAACAGCCAGCGGCGTCAGCCGACCGGCCTTGATAAACGGCGCCGATCCTCCGACATCAAACATGGCCGAATCCACGTCGCCGGCGACCACCGATTGCGTCGCTGGAGCAGCTCCCGGAAATGGAACCTGCAATACATCGATGTTCACCTTCGATTTCAACAACTCGGTCGCGAGCGTGTAGGGCTGCGCAGAGCCTGTCGAGGCGTATGAAAGCTTGCCCGGGTTGGCCTTGGCGCGTTCAATGTAGCCCTTCATCGACGTGATCCCGGTCTTGGGGTTTACGAAGATCACGGTCTGGAATTCAGCCAGCAGGGAGATCGCCGTGTAGTCCTTGTTGGCGTCATAGCCCAGCGGTCGCTTGTAGAGCGCCGGCAGCATCGACCACGGCGTGGTCACGCACAAGTAGAGCGTGTAGCCATCCGGTTTGGCACTGGTGGCGTACTGCGTGGCAATAAGGCCATTGCCGCCGGGCTTGTTCTCCACGACAACCGGCTGGCCAAGACGTTTGCTGAGCCCTTGCCCCAGCACGCGGGCCGCTGCATCCAGACCGCCGCCGGCACTAAAAGGGACAACGATGTGGATCGGCTTTGTTGGGTACGCCTGCGCCGCCGCGGTTGCCGCGGCCAAGGTGAAGGCTGCCGCCGTCAGGGCGCGCACCAGGGGAATGCGTGGGATCATCGTGAATCTCCAGTTCGTTGTCGTGGGCGCCGCCAAACGACTCGTGTTCCATCGTTCTCGGCGAGCGCGCATCTCAGCGGCTCGTCGCAGCGTTTCGGGCCCACCAAGCTGAAGCGTGGCGCCCGCCAAAACGTCCGGACTCAGCGGGTTTCAGCACATCGACCTTCAACGTGGTGTAGGGACCAAGGCCGGCGCCCAAGATGAGATAGCGGATGACGTCGCCCAGCGGTTCGACAATGCGTGCGTTCCGCAGTGGTCCCATGTCCACCGGCTCGAGGCCTAGATCACGCGCGAGGCCGGCGACGGCATCACGCGCGTCAGCGTAGTCAGAGGCAATAAACGCTGAGACTTTCTGCGCGCGCAGCTCGGCGACAGGCATTTCGAACAACTCCTGTGCCATCGTGTTGAAGCACTTCACCACGCGGCTGCGGGGCAGCCATGCTTGGAGCTTTTCTGCGAGAGACTGCGCAACTGGTGCGAAGTCGAATTTCCCTTCAGGCACCGGCCAGTTATTCGGATCGATCACGACCTTGCCATCCAATGCGGAAATGTCATCGATCACGTGATCGGGCTCCACGTCGCGAACGCTGTAGAAAATCACGTCACCAAAAAGGGCCGCTTCGCGATTGCTGCCTGCCCGCGCGCCCGCAGCGCCATTCTTCTGCGCCAGGTCGGCGGCCTGGATTGCAGTCTGCGGATTGCGCGCGCCGAAAAAGACTTCGTGCCCGTGAACAGCCCATCCGCAACCCAGAATGCGCCCCATGTTGCCGGTGCCGATGATTCCGATTTTCATCACGTCGCCCCTTTTTCTAAAGCCGATCGCCGCGCGGGAAAAGGGAAAGAAGCCGATACGATTCGTCCTGATCGTTCGGCTGACTTAGCTCCATGCCGAAATGCCCGTGGTAGAGCGTGTCGTCGACGGGGCGCTGGGTCACCCAATCGCGGACCACGCTGCGGTAGGAAATCTTCCACAAGCCCTCGCGACACTCATATCGGTTGAAGGTGCGGCAGGCGGCGATAGCCTCCATTGCCGACCCGTCCGCGGCACGAGTGCGATGGTAGGAAAGGCGGTGCGTCTCACCCTCTGCCTTGTCGCCGTTGACGCGGTACCACTCGTTGAGCACGTAGTGGGCTGTGAGTTCGTACTTGGGCAGGAAATCGCGGAACACCCATTCGGCGAACTCTGTCGCGCGGCCGCTGTACATATCCCCGTGTTCCTCGATTGCGTCCTCGAAGAAGATGGAATGCAGCAGTGCTGCATCGCGCCGATCGACCCCGCGGCAGTAGGCCATCTCCAGGTCGTGCAACCGATCCTTCACCACCAACTCGCGCAACATCTCGTCCGTCGTCTTCAACATAGTTCTCCTTGGGCTGCCGCTTGAAGCAAGCTGGATATAACAAACCGACCCGCTGGTTTGTAAGTGTGGGGCTTGAGTCTTTCCGCGGCATCAGTGTTTTCGCTAGGTACCGCCCCTTCGATGCCTCGCGCTTCGCGAGGAGGCACCTCTTGATTTGATCGGGCGAGCGCGTCGAACGACGGGCCGTTGCGATGAGAGCGAGCCTAGGGAACCCGAAAGCAGACTAAGACGAACTTCCGCGCTTGGCCGCTCCTGCCCTACGTCGAGTGGGTGCGCACGCGCTTCACGCCTCGACTCTGGAGAGGGCCCTTTGCGGATGCGCGGGCTGTCCGAAAGCGGGGCGCTACGTACTTCGGGCTCGTCTTGTCCGTGTTGTCGTTGACGAATGCAAGGATGGCCTGCTTAGCGGCCCCTTCATTCCATGAAGGGCGGATCAGTTTGAGCAAGCGCGACCTGCGTCACTGAGGGCTGACGGAGTAGCGCACCACCACGCCGGCCGGATCGAAGTAGACGTAAAACATATACGGCAGGTAATTCTGCTGTATGTGCCAGCTCCAGATCGGGCCGTCGAAGGAATCAACACGCGTCACCTGAAAGGGCTTGCCATAGGTGCGCAGGATGTCTGCTTCGCGCCATTTGCCGATCTGGATCGGGTTGTTGACCAACGGCGCGGCGAGTTCGGAACGCACGGCCACCACTTGCCCGGCCGCGTTCAGATCGACGTTGTTGACCTCGTGTCCATATGGCTCGGTTGAATATTGCAAGCGCTCGCCGCCATCGGGCAGTGGGTAGGTGGCGGTCGGCTTGCCCAGCTGCTGCAGGGCCTGGGCGCGCGAAGAGCCGACGGCCAGGCGGGACGGATCGCTGGCGCAAGCGGCCAGCAGCAAGGCCAGGACCGGCGGCAACAAGTGCAGGTGGAAGGCTTTCATGGGCGTCTCCATGTCGAAGATCGGACAGCCGTCATCGTAGCGGACCCCGGCGCAACGTACGCCCACGTACGTGGGCGTAGTAGGTAGGCGCGCGGATATTCCGGAATTCGACAGACATCTTCACAGCCTGGCCAGCCCTGCCCACGGCAATGTCTTCCACCGCGAGCGATCAGGTCGCCAGGAATCTTGGCCAGAATGCGGAAGGCAGAAGGTCATGGAGCAACATAGCGATCCACGGGTGGCGCATGGAGCAACTGCGTCAACGGCAAACAGACAGCGCGGCGTCGTCAGTCTCATCGACTACGTCTGGGGCGCGATCCTGCTATTCCCAGCCCTGACCATCTTTTCATCCACGCACGTCTGGGATCTTGGTGCCACCTACCGACTTGCCGCAACGGCAGTGTTCTTTGGCTTGCTTCGGGCCATCCTAGGGCTTCGAGCATTCCTGGTCCTCACCTACGTCCCTGCGCTGTTCGGCGTTCTGGCCGTGGGAGCGGACCTTTTACGCGATTTCAACCTTCTCGAGGCCGCCATGATTCGGCCGGACCCCCACGAAGCGTGGCCAATGATTCAGCCTCATGCCCACTGGATAGCCCTGACCGCGGTACTGCTCGCCGTTCCGATCTGGGTGTTGTTTCGCACTCCGTCAACCCGGACGGCGCGCGGGAAGTGGCGCTCGGCCACCCTTGCGGCAATCACCTTCGCTGCGATCACATGCGGTGCCGTCTTTCATGACACCCTGCTGCGCGCATGGCCGCTGAATGTGATTTCCATTGCCGCGGCTTCTGCGATCGGGCGTGACGAATTCATCGCGACGGCCTTGCCCTATGCGCCCATCGACCCTCGGTCGGCGTCGGCGAGTTGGGGCGCCTCGCGGTTGCCGGGACTTCACCCGCAGAACGAGACATACATCCTCATCATCGGGGAATCGGTGCGTGCCGACCGGCTCGGCCGATGCGGCGGGCAACAGCAGGTGGCGATCAAGCATCAAGACGCGATCATCTATTGCGATGTCACGTCCGGGTCCAGCAGCACGCATACGTCGGTCCCTCTGCTCGTCTCGCGCGAAATGCCTGGCGGTGCATTTCGGGTCAGCAAGGACGCAACATTCATGAAGGCTTTCGACGAAGCTGGATTTCACACCTATTGGCTTGCCGTCCAGGAAAGAGGCATTGCGTGGCCTGACGCCAACACCGAAATGTTCGTAACAGTAGAGAAGACCGATCGAGAGAGCCTTCTGCCATTGCTCAGATTGGTGCTCGCGCGGAACGAGCCCAGGAAGTTGATCGTGATGCATGCCTACGGCGCACACTTTTCGTACTGCGATCGCTATGAGCCCTCAACAGCTGCTTTCCAGGCCGACTGTTCGAAGCTTTCTGAACTTCCGGATGATTCCACCCTTCCGGAATTCATCCGCGCCTACGACAACGCCGTAGCCGAATCCCTCCGATTCGTCGATGCTGTGATCTCAGAGATAGGGCAGGCGGGCGGCTCGTCCTTCGTGATGTACACGGCTGACCACGGTGAGAACCTGCTTGACGACGGACGAAGACTTTTTCAACACGCGCTGAAAGATCCGACGCGCTGGGACACGACAGTCCCGGCCGTAATTTGGGCGAGCGATGAATGGCGCGCCGGCAACTCCGCGCGTTGGGAACAACTCCGTGCCAACCATGAAGCCAAGGCGATGCATGCCGACCTTGTGCCCACCCTGCTCGGTTCAGCGGCCATTCGATATGTCGACGACCGGCAAGAGGCTATCGATCTCGGATCGATGACAGCAGCTGCCGAAAGAACCCGGTGGGTAATGCGACGTCTCGGTGAGAAGATAAATGGCGACCAACTGCGCCGAGCACAGCCCGGGCGACAGTAGCTCTGGTCTCGCCTACCGCTTCGGAGCGCGGGTGATGCGCAGGATGTGGTCTTCCCTGATTTCGAAGTCCGGAACATCCAGATCTGCCCTCCACAGCAGTTGCGGATCCTGGTCGGCGTACTGCTGGATCGCGCGGCCAGCGTAGTCCCATTCGCCAAAGCGGCATGGGTTGCGATACCCGCCTTGCCAAGGGCGCACCGGCGCGTAGCGGTCCGCGCCCAGGGGCACGTGTTCGACCTCGCATCCGTCGGCCGGGCTCAGCAGGGAGTAGACGAAGAACGACGGACGCCCGGGCGCGATCGGACGCAGGTTCCAAGTGTGGGTGGTTTGCGCCCGAAGGTCATCGAGCATCCCATCGGTGGTTCGAACGAGGGCAAGCGGTGTACGTTGGAAGGTGTAGAACTTCGGGCTTCCCGCCGGAATCTCGGCAAGGTCGATTTCCAGGTAGGCTGCCTCTTTGCGTTCCAGCCCCGCCATCCACGACACGAAGGCGACCCAGGCGCCCGCGGCGACCAGAAAGGCGATCACAAGCAGAACACGACGTAGGGTCACTTCGTTTCAAGCAAGCCGGCGATGGCGTACGGCTCCCGTAGCTCAGCCCATTTCAGCAAGCTGTCCAATGCCGGGCAGAGCTGCTGCCCCCAAGGTGTCATCCGATAGTCGACTCTTGGTGGCACTTGCGAGTGCACGGTGCGTTCGACGATGCCGTCAGCCTCGAGTTGTCGCAATTGCTGCGCAAGCATCTTCTGGGAAATGCCGGTGATGCATTTCTCCAGGTCCGAGAACCGCAGCACCTTTCCACCGAAGAGGTGGAACAAGATAACAAGCTTCCAGCGCCCCTCCAGAAGGCTGAAGCACGCCTCGACGTCGATGGCGGCGGTGAGCGGCGTGTAAGCCTTGCGCTCCGCGGGGGGTGGAGCACTAACTTTCTGGTGCGTACTTGTCATGATGTGAGCGTAGGCCGAGCATCCGTGCATTGCAACTGCCCGCTGACTTCGATGAACATCCAGACCCCTGACGCCATTGCGCGATACCTTGAATCGCGTGGACCCGACAACGAAGCCTCCCTCAGCGAGTACTTCCACGCGGATGCAGTTGTTCGAGACGAGGGCCAGACGTTTCATGGCTTGAACGCCATCATCGCCTGGAAGGCGACAGCTGAAGCCAAGTACCAGTACCGGCTGGTGCCACTCGGCCTCTCGCGGGAAGGCGGCACGTTCAAGCTGTTGGCGCACCTCGAAGGCAATTTCCCGGGAAACCGCGTCGATTTGATGCACGTCTTCGGCCTCAAGGACGGCCTCATCGACTCTCTCGAAATCCGTACACCTGTCGAACTCGAGGGTCGAAGGGCGCTCGTCACGGGCGGCACCAAAGGGATTGGAGCCGCCGTGGTCGCGCAATTGACGCAGGCCGGAGCCACGGTGCTGACCACAGCCCGCTCGGCGCCTGCGGACCGTGGGAAGTCAGCCTTCGTGGCCGCAGACCTGTCCACGGCAGCCGGCTGCGACGGCGTCGTACGCGGCGTCGAAGACCAGCTCGGCGGCGCGGACATCGTCGTCCATGTAGCGGGGGGCTCGTCGGCACCCGCCGGCGGATTCGCCGTGCTTGATGACGACGAATGGCAAAAGGCGTTCGCCATGAACCTCTACGCTGCCGTTCGCATTGACCGAGCCCTCCTGCCGGGCATGCTTGTCCGCGGCGTGGGCGTCATCGTGCATATCACCTCCATCCAACGGCAGATGCCGTTGCCGGAGGCAACCACTGCCTACGCTGCCGCCAAGGCCGCCCTGTCAACGTACAGCAAGAGCCTGTCCAAGGAGGTCAGTCCGAAAGGTGTGCGCGTCGTGCGCGTCGCGCCTGGTTGGGTGGAAACGGAAGCCGCTGTGAGCCTCGTCGAGAGAATCGCCAAAGAGAACGGAACTGACTACGACGGTGCACGCCGCTCCCTCATGAACTCCCTGGGGGGCATACCGCTTGGGCGTCCTGCCAAGCCGCAGGAAGTCGCAGAACTGGTCGAATTTCTGGTGTCACAGCGCGCAGCCTCCATCACCGGGGTCGAATACGTTATCGACGGGGGAACAGTTCCCGTTGCGTGAGGCAAGCTTCGGCGCTGCGCCGGCTTGCGGGGCGTTGCGGAGTATTGTTTTCCGAACTTGACCCAGGTCAAGGCGATCGCGCGGCATTGCGGGGACAGTGGCCGCATGCCAAATGACACCATCTTTCTCCTGCTCTACTTGCTGCTGGGCGCCGCGGCCACCTGCGCAATGTCCTTCCTCGAGATCAGCATCGACATCCTGGACGGGTCATGGGACTAGCAAGCCGAACTGCCTCCACAAGATGAGCATCAAGATGCACAACCCATCCGAGCAACTGATCAAGATGGCGAATCAGATCGGAACTTCCATCGGCTTCCAGATGAATGACGAGCCGCGTGCCGTTCAGGATGCCATCGCTGCCCACCTGAAGATGTTCTGGGCGCCCAGCATGCGCGCCCAGTTGTTCGACGGCCTCGATGCCGGTCAGGGCGATCAGATCCTGCCTGTCGTGCGCTCCGCCCTCGGCAACAACCGTGAGCTGCTCACCAAGGGGAGGGGGCAGGTGAACGGCGTCACCGCCCCGGTCGAGCCCGAGGGCGGGAGCGACGCAGGCTAATCGAGCAGCCCGGCCGTCTCGAGGCCGTGCCTGCCGGCGGGATGGCGGCAATCGATCTCCTCGAATTCATTGAGCTTGTCGATCTCCACGCCCATCGCGATGTTCGTGACCTTCTCGAGGATCACCTCGACCACAACCGGCACCCGGTGCGTGCGGGCGAGCATCATGGCCTGCTCGAGCGCTGGCGCGATCTGCTCCGGGTCGGCGACCTGCAGCGAGCGGCATCCCAGGCCGCGCACCACCGCCTGGTGGTCGACCCCGTAACTCTTCAGGTTCTCGTCCTCCACGTTCTGGTTCTCGAAGCCGAGCTGCACGCAATAGTCCATGTCGAAGCCGCGCTGTGCCTGGCGAATCAGGCCCAGGTAGCTGTTGTTGACCAGCACTTGCACGTAGGGCAGCCGGAACTGTGCGCCCACCGCCAGCTCTTCCACCAGGAACTGGAAGTCGTAGTCGCCCGACAGTCCGACCACCGTGCGCGTGGGATCCGCTGCGACGACGCCGAGCGCCGCCGGGATCGTCCAGCCCAGGGGACCGGCTTGGCCGCAGTTGATCCACTGCCGTGGCCCGTACACCTGGAGGAACTGCGCGCCGGCGATCTGCGACAGGCCGATGGTCGAGACGTAGATGGTGTCACGCGGAAAGGCCTTGTTCATCTCCTCGTAGACGCGGAACGGCTTGATCGGCGTCTCGGTGTAGTGGGTCTTGCGATGCATCAGCCTCTTTCGCTCCGCGCAGCGGTGCGACCAGTCGCTGAAGTCGACAAGTTGCCTGGCCGCCTTGCGTTCGCGCGCAACCTCGACAAAGAGGTTCAGCGCGGCTCCGGCGTCGCTGACGATGCCGAGGTCAGGGTTGAACACGCGTCCGATCTGCGTCGGCTCGATATCGACGTGAACGAATTTCCGACCCTTGCAGTAGACCTCGGTCGAGCCTGTGTGGCGATTGGCCCAGCGGTTGCCGATGCCCAGCACGAAGTCGCTCGCAAGCATCGTGGCATTGCCATAGCGATGGCTGGTCTGGAGCCCCACCATGCCGGCCATCAGGGGATGGTCGTCCGGTATCGCGCCCCAGCCCATCAGCGTCGGGATGACCGGCACGCCGACCAGTTCGGCGAACTCGACCAGCAGCGCACTGGCGTCGGCATTGATGATGCCGCCCCCGGCGACGATCAACGGCTTGGACGCCGACTGCAGCATGTCCAGCGCGCGTTCGATCTGCTTGCGGGTCGCGGCGGGACGGTAGACAGGCAGCGGCTCGTAGGTGTCGATGTCGAACTCGATCTCGGCCATCTGCACGTCGAAAGGCAAATCGATCAGCACCGGCCCCGGCCGGCCGGAACGCATCAGGTGGAAGGCCTGCTGGAAGGCGCGCGGCACCAGTGCGGGCTCGCGCACCGTCACGCTCCACTTGGTGACGGGCTTGGAGATCGATTCGATATCGACGGCCTGGAAGTCTTCCTTGTAGAGCCTTGCGCGTGGCGCCTGGCCGGTGATGCAAAGGATCGGGATGCTGTCCGCGATGGCCGAGTAGAGGCCGGTGATCATGTCCGTCCCCGCGGGCCCCGAGGTACCGATGCACACGCCGATGTTGCCGGCCTTCGCGCGGGTGTAGCCCTCGGCCATGTGGGAGGCGGCCTCGACGTGCCGCGCCAGGATATGGGCGATCGACTGCCGTTCGCGCAGCGCGGCGTAGAGCGGATTGATTGCCGCGCCGGGTATGCCGAAGGCCTGCGAGATGCCTTCCTTCTCCATTACCAGCACTGCCGCCATCGCGGCCTTCATCTTCGCCATTGCACTTCTCCTGTTGAGTTGTCGAACAGGTCGGATCGTCTGGCGTTCCAACGGCGCGAGGAAGAGTGAGGCGCGGCATTAGCCATATTCCATGCGCGAATGAGTGCCCGATCGACCCCCTTGCCCAGAGGAGCGTGCGTCGCGGCTAGGGACAACGAGCATGTCGCATTTTTGGGAAGTTGACGTGGGTCAAGAAATTTTGGAGATGATGCTTTGACAGTCGGACCTTCGCTGAATCAAGCCCCACAACCCGAGACAAGGAGGTTCGAGATGGACCGTCAATCGATTGCAGTTGCGCTGCCGCATGCGAAGCGCGCGGAGAAGGCGGAGCACGGTGCGGCGTACCGCTGGATGCAGCTGGGGATGGGCATCCTGTGCATGGCGCTGATCGCCAACCTGCAGTACGGATGGACGCTGTTCGTGAACCCGATGGAGGCGAAGAACCACTGGGGGCTGACGGCGATCCAGCTGTCGTTCTCGATCTTCGTGGTGGTGGAGACCTGGCTGGTGCCGGTGGAAGGCTGGCTGGTGGACAAGTTCGGCCCGCGCCCGGTGATCGGGGGCGGGGCGGTGCTCGCGGGGCTGGGCTGGGTGGTGAACGC